>JACQDD010000088.1 GCA_016201265.1 Terriglobales bacterium | reverse complement strand
CCGCCGAAAATCGGCATCCACACCATGCCCGACGCCTTCATCCACGCCATGCCCGCTTCGATTCCTGCCCAAAAGGCCGCGGGCATGAAATGGGTCGGCGGATATCCCGAGAACGGCAAACGCGGTCTGCCTTACATCACCGGCGTGCTCATTCTCAATGATCCTGAAACCGGCGTGCCGCTCTCTTTAATGGACTGTACCTGGATCACCGCCAAGCGCACCGGTGCTGCCACTGCCATATCGGCAAAATATCTCGCTCGCCCGGACTCGGCAACCGTAGGCGTCCTCGGTTGCGGTGTGCAAGGCAGCAGCAACCTCGAGGCATTGAAGGTTGTGTTCCCGCTGAAGAAAGTCTATGCCTACGACACGGACTCCGACCGCGCCACCCGCTATGCGCACGAAGCAACTGCTCAACTCGGCATCGAAGCCGTCCCGGTGACCGACCCGAAGCAGGCCGTCGCAAACAGCGACATCGTCGTAACCGCTGGCCCCATCCTGCGCAAGCCCCACGCCACCATCCAACGCGGATGGCTGCGCGAAGGCGCTTTCGCTTCGCTCGTGGATTTCGATTCCTACTGGCACCCCGCCGCCCTCCACGAAGCCGATAAATTCTGCACCGACGACGTCCCGCAACTCCACCACTACCGCGATATCGGATACTTCCAGGACATCCCAACCATCCACGCCGATCTCGGAGAACTCGTCACCGGACGCAAGCCAGGCCGCCAGAAACCGGAAGAACGCACTATCGCTTGCAATCTCGGCCTCGCCCTCGACGACCTGGCAACCGCCCCGCTGATTTACCAACGTGCGCTGGAGAAGGGAATTGGGACGTGGTTGCCGCTCTAGGAACCAGCCTTCCGTCAGTGGGACTTTGAAATCCTTAGACCCCGCGCAACTCCTGCGATGGAGGCAGGCCATGAACTTTTGTTTTAGCCCGGCCCATGAAACTCGCTGTCACCGGCGGCAGTGGCGCGGACATTCTTGTCTGCGCAGGTAGCGTCGCCGCTGTCGGAGGGCGCCCCCCGTGAAACCCCTGTGCTCCTCTGTGACCCCTGTGGTTATCCGCTCTTGGTTTTTCCGCATTGCCCAGCAGCCTTCCCCAGGCATACCATTTCCGGTTCGGAGGTTCTCATGCCCAAGAATCTCGATTCCTCCCGTCGCGACTTCCTGAAAAAATCCAGCGTACTCGGCGCCGCGGTTGTCGCCGGTAAGGTCACCGGAACCGCGTCAAGCAAGTTGCCGCCTCTGCCCCTCAATCCCGTGACCGAAAAAGCCATGCCCACGCGCAACCTAGGACGCACCGGCTACCGCGTCGGCATCTTCAGTCTCGGTGGCCAAGCCTCCATCGAGGAGCCCAACAACGAGGCCGTCGCCGTGCCCATCATCGAGCGCGCCATTGACCTAGGCGTCAATTACATCGACACGGCTGCCATGTATGGAGGGGAAGAGCGCTGGAGCCAGCGTTACATCGGCGAAGTCATGAAGCGCCGCCGCAATCAGGTCTACCTTGCTTCCAAGTCGCACGACCGCACCCGCGACGGTTCACTGAAGTTGATCGAACAATCCCTCAAGTTGCTCAACACCGACCACCTCGACGCCTGGCAGCTCCACCACATCGACAACCAGGGCGATGTCGATCGCATCTTCGCCAAGGGCGCCGCCATCGAGGCCTTTCAGGAAGCAAAAGAACAGAAGATGGGTCGCTTCCTCGGCGTCACCGGTCACACTGATCCTGACTTCCTCATCCAGTGCCTGGAACGTTTCCCCTTCGACCAGATCCTCATGGCCCTCAACGCTGCCGACAAGCACCACCTCAGCTTCATGGAAAAACTTCTGCCCCTCGCGGTCGAGAAGCAACTCGGCATTATCGGCATGAAGATTCCCGCCCGCGGCCGCATCCTCGCCAGCTGGAAACCGGACCCCCACCAACAGGGAGGGTGGACAGGCACCGCCCCTGGCCCCGGAACGCTTGCCATGAAGGAAGCCCTGTACTACGTGCTCTCGCTGCCCGTCAGCACCGTGATCATCGGCTGCGACACCATCGCCCAGCTCGAAGAGAACGTGCAGCTCGCCCGCGACTTCACTCCGCTCAGCGAACACCAGCTGGCAACCCTCACCCAGAAGGCCGAGCCCGTCGCGCGCCAGGCGCTCTTCTTCCGTCGCTGGTCATGAGGGCCAGGACTAGAACTCGGAGACAGCCGCGAAGCGGCGTAAGAATGCAGCCCACGACGTAAGCCATGGGTTCCGAGTCGTAACCGAACTAGCCCCGAAGGGGCGAAAGAGCGCTCGCGGCATCCAAAGGTTTCTTAGAATGGTACGGCTGGGTTGCCTCAAGACTGATGCGGTTTTTATGACATCGCGAATCGAGTTCTCAAAGATATAGAGGCTAATTGAGGAGCTACAATCGGTCCGCCGGAGGTGCGCAATGTTTCACCGATTCGCTGCCGCATGCGCTGTTGCTTCTGTGGTCATCGCCGCCGGGGCAATTGTAAGTCTGCTCCTGCGGTTGCCGGTTGAGGGCGCCCGGATGCTGACCACTGCCTGGTGCTTTGTTCCCGTAGCCTGGGGTCTGTGGGCGATGGTTGCGCCCTCACGCTGGGTTTCCAACCGCTTGCCGGTTTGGGGTGCGATTCTAGGCGTCGTCGCCGGCATCGTGGCCGGTCCTCTGCTTAACCTCCCCTCGCGCGTGGGCGGACCCAGCGGTGCCCGCTGGCTGGCTCTCGTCGCTGGACCGGTCCTTTACTACGTTCTATGGCTGCTGGTGGGTGTGGCTTATCGTTCCCTGCAAGTCACCGTTAAGAGCGCTTTCCCCACTCGGTGAACAGTTCGCCGACTTTCTGCGCCTCATCCTGAAACTTGAAGTGCTCAGTCACAAGGTTTGTCACCATAGAGGCGCTAGTCGTCACACGAACCACTTCGATGATTTCCTCTAGAACCAATTCGAGAGACTGCGAACGCAACCTACTTCTTCTCCGCGGGCTTTTCCTGAATCGAGAGTAGTTCCACCTCAAAAATCAGGGTCGCGTTCGGACCAATATCGCCGCCTGCGCCCCGCTCGCCGTAGGCAAGTGAAGACGGAATGAACAGTTGCCACTTCGATCCCACCGGCATCAGTTGGAGCGCTTCCGTCCACCCCTTGATCACTCCGCCGACAGGAAACGTCGCCGGCTGGCCGCGCTTGTACGAGCTATCGAATTCCGTCCCGCTGATCAGCGTTCCCCGGTAGTTGCAAACCACTGAGTCGCTGGCAGTCGGCTTCGGTCCCGTGCCTTCTTTCAGGATCTTGTACTCCAGCCCGCTGGGCAGCGTGACCACGCCCTCTTTCGCCTTGTTGGCCGCCAAAAACGCGTCCCCTTCTTTCTTGTTCGCTTCTCCCACCACTTGCATCTTCTCCTGTTGTTTCTTGCGCAACTCGCTCTGCACTTCCATGAGCGCCGCCTGCGCTTCCTCTGGCGTAAGCAGAGTCTTGCCCCCAGCCAGGGCCGCTTTCAGGCCCTGCAACAGAATGTTCGGGTCCACTTCGACTGCCTGTTTGCGCATGCTCGTGCCCACATTCATCCCGAGGGCGTAGCTGAATTTGTCTTTCTGCGTCTTGAGAACCGTGACGCCCGTGCCTTTTGCCGCGGTCGCGCCAGGAGCTTTGGCCGCTGGCGCCTTTTGCGTTTTTGCCGCGGGAGCCGATGGAGTTTTTGCCGCCGGAGTTTGCTGGGCTGGAGCGCCCCCCAGCAGGATCACTCCGGCTGCCCATATCGATACCGCCATAGTGAAAGTTCGCATGGGCTGTATTGTCACATTCCCCCCGCCGTCCCGCAAAGTGACGCTACATGGACATCGAATGCGGCAGCCGATCCCCTACCCGCCAGAACTCCTTCCTCGCTTCCGGAGTTCCCAGCGAAAGCCGCATGTAATGCGTCAGGGGAGGGAACTTCGTCCGGCGCGGCGTGCGATCGCTTCATAACTCCTCCTTATCGCGCTCATAAAAATGCTTTCTTACAAAGAGCTTCGATCCAACAAAGAAAAAGTATGAGTTGGACTTAAGTAGCAACGCTCGCTAGTTTGCAGTTGCTGGCAGCCGATGTCGAAGCACATAGGTTGCACGCGCCAGGGGAGAAAGTGAGCTGTTCACATGATGGGATTTTCCCGTCACGGAGCTGTGATGATGGTTGCAAGTCTTTTGTTGATCGCCTTGGCTAGCGCCGAGGATCAGCCCGGCGTCAACCCACCGCTAGATGAAGCCCTCCGCCGTCGCGTGCTGGAGCTGGAAACGGAAGTGAAGGAACTGCACGCGGAAATGCTGGCGCTCAAAACTTCTGGCGGAGCCACGTCTGCGCCGGCCGCCGCGGTACAAAGCAACCTCGTCCCACCAGCCAGCGATGCTTCGGCGGCGCCGTCGCCCACGAATTCGCTGGGTTCTCTGCTTGGGCCTACCGTGATCAGTGGTTTTGTTGATGTGTATTACGGCCAGAACTTCAACAATCCCGCGACCCAGGCGAATGGTCTGCGCTTCTTCGATGCGGCCAGCAACCAGTTCGGCTTGAATCTCGTAGAACTCGTCGCCGACAAAGCTCCCGATCCCAACAATAGCCGCACCGGCTACCGCATTGCACTCGGCTTCGGACAGGCGATGAATGCCGTCAACGGTTCCGATCCTGGCGGACTGGGGTTTAGCCAGTATCTGAAGGAGGCCTACTTCTCCTATCTCGCGCCCGTCGGCAAGGGATTGCAGGTGGACGTCGGAAAATTCGTCACGCCGCACGGCGCCGAGGTCATTGAGACCAAGGACAACTGGAACTACTCGCGCGGCATCCTGTTCAGCTACGCCATTCCGTACTACCACTTCGGCATGCGCGCGAAGTACGCCTTCAACGACAAGTATTCGCTCACCGGGTTCTTCGTCAACGGCTGGAACAACATTGTGGACAACAACACGGGCAAGACCTACGGCGTGGGCTTTGCCTGGAATCCCAACAAGAAGTTCGCCGTGATCCAGAACTACATGGCCGGCCCGGAGCAGACTGGACTCAACAGCCACTGGCGCCAGCTCAGCGACACCGTCATTACGTATTCACCCACCCGCAAACTGTCGTTCATCGTCAACGGAGACTACGGCCGCGGTGACCGGATCGACTTCGGCGAAGGTGTGTTCTCCAAACCAGTGTTCTGGACAGGCGTGGCCGCCTACGCTCGCTACGCCGTCAATTCATCGTCCGCCTTCTCGGCTCGCTTCGAACACTACGACGACCCCGATGGCTTCACCACCGGCACCGCCCAACACTTGAACGGCTTCACCACCACGTTCGAGCAGCTCATGGCGCACCACATTATCAGCCGGGTCGAGTTCCGCCGTGATATGTCGAATCAGCCGACGTTCCTCAAAGGAGTCAACCCGGTCACGGCGCAGAACACTCTGACGGCCGGCCTGGTGTTCACCTTCGATAGCCGGGAAGGGAAGTAACCATGAGCTTGGTGGCGCGGTTCAGTCTTGACTTGCAGCGGCGCTCGATGGGGCTGCTCGAGATGTGGGGACGAGCGGCGAGGGCTCAATTCCAGTCAACCCCTGGTGCCAGCGCCCTCGCCGTCCCCACAGTAGCAGGGATAGGCGAGTCCGATCGGCAAGTACAAGCTGGCGCGCAAGTGGAAATCGGCTTACACACAGCGGAGGTTTTTTCGCCGCCACAAAAAGGAGAAGATGAATGTCAGGTCCAGGACCAAACGCTAGGAAGCTGTCACTGTCTGAGAAGTTCGCTCGTCTCCGCACTCGTCTGCAAGACAGCGAGTGGCGCAGGTACGGCAAACTCCTGCTCGCCGGCAAGGCTCTGGGCGTTGGTGCCGTGCTGCTGATCATCTCCGTCACCTCGGGGCTGTTCTTCACCGTTGTCCACGCAGCCGACGCCGAGGTCAAGGCGGCCGACATTGTGAATCCGATCAATACGGTCTGGACACTGCTGGCGGCCTTCCTGGTTTTCGGCATGCAGGTCGGTTTCACCATGCTGGAGGCTGGTTTTTGCCGATCGCGCGAGACGGTCAATGTTTTGATGGAATGCATCGTAGACACCTGCCTGTGCGGCATTTTGTTCTTTGCCTTCGGCTTCTCCTTCATGTTCAGCCATGGCAATGGCTTCATCGGCTACCATTGGTTCTTCCTGCAGGGCGCTCCGGCCACCTATGAGACCACCGGAGTCGCCTTCCTCGCCTTCTGGCTCTTCCAGTTCGCCTTCGCCGACACCTGTTCCACCATCACTTCTGGCGCCATGATCGGCCGCACCGGTTTTGTTGGCGACTTGCTCTACAGCGTTGCGGTGTCGGGCTTCATCTATCCCATCATCGGACACTGGGCGTGGGGACCGGATGGCTTCCTCGCTTTGATGGGCAGCGAAGGCCACTTGCTGCCCTCGCTGGGAACCGGCTTCCACGACTTTGCCGGATCCACCGTCGTCCATACCATCGGCGGTTTCATCGCGCTCGCGGGCGCCATCGTCCTCGGTCCGCGCCTGGGTCGCAAGTTCAAGCGCGACGGCGGTGGTCCCATGCTGCCCCACGATCTCACCATCGCAGCCTGTGGCGGCCTGCTTCTGTGGTTTGGCTGGTACGGTTTTAATCCCGGTAGCACGCTTTCGGCAATGGACTTCGAAGGCATCGGCCGTGTGGCTGCCAATACCACCTTGGCGGCGTGCGCCGCAGGTTTGACCGCCATGGCCTACGCCTACACGTTTGCCAAGAAGTGGGATGTCAGCTTCACCGTCAACGGTTTTCTGGCCGGACTGGTCGCCATCACTTGCCCCTGCTATTGGGTCAGCCCGACCGGCGCCATCCTCCTTGGTGGGGTCGCCGGCGTGGTGGTGGTCGCAGGTGTCGAGCTGTTGGAGTGGCTTCGTATTGATGACCCCATCGGTGCGGTCCCCGTTCACGGAATGTGCGGCATCTGGGGAACAGTGTCCCTGGGCCTCTTTGCCTGCGGCAAGTACGGAGCCACGGGCGCCGTGGCCCCCGACAACTCCGCTCCACTCACCGGGCTGTTCTATGGCGGCGGATTGCATCTCCTGGCCGCTCAAGCCGTCGGAAGTTTGATCGTTACCAGTTCGACCTTCGCCATCGCCATGGCGGTCATGTATCTGGTGAATGCCACCGGAACGCTCCGCGTCTCGCAGGAAGGTGAACTCTACGGCTTGGACCTGCACGAGCACGGCATTTCGGCGTATCCCGAGTACGTTATTTCAGCACTCGGGTCGCCGGCCGGCGTCCCGCACTCGCGACCGGAGACCAGTCCTGCCACAGACAGGGTGCGAACGACTGCTCCGCGCCCTGCCCTGGACAATTCAGTTTCATGAGCCTTCGACGCAGGTCTCTGGCTTTTTGCCGGTGGCGACGTTGCCAAATCTTCAGGCCACAAGAGGACACAAATTAATGATGACCAAAGTGGAAGCGATTATTCAGCCTTCGAAGTTAGACGCCGTGAAGGAAGTTCTCACCGAACTCGGCATCGAGGGTCTGACCATTTCGGAAGTGCGCGGTCACGGCCGCCAGAAGGGCCACACCGAGACGTACCGCGGCCGCGAATACTCGGTCGACCTGCTGCCCAAAATCAAGATCGAGTCCGTCATGAACGACAGCCAGGTCGATGCCGCCGTGAAAGCGATCCTGGAAACCGCCGCCACCGGCAAGATCGGCGACGGCAAGATCTTCCTCTCTAAGGTCGATGAAGCCATCCGCATCAGAAATCAGGAACGAGGTGTAGCCGCCCTCTGATCGTATTTCCCGTGTGGGGCCGGGTCTCTGACCCGGCCAGCCGAGCGAAGCTCGGCAGCTCTCGTGTGGGGCAAGCACTCCTGCCCGCCTCTTAAACCGCAGGGCCACGCCCACGTCCAAAATCTTGTCAAGCCCCCCAAAACGCCCTTTTCCCTCTAACTAACTGATTCCACTCACAACATATTCTTTCTTATCTATTCGGTATACCCCTGCCAAAACTGATATTCTATAAGTAGATACAAAAGAGTCCGGGCGCAGGCCTTACGCTTGCGCCTTTTTCTTTTGGGAAGCAATGAGGAAGGATCCAGCGCCTCGACCGAACCGCACCCGGCGAGCGCGCCCGAAGTCCAGCCCAGGCAAACCCAGCCCGTCTAGAACGAACCGAGATACACCAGCTCAACGTCCGCCAAAAAGCGAAAAGACCGCCCGCGACTACGAACTCACCACCAAGCGCCGCGGAGAACTTTCCGAACTGGCTTTCGTCTACAAGGCCGCCTCACTCGGCTTCCACGTCGCCAAGCCCTACGGCGACAGCGAGCGTTACGACTTCATCCTCGACGCCGGCCACCGCCTCTGGCGCATCCAGGTCAAATCCACCACCACTCTGCTCTGCGGCCTCTACCGCATCAACGCTCATCGCCGCACCAACAACGGTGCCGTCCCCTACCAGCCCGGCGAAATCGACTTCCTCATCGCCCACATCATCCCCGAGAACGCCTGGTTCATCCTCCCCATCGCCCTCATCCAGGACCGCACCAGCGTCCTCCTCGCTCCCCGCCGCCACCCCCGTGGCCCCGGCCTCTTCGGCACCTACCGCGAAGCCTGGCACCTCTTGCGCAACCCATAATCAATCTTCTTCAAAATTGTCAGTGTAGGGCGGGCGCCCCCGCCCGCCGCTTTTGGGCAGCTACACGCTCGCAGTCCCCCAGGATTCTCTTCCAAAATTGTCATCCTGTCTCTAACGACGGTGTGCGTTGTCAAGACATTTTAGGCAACACTTCACCGTCGGCGCTTGAGGGGTTTGCTCTTGCGCCACTTTGTCTAGCAGAAAGGTGTTGACGTTGCCGACCAAGGCTCATGTT
>JACQDD010000014.1 GCA_016201265.1 Terriglobales bacterium | reverse complement strand
GCGATTTATGTTCCGGTCATCGCCGGCGAAGAGCGCTACCTGCGTCAGACGTTTCCGGAATATGAAGACTATGCGCGCCACGTGCCCCGCTTTCGGCCCCGCCTGACCCGCTACGGCAACCAGTCGGGCGCATTCTCCTCCAATCTTTACTGGAAGCACCGCGAATACAACGCCACCCTCGGCTGCCTCATCGTGCTCGCCGTCCTCGTCTTCAAATTGGTGAGGTAACCGCCGAGACCTTCGCTTCCAGGGGCAGCTGTCTCCAGCCCTGCCGACGGTTTGACTAGCGAGGAATTGGCTTCAGATGTGCTGCTGGACGACCGCGAGGGCTTCCGCCTGGATAGCGCCGTCGTCGCCGAACCCCGCCAGCCAGCGCACCTCGGGTTCGCGCCGGAACCATGTCATCTGGCGCTTGGCGTAGTTGCGATGCGCCTGCTGCGCCGCTTCCAGAGCCAGCTTTCGGTCGCTCTCGCCGCGCAAGACTTGCATCGCCTGCTTGTACCCGAGCGATGTTAGGGGTCGCGCTTCGTCACCATATTTCTTCCATAAGCGTTCGGTTTCGGGGATCAGCCCTTCCTCGAACATCTTCGCCGCGCGCTGGTTGATGCGTACATAAAGCGCATCACGCTCCGGGTTGAGCCCAAGCCGCACAATGCGAAATCCGCGCAACGGCTCGCGCCCCTCCTGCCAAAGCTCCGTCATCGGCCGGCGCGAGGCCAGACAAACCTCAATGGCACGAATTACCTTCGGGACGTCGTTGGCGTGAATGCGCTCCGCGGCGAGAGAATCGAGCCGTCGCAGGATGCGATGCAGCCGCTCCGGCCCGCCTTCCTCGGCGCGCTGGCGCAGACGGTTCCGCAGATCTTCCGAACGCTGGGGTCCGGGGAACAGTCCTTCGAGCAAGGCGCGGAGATAGAGTCCGGCTCCTCCGCTGACAATCGGCACACGTCCGCGCTGCTCGATCGCGCGCAAAACCCGTCGCGCCTGGCGGGCGTATTCGCCGGCCGTGACAGAAGCGGTGGGATCCACAAAATCGAGTAGGTGATGCGGGACCTCGGCGCGCTCCGCTGCGCTCGGTTTGGCCGTGCCGATTTCAAAATCGCGATACATCGCGACCGAATCGCAGTTGACGATTTCCCCGTCGAAGCGGCGGGCGATGGCCAGCGCCAGCGCAGTCTTCCCGCTCGCGGTGGGGCCGAGCACCACCACCAGCAGCGGCTCACGGTGCGGCGACTTCAGCGCGCGCTCCAATTGAGGTACGACCAGTAGCGGACGAGTGTCAGGATCAGCAGCAGAAGCGCCATCAGCAGCAGCCCGGTGGCTTCGGCAGCATAAGCATGATGGTGATGCCGGTGCTTGGCCTTGGGGGCGGGGGTAGCCACGTCGCTATTGTATCCCCTTCCCGCGCGGTTCGGACCTCTGCTACAGCGGCCAAACCCAGGTTCCAGCAGGTGTACACTACGGGCGCGCGGTGATGCCGATGCCCCAACCCAGCAGCGAAGCCAGGCTTCTGCGGTTTGGTGTCTTCGAAGTGGATTTGACTGCCGGAGAGCTGCGCAAGAACGGCGTTCGCCTCCGCTTACAGGAGCAGCCCTTTCAGGTTCTCACTGCTCTGCTGGAAAACGCCGGCCGCGTAGTTACCCGCGAAGACCTGCGGCAAAAGATCTGGCCCGCCGACACCTTCGTCGATTTCGACCACAGCCTGAACACTGCCGTGAACAAGATCCGCGAGGTGCTGGGTGATTCCGCCTCCAGCCCGCGTTTCGTCGAAACCCTGGCCCGCCGCGGATACCGCTTTATCGCGCCGGTGAACGGAGTGGAGACGCTCAAATCGAACTATTCCTCCGTGACGGCCGGCGATACCGCGGCCGCCTCGGGGACCGAAACCGCCCTGCATCCCGAACTGCACGTCCCCATTCCTCGTCGCGGGCTGGTGCGCGCTCTGTTCGCGCTGCTGCAGGTGATGTATCTCGCCTTCTACGTCAGCGGGCTCTACCACCTCCGCGGCGTGGATCGCGTGGCCGGCGACTCCCTGCCGGACTGGGCCGCACTCCTGATCGTAATTGCTGTCCTGGTGACGGGCGCGACCGGCATCCCGCTGCGCTTCTACTTGCTGTCGGCGGTTGCCTTCGATTTCCGCAAACTGGGTGAAACCTTCCCCCGGCTGTTCCCCTTCGTCCTGGCCATGGATCAGCTTTGGGCGGTGGCCCCGTTTCTGCTGCTTCCGCAGATCGGAGTCGGCTTGGCCTTCGCGGCGACCGCGGCGCTCCTCTACGTGCCCTTCTCCGAGAGAACACTGGTGCGCATGGCGTATATCGCGGGGCGCTGAGATTCGACGCAGGCGAGAGGTAAGAGCGTCGCCAAAGGACGCGCTGGCAACCCACTCAGGAAACAACGGGACGGAAAGCCGCGCACGGCTTTCCGTCCGATCGCCAACAAGTAGCTTTAAGGGGTGGTTGTAAGGAACAAGATTGGCGCCCGGCAAGATCCTCCCTGCGCGTGAAAGAAATACATAGCCGCGATCACTTGCCGAGAGATATTTCTAGCGCCGCCACTCCCGCTTAGGAAGCTCGGGTAGCCAAGGCCGATCACGCTTGCGTTCTGCACTTCGAGTAGGTTTCCACTCAACAGCGCCGCCACCCGTTCGAGAGGAGACATCGAGCCCACTGCTTTGGCAGGACGTGGGTTCTGCGGGTCTTTGTTGTGGCAATCGCCCGTGTCGCCTGGGAAATCCACGTACAAAGACAAGCCTAGGAACTTCACCAAATCGCGGAACGACTCTCGGGAGTGGGTACTGCACAGGTCCGTGGGAACGTCAGCCATCGCTGGCTCAATCACAAAGCGAATGGTCGGGGTGTCGACTTGCAGTAGCAGGGGGTTGAAGGTGCCGTTGTCCGGAGTGCCAGCCAACGAGAATCCGCTCAGACTGCTGACGCTGTAGCGCAACGAAACCTGGGTCACATAGTTTTGCTCGGTCGAGGCATCGGGCGGATAAGTGGAACCAACGCGGCTACGGATTCGGGCCGCGGCCACATACGCCTCCGGCTTGGGAAGGCGGATGACGTACCGTCCCGACTTGTCATCGAGCGCGTGCTGCAGGCTCTTGGCGTTGATCCTGGCCTGAGCAAAGCTGGGATCAAGCGTACCGGAAGCCAGCCCACTATGAGCAGGTACCGAGAGGTCGTAAGTGCCCGAAGCCAGTGACAAGTTATTGGATGCTGCCACATTGAGATCACGGTGGGCTTTCGTCTTCGGTGCCAGAGCCAGGACCGCGTTGGCGTCCTTCGGATCGGTAGCGAACGCCCATGGACCTTCGAAGACGACGAAGACTTTCTCCGTGGTGGCCGCCAAGGACGCGGCCGGAGCTGCTTGTTTGGATTGCTCGCATGCGACAAGCAAGATTGACGCCAGAAAAACACTGGCAATTGCAACCGGCTTGCCGAGGAAGTGGTCGCGGCTATTCATAGGGTCTGCTCTCCTGTTTCTTGGGGGTTATGAAGCCGTATTATCCACCGTGCTCAAGCCCACAGCCTTGTGAAACAACCCGGGTTAAGAAACTTAAGGCCGTCCATAAGCGGCAAACGCCGACCAGTAGTAAGGGTGCGCGGTGCGCGGGTTGGAAAGCATTTTCCGCGAGGTCAGACGGATCGCGTCGGAGACGGACTGGCCGGAAAGCGCGTTGCGGTAAAAGTCCTCCACGAACGCTCGAGCTTCCACCGAGTCTACCGCCCACCGGCTCGCGACGACGTGCGGCACACCGGCGCGCAGAAGAGCTTCCGTAATGCTGTTGAATCCGCTTGAGCCCCCGCTGCCTGCTGCGGTACTGCACGCGGAAAGAACCGCCAGCTGCATCCTCGCTAACTTGAGCCGCCGCAGACCGTCCGCTTCGAGCAGAAGGGAGGTATCCGACCGCGAGTCTCCGTCTGCCAGCATCAATCCTATCTTGTCAGGCGTAGAAAGCGAGTGTCCGGCAAAATGGAACACCGCGGCTGCGGGCAACTCGCTCCGGACTGCGTTGAGGGTGGCGTTTTCTCCCTTGAGCACGCTCGCCGAATAAAAGCCACTGGCCACCACGTCCGCCTCGGCGGCCACATCCGGAAGAGGAATGAGTCCTTCCGCCGGCGAAGAGGCTGTGCTGCCCACAACCACGGCGGGTAAGTCTGCCGAGATAGGGCCAACGTTGCGCAACCGCGCATCCGAATCCTGCCCCAGGGAGTCAACAATGGGCCACCGCTCCACCAGGTAGTGACCGTTCGAATCCAGTAGCGCTTCGAAGGGTACTCGCGCCAGCGGCCCCTCCGCCTCGACCGCCAGCGTGCGGCCAGGCACAAGCCGCTGCTCGACCGGAGCAATCAGCGACTCGTACAGGCTGTGAGCGTCCCGGCGCAAGGCACTGAGTTCGGACTTGGGGTCGGAAGACAGATCGCTGAACCTTGCTGCCAGCTCCTGCAAGTCCTGAGTTGATTTCGGAAACCATTGCGCGCTGACACCGCGATCGTCATAGATCCAAATGGCAAGGCCGCCGGGCAACAGCCCATAGGCAAGGACGGTTTCCCGAGATAGAAGCGGAAGGCGAGATGCTAGCCCCGGCGGAACCGGTAGCGGCGGATTTTTCATCGGTCGCCGAGAATGAGGATTTGTGCCCGCCCGCTGCGACGCCCCCAGGTACCATTCATACATCTCAAGCGACTCCAGCGTCCGACCCTGAGCCAGCTCGGCTTCGGAAAGTGCAAGATAGACGGGGGCCGCGCCTTTGCTCCAACTCATTCGTTCCGCCTCGGAACGCAGGGACTCCAGGTTTTGCTCTGCCAGGGCGAGGGCTGACCGGAGGGCATGCTCGGCATCCACCTCACGATGACTGCGAAGCTGTAATTCTCCCAGGGTGGAATAAAACATCCCAACGAGATAGTTGTTTGGGAGCGGACGGACTTGGTCCTGTATGGATGTCAGCCGCGCAATCGCTTTGTCGAACTCTCCCTGACGTGCCTCCAGTTGAGCGGTCTGGATCTCGTTATAAAGAGCATCGCTGCGACTGGCCTCGGTCCGGGGGGCAAGGGTGAACAGTCGGGCGGCTTCCGCATATTGCTGTCCGGCAACCTGAGGCTGATGAGCTGCCGTCGCCGCGTTCGCCATCGAATCATGGGCCATGGCGCGCAGCAATATTTCTTTGTCGGAATCAATCAATGCCACCGCTTCGCGCCAGATCGCCACCTGCAAGTTCGACCGGCCCGCAGCTTCGGCGGTATAAGCCAACTCCTCGTAAAGGCCGAACCCACGCCTGACTGGAAACTCCCCCGCCCAGTAACGTTCCAGGCCCGCACTGGCCCGCTTCCAGGCGCCGCTCTGATCCCCGGTAGCGAGTTCATCTGCTGCCCGAAAGCTGACGGCCCGCAGGAAGAGCGCTCCGTATCCGTGCTCTTCTGCCCGGTCCATTGCACGCTGCGAGGCCCTTTTGTCGGCACCGATATCGCCCATCAGAAAGGAACAGACGCCCTTCTCCAGACCAAGCTGAATCTGCAACCCGGGATATGGATACCTTTCGGACTCCGCCAGGGCAGCGGTCGCTTGTCGCCGGCAAGTTTCGCTTTGACGCTTGATTTGCGCAGCGAAGATCTGCTCGAACTGTGCGCGGAGCGCGCCGGCAACATTTCCGGAAGCGCTAAACAAGCGGTGGGCGCGGGCGCTCTGCTCGCTGGCCGCGTCGTACTCACCCGCCTCGTTCGCCTGGGTCGCGCGAGCAAGCGCCGCAACCGCCTGCGGAAAGTTTGCCGAAGAGGAACCGCGCAGAAGGTCAGCTAGCCAGCGGTCGTTGTGTTGCTGGCTGGTTAGGTCCGCCAAAAAAAAAAGAGCTTGCTTGGCAGAGGGATCAGCTGCGCTTGCCGTCTCAGGGTAGGCTCGCGGCAACCATGAGCTGACTGCGTCATGCAGATACTCTTCGATGCGCTGGTCGATACCAGAAACGTGACTCGGGTTGCCGGCGGACATCACCAACTGCGCCGGCGACAGTAGCGGCATCGCATGACTCTGGTCGTGTTCCTTCAGCTTCGCCCTTATGCTGTCAACCCGTGCCCTGGCCTCAACCGCCCACTGTGAGTGCGGATCAACCTGCAGGTAGCGCTCCGCGTCATCCAGCGCCTGTCGGTAGAGATGGAGCTGCTCCGCGACAATCGCCCGGTTGAACAGAGCCACCGGATCGTCGGGTCTCTGCGCCAGCACCTGGCTCAGGGACTCGAAAGCAGCGCCGTAGTCCTTCCGCTGAAAATACGCGGTTGCCAGATCCGTCAGAATCTCCGGTGACTTGGGCGCGAGTTGCAGCGCCCGCCGCAATGATTCCACCGCGCCCTCGTACTTTCCTTCCAGCAGATCAGCCCGCGCCTTGGCCTGGAGCCAGCGCGGATCCGAAGGATGAGAGGCCAGCTGCTCGGCAATCAGCGGCTCGGCTTTCAGCAGCGTCTCCGGGCGGCCCAGGAACGAACTCTCCGATCCCCGCTGTACTCCCTCTCCCAAGGGGGCATACTCCGCTCCTGCCATTCTCAAGGGGACCGTACGCTGTTCGGTGTAGGCGCGGGCCAGCAACTTCTCCGCCAGCTGCATCTGGCTCTGCTGAAACGCGATCCGATAACCCCCGATTGCGACCACTACCAGTCCCGTTGTCACCAGCGCCAGCCGAGGAACCGTCCTCCACCTGAGCCACCAGGAAACTGGCGCGTCGTCAGAGGTGATTCTGCCCGTGATTTGCCGTGCCAGCCGGCGCTGCCATTCCAGTCGCGCGCTCTCCAAAGCCGCAATCTGGTTCGTCTCCGAGTCGGTTGTTTCTTCGTTCAGATCCGATACCGCTTGCTGAAGCAAGGCGCCGCAGTGGTTGCAGCCGCTGACATGCTGGAAGTACTCCTGTGCCTGCTCAGGCGTTATCGTTCCGCCCGCAATCTCATACCACACGAACGGCTCGGGGCATTCCGGCTGGCGGGTGCTGCCCTGCCCCGATCCCGAGATTCCGAATTGACGGTCCAAAGTCAAACTCCCCCCGCGACGATCTCAGCAACCCCAACGGCTGCCCGGAGTGCGGGTGAACCTCAACCCTGTTCCCCGGGTCTATACAAAACTTGCATCCACAAAATAGAACGACTCTGCGGCTCCAAAACCTTCACGTACCCGTGCCGATGTGACTCTGGATCGTGTTCGTCATCCGCCGTAACACACTTTCGACCCCCTTGGTATTCAGCCCGATCCAGGGAATGGAGGCAATCGCACTGGCCGTCATGCCGTCGCGGTGATTCAGCCAAAAGATCGCCCGGTTTCTCTCCAGGTTCTCGCCCTTGAAAAGCTGGCGCAAAGTCTCGTCAATCTCACGCAGGAGCACCTGATTCTCCATGGCGTCAAGGCTGCCCCCTCCCTGTACCGGAGGGTCCATCCCAGTCTGCTCGGAGAGCGCCTCGGTCTGGTTGATGTCCCGTTTCCGGGCCCGCTCGGACTTGAAGTGATCGTGCACCACACTGGCCGCTACAACTTTCAGGAACCCAAAAATGGAGTCTTGATGCCGCGACTGGAAGCGCCGCAACTGACCACAATTGTCCGCACACAATTTCAGATAGGTGTCCTGGATCAGGTCGTCCAGCAGGTGGGGGTGGGGCTCGGCCCAGCGCCGCGTGGTCCGCAGCACAACTTTGGCGATCACGGGCCGGAATCGGCGAACGAATTCCAACCAGGCCGCCTCGTTATCGGAACCGACGCAGGCTTGGAACAGGTCTTCCGAGGAGAGCGATGAGTAGCTCGCCGCCAATGGTCCCACCCCTAAGTCGGCGGATTTTACAGCATTTTGGTGAAAATGTTGCAAAGATCAGCAGCCATGCCCGCCGGGTTAGGCTAGCAGTTTGGCTGCCTCTTTGGCGTGGTAGGTCAGGATGATACTGGCGCCGGCCCGCCGAATGCACAGCAGCGACTCCATCATCACCCGTTCCCGGTCGATCCATTGATTCCGGGCAGCGGCTTCGATCATGGCGTACTCCCCGGAAACCTGATACGCCGCCAGCGGCAGGTCGAAACGCTCCCGCGCGGCAGCAATCACGTCCAGGTAGGGCATCGCCGGCTTGACCATGATCATGTCCGCGCCCTCCTCGATGTCCAGTTCAATCTCCCGCATGGCTTCGCGGATGTTGGCCGGATCCATCTGGTAGGAGCGCCGGTCCCCGAACTGCGGCGCCGAATCCGCCGCTTCGCGGAACGGACCGTAGAAGCCGGAAGCGAACTTGGCCGCATAAGAAAGAATGGGCGTGTTGAGGTAACCCGCCTGGTCCAGCGCCTTGCGGATCGCCCCCACCCGCCCGTCCATCATGTCCGAAGGTGCGATGATGTCCACCCCCGCCCGGGCCAGCGATACCGCGGTGCGCGCCAGCAGTTCCAGGCTCGCATCATTGACGATCTCGTACTCGGCGGTCGCTGGTGGCGCCGCGGCCGCTGCGCCCAGCGATTGTGCTCCGGCCTTCACGATGCCGCAGTGCCCGTGCGACATGTACTCGCACAGGCAAACATCCCCTATAATCACCAGGTCCCGCACTTCGTTCTTGATGGCCCGCGCTGCTCGCTGCACGATGCCATCGTCCGCCCACGCGCCCGTGGCTACTTCGTCTTTCTTTTCCGGCAGCCCGAAAAGAATGATGGCAGGCACGCCCAGCGCGCGCGTCTCCCGCGCCTCTTTAACCGCTTCATCCACGGAAAGGTTCGAGACACCGGGCATCGAACGCACTTCCTTGCGCACTCCCGACCCCGGGCAAATGAACATCGGATAGACCAGCGACTCGGGTGTAAGCCGCGTTTCTCGAGCCAGCGACCGCAACGCTTCCGTGTGGCGCAGACGGCGCATGCGCGTGACAGGAAATGCCATGGGCAAATTCTAGCAGCCTTGGAAGGGAACAGGACAGGACATCCTCGGCAACTCCGGGATCGATCCCCAAACGTCTCGCTGGTTACCAGAGTAACCGCCAGTAACCAGACGGTGACTTCAACATAACGGGGAGAAGCTCATATGATGCACTGAGATGCCCGCGCGTCCCATCACCTCGTTTGCCTGCGGAGTCGCACTGGTACTGGCCTTTGCTTTGGCCCCCAGTATCTTCCCGAGCCCCTTCTTCCGCACCGCGATGGGAAATCTTGTTCCTTTGCTGGTGGCCACCGCCACCGTTGTCCTCACCGCCAGAAATGCTTTCGACAGCCGCGGCCATACCCGGCTTTTCTGGGGTCTCATGACGGCGGGCATGGCCATGTGGTGGTTCAACCAGGCCGGCTGGGCATGGTTTGAGGTAGTTCTCCGCAAGCCAGTCCCCGACCCCTTCGAAGGGGACGTGGTGCTGTTCCTGCACTTTGTCCCGATCATGGCCGCCGTCGCCATCCGCCCGCAAAGAGCCGATGACCGCGAGGGGTTGCTCCCCAGCACCCTGAACGTTGTCATTTTGCTGGTGTGGTGGATGATCGTTTATGCCTTCGCCGTCTTTCCCGACGAATACCTCACCACCAACGTTCCCGTGTACAGTCTGCGTTGGGACATGCTGTATCTGGCCGAAGGCCTGATCCTGATTGCCGTCTCCGGATGGTCATTCCTCACCAGTTCCGGACCGTGGCGCACACTCTATCGCAACATCTTGCTCGCTACCGTTGTCTACGCCTTTTCCGCGGAAACGATTAATGCCGCGATCGCGCGCGGCACTTACGCCAGCGGCGGAATCTACGATATCCCCTTTCTCATGGCGTTGCTGGGTTTCTTCTGGGTTGCTGTCATGGGACGTCACTGTCTTCGCGAAACCCAGGCGACGCCCTCGGTCCCGCGCAGTGGCGCTCTCGCCCCTCACCTGTTGAAACTGGCCCTGCTTTCGCTGCCCCTCATGGGTTACTGGGCCCTGTTTATGGGCGCTTCGCAGCCCTACTTGCGCCAGGTGCGCTTCACCGTTGCCATGGGCGGAGTGGCCACCCTGGCGTTTTTCGTTTTCCTGAAGCAGCACCTGCTCGACCGCAAACTCGTGCAACTGCTCAAACAGTCCCGCAGCAGCTATGACAACCTGCAGCGGTTGCAGGGAAGAGCCGTCCAGCAGGCCAAGCTCGCGTCGTTGGGAGAACTGGTCGCCATGGCCGCCAGTGAACTGGAATATCCGCTCTCGACCATCCTGGGAAGTTCCGAGCGCCTGGCTGCCAGCAGCAACCTGAGCCGGGAACAACTCGCGACCGCGCAAAAAATCGGTCAGCAGGCCCGCCGCACTCGCGACCTCGTCAACGATCTGCTCAGCTTTTCCCAGCAGACTCCGGGAGAGAAGGTTCCTCTCGAGTTAAAACCTCTGTTGCAGCGCGCCGTGCAGATGGAAGGATTCAAGCTGGACAACCGGGACATCAGTTTCTCGGTCGAGAGTGCCGATCCCTTGCCGCGCGTCCTCGGCAATTCCAACCAGCTTTTGCAGGCCTTTCTTCAGATCGTCGAGAATGCCGTGGATGCCCTGCAGGAGGCCGACGGAGGTCGTCTCCAGGTTTCCCTCCGGCACGAAGCAAACGAAGTCGTTATCGAATTTGCCGATACCGGTCCCGGCCTGCGCGATCCCGAGCGCGTCTTTGATCCCTTCTACACCACCAAGCCCGTCGGCAAGGGCACCGGTCTTGGCCTCAGCGCCACCTACGGCGTCATCCAGGACCACAAGGGACAGATCACGTGCTACAACCGCCCCGAAGGCGGCGCCGCGTTTGAGATCCGGTTGCCGGCGCTCAAGGTGGGTACTCCTCTGACCGAAGCCGCTCGCGCATGAGCCACCCGATTGCAGAAGTAAGAAGTCAGATTGCAGAAGTAAAACCATCGCGGTTCAGCAATGCCCTTTTGCTACGGCGGTTTTCACTTCTGCACTCTGACTTCTCACTTCTGACTTCCCTTAACCTCCGCTCGCCACAATGACATCCGCCACCCGCGCCGCCTCCACTGCACACCGCACATCGTGCGTGCGGATGATGTGCGCGCCCTTCAGAATCAGCGTCGTCTCTGTCGCCAACGTGCCATAGAGCCTCTGCTCGACCGGAGCGTCCTGGCCGTCGCGAGCAAGTGTTCTCCCGATAAACGATTTGCGAGATGTGCCCGCCAGCAGCGGATACCCCACCTGTTGCAGCTCCGAGAAGCGCGCCAGCAGCGGATAGTTCTCCTCGAAGCTTTTGCCGAATCCGAATCCCGGATCGAGCGCCAGATGATCGCGCTTGATCCCCGCCAGAATTGCCGCCTCCGCCCACTGCCGCAATTCCCGCTTGACCAGCAGCACCGGGTCGCCGATCGGCGGTAGCGAGCGCCACTCCTCCGGACGTCCTCGCGTGTGCATGAGTACCGCTCCCACTTTCAGCTCGGCCAGCGTCTTCGCCATCTTCGGATCCCAGCGGAAGCCGCTGATGTCGTTCACGACCTCGGCGCCCGCCTCCACCGCCGCGCGCGCCACGGTCGCCTTGTAAGTGTCCACGCTGATGATGGCCTCCGGCCGGCGCCGCTTCAGGTCCCGGATTACAGGCAGCACCCGCTTCCGTTCTTCTTCTTCGGATACCGGCGTTCGCATGCGCCGCGACTCGCCCTGCGCCGGTTCGCTCCCGGAAGCCAGCACTCCCGCTCCCGGCCGCGTCGATTCCCCGCCTACATCAATCATCGTGGCGCCATCCGCCAGCAACTGCTCGGCGTGCGCGACGGCCTTCTCCGCATCGAAGTACAGCCCGCCGTCGGAGAACGAGTCGGGCGTCACATTGACGACGCCCATGAGCAGGGTGCGCCGCCCCAGTTCAATCGTTCGAGAACCCAGGTTCCAATGGAAGATAGCCCGCATGCCGCTGCCATTCTAAACGTGCCGGTTTTTCGCGGGTGTTACAATTTAGACAATGCCCCGCCCGCGGTCACTTTTGCATTGCCTGCTTGCTGTCCTGTTACTTGCCGGGGCAGCGCTGGCGGCTCCGCCCAAGCCTCTGCAGGACCGTATCGCCGGTGTGCTCAGCTCCCCGGATCTGGCGCGCGGCTTTTGGGGCATCGAGGTGGCTTCGCTTTCCTCGGGCCAGACGCTGTATGCCCTGAACCCGGACAAGCTCTTTACGCCTGCTTCGAACACCAAGCTCTTCACCACGGCGGCGGCACTCGCCCTGATCGGCCCCGACTACAAATTCCGTACCACCGTCGAAACCGCCGGCACGCTCGACCGCTACGGCCGGCTCAATGGCGACCTGCTCCTCGTCGGTCACGGCGATCCCAATCTTTCCGGTCGCGAGCTCCCCTACGACCTGCGCACGCAGCGCAACGACCGTCCCATTCAGGCGCTCGAAACGCTCGCTGACGCTCTCGTCCAGAAGGGCGTGAAATATGTGGACGGCGACATCGTCGCCGACGACTCCTACTTCGCCTTTGAGCGCTACGGAGAAGGCTGGAGTCAGGATGATCTCGTCTGGGCCGACGGCGCGCCCGTCTCCGCGCTCGCCGTCAACGACAACGTCGTCTTCGTGAACATTCTGCCCGCCGACCGGCCCGGCGAGAAGGCGTTTGTCAGCGTCACTCCGTTTGCCGACTACTACCGCCTCGATAACCGCATCATCACCACCCCGGCCGGCACCGGGCGCAAGTTCTTCGTGAATCGCGAGCCCGGCTCCACCGTCCTGACGCTCTGGGGCAACATGCCGCTCGACGATCCCGGCGCCAACGAAGCGCTCGCCATTGAGGATCCCGCCGAGTTTGCCGCCGCACTGTTCCGCCAATTGCTCGAGAAGCGTGGCATCGTGATCTACGGGAAGCAGCGTACGCGGCACACCGAACTGGCCACACTTTCCACCTTCAGTGTGACCGCGGTTGCGCCTTCGCGCGGCGGCAGCGAGAGCCAGGCGCGTCCGCTCAAGACCGACCAGCCCATCGTGCTCGCCAGCTACGAATCGAAGCCCATGGGGGAAGATATCCGGGTCGTCAACAAGGTCAGCCAGAACCTGCATGCCGAAATTCTGCTGCGCCTGCTGGGACGCGAACGCGGCACCGCCGGCACCATCGAAGGCGGCCTGGAAGTGCTCCGCGGATTTCTCAGCCAGGCAGGCATCTCGAACGACCAGTACCTGTTCTACGACGGCTCCGGACTCTCCCGCCAGAACCTGGTCACACCCCATGCCATTGTGCAGTTGCTGCGTTACGCCTCGATCCAGCCCTGGGGTGCCGCTTTCAAGTCCACGTTCCCCCTCTCGGGCGTGGACGGTTCGCTCTCCGACCGCCTGAACGCTCCCCGCCTGCAAAGCCGCATCTTCGGCAAAACCGGATCGCTCGGCGGTGTAAAAACTCTTTCCGGCTACGCCACCACCGACACCGGAGAGACCATCGTCTTCTCCATCCTCTCCAATAATTCCAACCTTCCCGCCAAACGCGTCACCGACACCATTGACCAGTTAGTCGAAGCCATCATCGAAGACGCGCCCGCCGGCCGCTAGACCCACAGCGCGCTGCAGACTGCAGAACATTCCTGCCTCCTGCGAAAGCTCGTCAGTAGCTTTGTAGTACAAAGTACTTGACGCGCGTATCGCCGTCGTCTAGGCTGCTCTCATGCCGTCGCACCACCCGCGCCGATTTCGGTCAAACTCTCGGGACGCCCAACCCCTCGACGCTCGCGCCGTGGACGATCTCCGCTTCATCCGCCAGACCATGGAGCGCTCCGCCGCCTTCACCGCCGTGCCCGGATGGGGAATGGTCGCGGTGGGAGCAACAGCCCTGCCGGCCGCATGGCTAGCCACCCGCCACAATTTTGACCTGCGCTGGCTCGAAATCTGGATCACGGAAGCCGTGCTCGCCGTCAGTCTGGCCATCGTCGCCATTCAAAGCAAGGCGGCGCGCAGGGGCCTGCCCTGGACCAGCGGGCCCGGACGGAAAGTCGCCTTGAGTTTTGTTCCTCCAGTCGCAGCCGCCGCGCTGCTGACCATCCCATTGTTCCGCGCGAATCTCGGGCCTCTGTTGCCCGGCGCGTGGATGCTCCTGTATGGCGTCGGCGTCATTGCGGGCGGCGCGTTCTCGGTTCCGGTCGTGCCCGTCATGGGCGTTTGCTTCATGGTGACGGGCACAACTGCCCTGTTCCTGCCTTCGCTCGGAAACTGGGCCATGGCCGCGCCAGGAGGTACGGTGGCTAGAACTCATGCAGCACGGGCCAACCCACGCGCGGAGTCTGCATCATCCGCCGGCAAGGGCCGGGAGCGCCCCGTGCCGGGCGAAATCCCCGAACTCGACCGCCTGATTCACGAGCGCGTTCGTCTGGGGATCATCAGTGCGCTCGCGGTCAACGATTCTCTCAGCTTCAACGATCTCAAACGCCTGCTGCACACCACCGACGGCAACCTCAGTGTGCACGCCCGCAAGCTCGAGGAAGGCGGCTATCTCACTTGCCGCAAGTTTTTTGAAGGACGCATCCCGCGCACCGAGTACCGCCTGACCGCCGCCGGACGCCGCGCCCTCGACCAGTACCTGCACGACATGGAAGAAGTGATTCGCCTGGCGCGCGAGGCGTAGAAAGCAGCCATTAGCCGTTGGCTTTTAGCCAAACCATCCGACGCTGAGAGCTAAGAACCAACAGCTAACAGCCAAGAGCTAAGGCTTTGTAGTATTTCTGTGAGATCGACCGCCACCTCGCCTACTCCGTGCGCGCCGTACCCTGGTCCCGTGTACGAAAGGAACCGGGTGGATTCCAGCCGCTTTGGGCTAATATCTGCTGAAAGTACGGGGAAGAGCCAAACAACGGTTGGCTGTGAACTGGCATCCAACCAACTTAAGCGCTTGGCTCGACCAATCTACACCAGAGGGGATCGCTGATGAAGCAGAGTTTGATCGTGTTCGTTTTAGCAAGTTCGCTGGCCGCTTTCGGCCAGGGCCGTCCAGCAAGTCATCCGGGCGGGCAGCCGTCCGGCATGCCTACCATGGGTTCGGGCGCCGGCATGGGCCACGGCAGCGGTGCCGCTGACAGCCGCGGCTCTGTGGGCCAGTCCCAGGGAATGTCGCAAACCCAGCAGCCACTCAAGTCCGCGCAGACCAACAGCGGCGCTTTCCGCATGCTGGAAAACAAGACCGGCATGACGTCGGACCAACTGCAGCAGCTCTATGCTTCGAGCGGGGCCAAGAATTTTGGCCAGTTCGTTTCGGCCATCGTGGTCTCGAAGAACCTGGGTCTCGACACCAACCAGGTGCTCAACGGCCTGAAGACGCAGAGCCTGGGGCAAACCCTGCAGAGCCTGGGCGTCTCCAAGGACGCGGCCAAGGACGCAATTAAGAAGGCCAACAAGGAAGTGAAGGACGCCGAGAAACAGTCGTAGCGCTCCTCCAATCCAGGTTTCTCAAGCCCGAAGCTGCTTCGGGCTTTCTTATTGAGCAGCCCAGCCATAGCTGTCTCTAAGACCCAAAAACTGGATTAAAGCGATTTTGGACACGGGCTGCTAGAAACCACAAGAAAACGTATCTGGCAGTCCCGCCAGCCCAGTTGACACCGCCGTATTTTGGGGTTGCGGCTGCACTGGCAAGAGTAGCGCCGCCGTCCCGGCGGCTGTCGTGGGGGCGTCCCGCCCCCACCGGCGAGGGCAAGATGCCCTCGCGACAGCCGGCAAGATGCCGGCGCTACAAGCATGTCAACAGAGCCACTCTATGCCAAGATCCCCATCCTCTTCCCCACCCGCTCCAGCACTGCGAGCGCCCGCGTAAGCTCGTCCTTTGTGTGGGTGGCGGTCATGATGGTGCGCACCCGCGCCTTGCCTTCCGGCACGGTCGGGAAGGCAATGCCCGTGCCGAGCACGCCCTCTTGGAACAACTCGCGCGAGAACTCCATGGTCAACCGCCCATCGCCAATAATGATGGGCGTAATCGGCGTCTCGCTCGCAGGCGTGGTCTTGCCGCCGATATCGAAGCCCAGCAGCCCGAGTTCCTTTTTCCAGAACCGCGTATTGGCCCAGAGCTGCTCCATCAGCTGCGGCTCGTTTTCGAGAACATCGAAAGCGGCTATGCAGGTCGCCGCTACCGCCGGCGGATGCGACGTCGAAAACAGGAACGGCCGCGCCCGGTGGTAGAGGAAGTCGATGAAGTCGCGTGTGCCGCAGACATATCCGCCCAGCGCGCCAATGGCCTTCGAAAGCGTCCCCACCTGGATGTCCACGCGGCCGTGCATCCCGAAGTGGTCAATCGTGCCGCGCCCGTTACGTCCGAGGACACCCGAAGCGTGCGCGTCGTCAACCATCATGATGGCCCCGTACTTTTCGGCCTCCTCGCATAGTCCGGGCAGCGGCCCAATGTCGCCATCCATTGAGAACACGCCGTCCGAGATCAGCAGCTTGCGGCCGGGTTGGTCTTTCACGCTGGCCAGCTGTTCTTCGGCGTGGGCCACGTCTTTGTGCCGGAAGACCAAAATCTTCGCCCGCGACAGCCGGCAGCCGTCAATGATCGAAGCGTGGTTCAGTTCGTCGGAAATGATGAAGTCTTCTTTGCCCAGGATGGCCGACACCGTGCCCGCATTCGCCGTGAATCCCGACTGGAAC
This sequence comes from Terriglobales bacterium, assembly GCA_016201265.1. Classification (GTDB taxonomy): domain Bacteria; phylum Acidobacteriota; class Terriglobia; order Terriglobales; family Acidobacteriaceae; genus Acidiflorens. The sequence continues at coordinate 2,693 of JACQDD010000014.1, read as the reverse complement.
ACCACGCACGCCTCGACGTTCTTGAAGCGCGCGATCTTCTCCTCCAACTCCATGTGGACCCTCATGGTGCCCGCGATCGTCCGCACCGCGCCCGACCCCACACCGTACTTGCGCGTAGCCTCGAGCGCCGCCTCGCGCAGCTTGGGATGCGTCGTCAGCCCAAGGTAATTGTTCGACGCCAGGTTGATGACTCTCTTGCCATCGAACGTGCACTCGGGCGCCTGCTCGTCCTCCAGCACGCGCAGCTTGAAGTGCGTGCCTTTGGCCTTGAGTTCGTCGAGTTGGTCAGTCAGGAATGAGAGCGGATTGGTGCGGGTGGCAGTGGGCATGGGAACCTCGAAGACTTCTTTGCCGCGGATTCACGCGGGTCAACACGGATTCAAGACGGTTCAGTGTAATACCGCGAGAAAGCGAAGTGAACTCCGTCACTCAGGATCAAGCTGCGGGATTCGCGCCGATTCAGCAGGCCAACATCGAGGGGTGATTTGCACCGTTCCCACGAAATATCGGCAAATAGTTGTGACAGGACGGTCATAGATCCTTCCAATCCGCGTTCATCCGCGCAAATCCGCGGAGAAGAATTTCGCAGGCGAGGGTGCCCCCCTACGCCTGCTTCTTCGCCTGTCCCAGCGCCGCCACCTTCCCCTTCGTCGCGCGCAGATAATCGCCGGGCGCAATCAGAATCTGCAGGTCGGCGCCACAGCTCCAATTGTACGAAAGCTACGGGCTGTGAGCTTCGAGCTGGAAGCCAGCGCCCAGAGCCTAAAGCCCGGTGTATAGTTTCTTCATTCCCCAAGGAGGCCTTCCCCGTGCGTCTTCTGCTCAACTGGGTGCTGAGCGCCCTGGCGGTCTGGATCGTCTCTCACGTCGTACCCGGCATCAGCGTGAACGGCCCGGTGGCCGCCCTGATCGCTGCGCTCGCTATCGGCTTCATCAACGCCACAGTGGGATTAGTGCTCAAGGTCCTCACCTTCCCGCTGACGCTTTTGACCCTGGGCCTGTTCTGGTTCGTGATCAACGCCGCCATGCTGAAGCTGGCGTCCGTGCTCGTGCCCGGCTTCGAGGTGCGCGGTTTCTTCGCTGCCTTTGTCGGCGCCATCGTGCTCAGCCTGGTCAACTCGCTGCTGCACTGGCTGTTCAAGCCCAGCCCCAAGCGGGACTAAAACGTTTCACGTCACAGAATCGTCTGACGATCCCCATTCCCGCCGGCGAGCAGCGCTACCATGACTGACAGGCGAACGATTAGCCGGTGAACCCACCGGGACTTCTGCGCTACATTGGACTGGGAGCACCTTCATGAGATGGGTTCTGGTGGTGTTGTGTGTGGTGGGTGTCGTCGCAGCAACGCTCGCGCTGCGAGAGCACTACCGCGAAGACACCTCCCCTTGCAGCATCAATGACCGCTGGGACTGCGGCATCGTGAACCACAGTCCGTACGCCGTGCTCTGGGGAGTCCCGGTAGCCACCATCGGCATCGCCGGATACCTTTTTCTCGGCGCACTCGCCTTCAAGAAAGCCTACCGGCTGATGCTGATTGCCGCGCTGGCAGGGTTGGCCTTTTCGCTCTACCTGACCCGCATCGAAGCCCACGTGCTCGGAGTGTGGTGTATCTACTGCGTAATCTCCCTGGGCGTCATTTCTCTGCTGACTCTTCTGGTTTTGGGCACAGTCGTGGTGAACCGGCCAAACCGGGCAGTCCAGGCTTAGCTCCCTTTGGGCTGAGATTTCCCTGTTCCTGGCGAAGATCTGCGCGGCCTTCACCCGGAACAGAGGGGCCTGGCTGCGGGCGGCCTACTTGCCGACGCCTGCATAAGCGCCGGTCAGGGCGTTCACAATACCGGTCCCCGCGGCGGACTCTTTGTCCTTGCCGTACATCACATACCAGTACAGGGCGCGTTGTTTCGGGTGCCAGAGCACAAAGTACGTTACCGGCTGATCCGGATTCTTCTTGATCAGGTTCGCACCCCCATGCTCCTGCGCCACAGCGTATGCCTTGTCCGAGTCCACCTTGAGAAACAGAGGCTGGAATCCGAGAGAAGGAACATCGGAGCCATACATCTGCTCCACGTCGGCCGAAGGCCCATAAGGAGGCGATTCCTTCAGACGGCTTCCCGAACAGAAGAAGTACTTGATCTTGCCCCGGCTCGGCGAAATGAAGCCCGCTTTCCAGACGGTGGCTTTGCCGTCCTGGCCGTTGGCCTCGCTGTTGACTTGCGATTCCAGGCGTACCGGAATGACATCGGAAGCCCATTTCTGCGCCAGACCGTTCACGCAGCCAAACGCCTGTATGCCGGTATAAAGCGCGGGCGGCTTGCTTGGGGCCGGAGTCGCGGCCGTGCCGGCGGGTTTAGGGGTGGATTCGCAACCCGTCAGCAGGTTCATGCCAACCACTATCATCGCGAGTACTGAGATGGGAAGCCGTTTCATAGGATCTCCTCGACCGGCGCCGGCACGTTGGCCAGCGGTTTCTGAGACGGTCGGCTAGCTTGGAAGAAGGAAACGGAGGAATTGTAGAACTCGCAAGCGGCAAGGGCAACTCGGTTGCCGAGACAGTGTAGATGCTCCAAAATAATGTCACCCCATAACTGCAACGAGACTTTGTCACCCTGTAGGGATGGTGACGATGAGTCAGAAAGAGTTCCAGCGGGTGAAAGTGATTGAGAATGCAGCGGGCGGGAGGCTGAGCGTACGCG
>JACQDD010000091.1 GCA_016201265.1 Terriglobales bacterium | reverse complement strand
TGGTAGTCAAAATACTTGCGCGCGTCCTGCATGATGCCGATGCCGGGGACGCCAGCGTCGACCAGCGGCTCAATGTCGGATCCGGGACTGTAGTTCGTCAGACGAAAGGCGGTGGCACCGACAGGGCGCAGAACCTCCAGAACCGGACGAAGAGCGGCGGCGGCGGCTGGCGACATCTTTGCAGAAAAGCCCAGAGGGTGACCAGCGCCGGCGTCGCTCTCGATCGCGGCCATGTGGTTGGCCATCTCGGCAGCGTGAGATTTTGCGTACGCGTCGTGCCCGCCGCCGCCGTTTTCTTCGTCCATCCAGGCGATCACGCGCAGGGTGCGCCGAGGCCGCAGATGCAGGCGCTGGAGCATTTCGGCTGTCGCCATGGATATGGCAACGCCGGCACCGTCATCAATGGCGCCGCGGCCCAGATCCCAGGAATCGAGATGGCCGGAGACGACAACAATCTGTTCGGGATGCTCGCTTCCCTTCAGGTCGGCGACGACGTTGTACCCGGTGGTGTCGGCGAGACGTTGCGGCGTAAGCGTGAGGTGCATGCGCACGCGGCCCTGGGCGGCGAGATGCTCGACGAGATCGGCATCTTCGGCGGCGAGAGCGGCGGCCGGAACGGGGGCGGGATAGCTGAATCCGGTGTGGGGCAGGCGGTACTCCGCGCTTCCGACGGAGCGGATGAGGGAAGCGGCGCCACCCAGTTCGGCGACGGCTTTGCCGCCGCGGCCACGGTAAACGACGGCCTCCCCGTAGGCGTCGAAGGCATAGCCGGCCTCGGCTTTGCGTTGGTCATAGCGGACGCTGAAAAGCACGATCTTGCCGGCAACTTTGTCGCGGCCGAGCGCCGTGAGTTCGTCGAAGCTGTGAACCACGACTACATCCGCAGTGATGCCCTCGGCGGGGGTGGCCGAGCTGCCGCTGAGTGTAGTGAGGATGATCTTCTGGACCACTTGTGGAGGCTGGCCGGGGAACTCCACGAGTTCGGCCTTTTCCTCACCCCGGACCCAGTGCGAAACGCGCGCTTCCTCGAGATGGACGTCGAGGCCGAGCTTGCGCATTTCGGCAGCAACGTACTGCGAGGCGGCCTGTGCCTGGGGCGATCCGCTGAGCCGGGGCCCGATGTTCTCGGTCAGGTGCGCGAGTTGGCTCCAGGCGTAGTCGCTGGTGAGAGCCGCGTCGCGAATGGACTCCAACTGCGCGAGGACTTCCCGGGGGACCGGAGGGGGAGCGACGAGGGTGGTGGCAGGCCGGGGTTGCGGCCACGCCGCGAGACGCAGGATGGCCAGCAAAATGAGGTTCAGGACTGGTTTCTTCATGTCAGGTTTCATTCGAGAATATTCGAGAATACAGGATCATTCGCGACTACGGGTGGGAGGGAAATGTGCCCCGACAAAAAAAGCGGCCCCTGTCGGGGCCACCCTTTTCAAAGAGGCAAAGTGGCAGGAGTCAAAGGTGACTGGATTGGCGCCGTTTGGGGGACGACCAGCAACGGCAACGAGAGATGTCGAGAACGTTGAAGAGAGTGAAAGGGTTCAAGTGGTTGCGGCCTCTTCGCTTGTCTGGTGAACGTGCACTTGCGGAACCAAAATGGAAAACGCGGGTGCGCGCCAAGCCCTGATTCGAGAACCTGTGCAAAATCAGTATCTTAGGATCACCGAACGAGGGAGCGGCAGCCCCATCCTACCCCCTCAGGCCGTGGGTCGAATGCACAAAACCTGCACATTGGATGCAGCAGCCTACTTTCACCCAAAAGGGCAAGGCCCCTCGGGCAAGGGGCCTCGCGAAACGGATTGAAAGCGCTAGCTGTTGCCCGCTACGGTTCGCAGTTTTTCGGGCAGGAAATGGTAGGGCGGCCAGGGACCGGTCACGACCAGTTGGCAGTTTTTCAACTGCTTGGCGGCGGTGCTGTAGCGGTTCTGATATTTCTCGATGGACTTGGTATCGATCAGGTGAGCGATGTCGAGCAGCATGCCGTCGGCATCCACCCTCTTGCAGCTGACTTCTTCCTCGAGGGGATTAAAGAGCTTGTGAACCTGCACGGAGAGCGCGCGGGCTTTAGTCTGGCGCTCACGGTCGCGGGAGGCCTTCTCGCGCAGCTTGGCCAGGTACTCGCGACCGACGGTATCGGGCAGTACGATCTCTTCCATGGCGGCGCGCAAAGAGCCATCGCGGACCACCAGCTTGATGCGCATCTCGGACTTGCCCCGGAGCCTGGCGACACTCTCACAGAAGGTGCGCCGGTTGGCGCGTACCGCCTGCCGGATGGCGTCTTCAGTGTCAAAAATCGTCCCAAACCGGAAGGGCAACACGGTGGCGGTGCGGAAGCTCATGCTGACCACCCGGGCATGCTCCAAAACCGACTTCTCGTCGAGTTTGCCGGCCGCTCGGTCGTACTCGCTGACAATGACCGCGAATTCCCCGCTGGGATAGCTCATCACCGGGGCGCTATTCACACCCTGGATTCCATCTAGGACGAAAGGACGACGGGCGCGAACACCGTTGGCTAGGGTCTGGTGTTCCGTGAGGCAGTACGCGTACCACGCCATGCATTCTCTCCGAATTGCACCGGGGCCTGGGCCACCCCTTTAGATTTGTCCAAAAGCTTGGGCTGCGCTGCGTTTCCTACCTGGAAGAAAAGGTGATTGTTACGAGATGAACGCTAGATGCAGCGTCTAAAAGGAATCCTATTCGAGACCGGGCGATTTTGCAACCTTTGTTGCAGAAAACGCATCGGGGCGACGTGTGTCTGGGCTCTGGGCTCTGGGCCGAAAGCGGGTCCTGGATGCCGTTAAGAGAACAAGCCCACAGTCCAAACAGGCGAGCGCCTAAAGCTTAGAGCCCGCTTTTCTTGCCGCGGCGCGCTCCTGTAAAGCGATCGTCACCGCGCGCAACATGTCGTCCGCGGGAGCCGGCTTGCCGGTCCAGATTTCGAACTGGCGCGCCGCCTGGTGGACAAACATCTCCACACCAGGGATGACCGCCAGCCCCTTGGCCCGGGCGATCTGGAGCAGGCGTGTCTCCACCGGGTCGTACACCATGTCGAAGACGACCCGCGCCTGAATCTCATTCTCCTTTAATGGAGAGTCGGTGTTATTCATTCCCACCGGGGTGGCGTTGATGATGACGTCGAAAGCGAGCTTGCGCAAGTCGGCACGCTTGACGCTGCGCGCCTTGGCCTGCCGGGCCAGTTTCTGGGCTGGGGCGGCACTGCGGTTCATGATCCAGACTTCGGCGCCGCGCTCCTTGAGTCCGAAGACGGCGGCACGGGCGGCGCCCCCCGCGCCCAGAACCAGAACTTTCGAGCCTTCCAAAGCGATGCGTTGCTCGAGCGGGCGAACGATCCCGGCGATGTCGGTGTTGAAGCCGTAGAGCTTGCCATCCTGTCCGCGAACCACGGTATTGCAGGCACCAATCTTGGCGGTGTGGGCGTCGGTGTTGTCGAGATAATCAAGAATGGCCTGCTTGTAGGGCATGGTGATGCTAAGGCCGTGAATGGGAATTTCGCGGACACAGTGAATGAGGTCTTTGAGGGTCTTGGCGTGCAGCGCCAGGTAAACCGCATTTACGTTTTCCCGGCGCAGGGCGGTGTTCATGATGACCGGCGAAAGGGAATGCCCGACGGGGTCGCCGGCTACACCGTAGACGCGGGTAGCGGCGTCCACTTGCTCGATGCGGTAAATGCTGCGGAGTTGCTGCGCGCTCACCTGGCCGGGCGCGGTTTTCTGATCCGCACTGACGGCAGCGAAAGTAAACACGCTGCCGGCGCGCACTCCAAGCACACGGCTGATGATGCCCTGCTCCCCCATGCACAGGCCAATCAGCGCGTGCTTATCACTCTGGGTCAGCAGGAACTTCATCATGGTGACGTTGTCGGAGAGAGTAGTGGCGGTGGTAACGATCTTGTAGAAGTCGGCCGGGATCGCCAGCATCTTCTCCAGCGTCCGTTCCAGAGCACGGGTGGCGCGAAAATCGTGGAAAGAGACGATCAGGCCTGCCCGAGTACGCAAGCGAGCGACCGCTTCAGGCTTGCAGCGGAGGGCGCTCTCCAGTTCCAGATCCACGACCTGGCATCCGGAGGCCGCGGCCTTGACCAGAATTTCCAGTTGCGCGGCCAGGGAGCCCTTGAAGTTTCCCCCATGGTCAGAGCGGCGGCAGGTGCCGATCGCGGTTACATACTGGTGGGTTTCCAGGAAGCGCCGGATTTTAGGCAGGGCGGAAGCGGGCTGTTTCAGGTAGTCGAGGCGGAACTCAAGGAAGGGGTTGTCGCGGGCCATGGCCTCGGCGGTGTTGAGCATGTCGTCAGCCGTCATCCCCGCAAGCGCGAGGCAGACTTTAGGCAAGCGCAGCGGCAAAAAGCGGGGCACGAGGTTGGGCGAAAGAGCCAAGGGCATGAACTTGGAACGGCGCGATATTACAGGGGCATAAGCACAGATGCAACAATGGATTAACG
>JACQDD010000090.1 GCA_016201265.1 Terriglobales bacterium | reverse complement strand
CGTATCAACTCACCCGGCTCAGGACGCGAGGAGGTAGCGGTGGGTGTCTGGGCGAAGCTGGCGGCGGCCAGGAGAACAACCCAGGCAGTAATGCGCGAAATGGGGCCAATCGAAGGCATAGAAGAACGTGGAATCGCCATCAATTTAGACGATGGTAGCAGACCGGGCGTTGCATGCCGGCGAATCCAGCACTTCTGGGGATCGGCGTAACTTCGTGGCGCGGCCAGGTTTTGTGGAACGGAATCGGGGGAGGGACGGGCGCATGATTTACAATCGGATTCTCCGCGGCAAGCCAGAAGCGCGATGAGATGGAGGCCAAGGCATGGACGCTCCGAAGACGGGAGAGTTCGCCCACATCGGGAAGTCGGTGGTGATCAAGGGAGAACTGTCGGGTTCCGAAGACCTGTACGTGGATGGGAACGTGGAGGGCAGCATTGAACTGCACAACAACAGCCTGATCGTGGGGCCGAACGGAATCGTGAAAGCCAGCGTCAAAGCCAAGGGCGTGGTCATCCAGGGCAGGGTCGAGGGGACGGTCAGCGCTTCGGAGCGGGTGGAACTGCGGAAGACGGCGGTGGTGAGCGGCGATGTAGTCGCGCAGCGCATCGCGATTGAGGAAGGTGCGGTCTTCCAGGGAAAGATCGATATTCAGAAAGAACCCGGAAAGGCCGCGGCTTCCTAGGGCGTGGCCGAATTCATAACTTTGCCGGGTGCAGTCATTGATGGCATCGGTTGCTGAAAACGTGATGAGATTTTTTCGGAGCTCTTCGGCCCAGGTTTCGGCTCCGGCCGTTCCGCAGAAGCGGAGCCGCCGCTCGAGCGGCATGGCGGAAATTTCACGCCTGCTGAATTCACAGGAAGCTCTGTACGTGCTCGATCTGGGCTCGACCTCGGCCAACAACATCAGCTTCCTCACCGCCAAGGGACACAAGAATTACAGCGAAGATCTGCTGCGGGCAGCGCTCGATCCGGCGCTGCGCGTGCGGGACGAGGCGGGCAAGTTTGTTTTCGACAGCAAGAAGTTTCTGGAAGAAAACCTGACCTACACGAACGCGACGTTCGACGTAGTGCTGTGCTGGAATCTGCCCGATTACATGGAGGAGAGCCTGGTCAAGCCGACGATCGATCGTCTGTGGTCGGTGATGAAGCCAGGCGGCCTGCTGCTGGTGTTTTTCCATACCCGGGATGCCGGCCCGGACGCGCCCTGCTATCGCTTCCACATCACCGGCACCGACATGCTGGAGATGCAGGAAGTCCGCCTGGCGGCGAGCGACAAGCAAAGCCCGCGTTTGCAACGGGTTTTCAATAACCGGCACATCGAAAACCTGTTCCGGGATTTCGCTTCCATCAAGTTCTTCCTGGCGCGCGATGCCATCCGGGAAGTTCTGCTGGTGCGGTGAAGCTCTGGCGCGTCCGGCTCTTCAATACAATTCCACCGATCTTGAGCGCGTTGCTTCGAGCAGATAGCTGGCGAGACGCGGGCTGTTTTCGCATGCGGATAGAAAGGGTGCGCGCAGGCCGCGGGGAACGCCCAGGAATTTCCGGAGCAGGGAAGAAGCCCGGTACACCGGTCGCAGGGCGCGCCGGTAGCTCTGCGTGTACTCTTCCAGGGATTGTTCCTGCTCACACTCGCCGCGAAGGAATGGAGACAAGCTGCGTGCGGCCATGTTGCCTCCGCGGAGGGCAAGAGAGATGCCGTCTCCGACAAAGGGGTCCACGAAACCGGCGGCGTCTCCGGCGTTGAGGACGTGACCGGAGACGGGGCGGGGATCCTGCAAGATCACCGGGAATGTGGAAAGCGGCGAGAAGGCGGCGGTCCAAGAGCGGCTGCGGGCCTCCAGTAGTGGGTGACAGTGAAGCACGTCTTCGAGGGTGGCCGCCACGCCCGGGCGGAACAAGGCGCAGACGTTGACGAGAGTCTCGCCGGCTGGGCCTCGAACCGGCTGTACACCGCAGTATCCGCCATCGAAGAAATAGAGGTCGACGCTTGGCTCCATCGTGCCGTGAAAATGCGCCTTGAGACCCAGCCAGCGGAAACCGCTGGAATGGTTTTCCGCGCGACGCAGGTTCGACCAGCGGCCGGAGGCGTTGATCACAGCACCGGCGCAGAATTCACCGGCCGAGGCGCTGACTCGAAACCCATTCTCGCGTTCGATCCCTTGCACTGTAGTTTCTTGAAGAGCGGTGACGCCGGTCTTCTGCGCGGCGTTCCAGAGAGCGAGATCGAGATCGTAGCGGGCGATGCTGGCGGCGGGCGGGTTGACGGGGATTCGCACCGTGCGTCCGTCGAGAAAGATGCGCGACTCTGATAGTTGGAGCGAGCGCTGGAGCAGGTCCTGTTCCGCGTCCCCGAGAAGCCACTTCAACAAAGCGAGTGATTCGGCGGAGACGAACTCTCCGCAGACCTTGTGGCGCGGAAAGCGGCCGCGTTCCAGGAGAAGCACGCGCCAGCCTTCGCGCGCAGCGGTGATAGCCGCGGACGTCCCCGCCGGGCCGCCACCGATCACGATCAGATCGTAGGGCTGAGTCATGTTCGCTTCCACGCGATGATTCCCACGCGGTACAAGTAGTGCCGTGAGACTTGAATTCGCGCGGCGCCCGCGGGTTGCAGCAGGTCGCGTAATTCGCCGGGAGTATAGGCCTGTCGTACCGAGGCCGGAGCGTCGTTGCGCGTCAGGCGGCTGCGATAGAGAGGGAATCCGGCATAGGCGAGGGCCAGGTGCAGGGGGTGGCGGACGAGATCGTTGATGAGAAAGGCCACCCGGCTTATACGGAGGGCTTCCCGGGCGAATTGCCGGACCTCCGCCGGACCGAGGTGATGCACGAAGAGGTTGCAGCTTACCAGATCAAAGGAGCCGTCGGCGAAGGGCAAGGCAAGCGCGTCGGCGGCGATGGCGCGGGCGTTGCCATTCAGGTGAGTGCGGGAGCGATCGAGGAGGGTGATCTTCAAATCCAACTCGAGGGAAAGCCGCTCGCGAATTCTCTCGGGAACGTAACCGGCTCCGGCGGCGACTTCGAGCAGAGAGACGGTGCGGCCCCGGGTTTCTGCCATGGCGCGGCAGACAAGCTTCTCGGTGGTACGCACACCGCCAAACCACTGATTGAACATCTGCAAGTCGCGGAGCGAAGCGGCGACTTCACGCCCGGTGCCGGCGTCCGTGTCCAAAAGCTCGAGGCTGGGCTGGCGTTTCATGAAGAACCCGGAATCTTCCTCACCTTAAGGTCGCTGCGATTGATGATACAGGCCGGATGGCTTACACCGGGCTTTGCGGCGGGATCTGGCAAAAGGAATCTCCGCTGCGCCCGCGAGAGGCGATCCTTGCTAGAATTGGGTGTCAGGCATCGGTCCCGCGCGACGTTTTCCCGCCAACCCCGCCAGGTCCGGAAGGAAGCAACGGTAACGGGCTCTTTCGTGTGCAGTGGGCCGCCGGTGCCTGGCTTTTTTGCGTGCGGCACCGAGTGGTCGCGATGACGAAGCGACTCTACTACACAAACCCCGACCTTCTTGAATTCGATGCGACGGTCGAAGCGGTTATTCCACCGGCAGTTGGCCAGGAACGTACGGGCGTTGTGCTGCAAGACACCGCGTTCTACCCGACGAGCGGCGGGCAGATGTACGACACGGGTTGGTTGACGACCGGCTCGAAGGATCGGTTACGAGTAGCGGAGGTCGCAGAGACAGAGGACGGCAGGATTGTCCACTACCTGGAAGCGCCTGCGGGACTGGTGGCGGGCGCCGCTTTGCACGGCAGCGTTGACCTTGAGCGACGCCGCGACCACATGCAGCAGCACTCCGGGCAGCATGTCCTCTCTGCGGCTTTCGTCGAGCTCTATCAGGCACAAACGGTTTCTTTCCATATGGGAGAGGACTACTGTTCGATTGATCTGGAGATGACGTCTTTGAGTTCGGAACAGGTCGCGGGAGCTGAGCGGCGCGCCAACGAGATCATTTTCGAGAATCGCCTTGTGACCATCCGTTTTGTTTCGCGAGCCGAGGCAGAAAAGCTAGGGCTGCGAAAACTGCCTCCCGCCGAGCGGGACGACCTACGCATAGTCGAGGTCGCGGACTTCGATCTGTCGGCATGTGGTGGAACCCATGTCAGTGCTACGGGACAGATCGGATCCATTCTGCTGCGCAAGACCGAGAAGGTGCGCCAGGGAGTTCGGGTCGAGTTTGTCTGCGGCGACCGGGTGGCGCGCACGGCACGTCGGGACTACACGGCCCTCAGCGAAGCCGCGGGGCTATTCTCGACCCAGCTGTGGGATGTTCCTGCCCAGGTCCGCAAGAGTTTCGACGACACCAAGCTGCTTCGCAAACAGCGCGACGAGGCGCTCGCACAACTGGCGGAAGCCATGGCAGTGGCAGCTCTCAACGAGCAGTTGGAGAGGCAGGACAAGAAGGTAATCGTGCGATCATTCGCCGACCGCGATATCAACTTTGCCAAGCTGTTCGCGCAGAAAGTGGCTCGAAGCGGAGTGCCGGCGATCGCGCTGGTGGCTAGCACGATGGATCCCGCGGGACTGGTGTTCGCTCAGTCGGCGGGCGGTACGGCCGATATGGGCGCGCTCCTCAAGCAGGTGCTGGTAACCGTTGGCGGCCGCGGTGGAGGGTCGCGCGACTTTGCCCAAGGGGGAGTGCCGGCGGGCTGCGACGTCGAGCAGCTTTTGCAGCAGGCAGCAGGTACAATCGAGGCCTGATCGAAGCTTTGCAGACTGTTCTCCGGAGAAGAATGGTTGAATGGAGCCGCGAATTATTCTCATTCATCTCCTGATCAAGTTGGGCGTCGCCGCGGCGGTGTCGAGCGCGCTCGTGCGCTCCAAAGAATTCAAGAAGCTGCTATTTCGGGAGCAGCGCGAGACCCGGCACAAGATTTACCTGGCCCTGTGGATGGCGGTTCCAATCGCCCTGGGCGTGTGGATTCGCTTCAGTGCCAAGAGTTTTCTGGCCGGCGATCTTTCACTGGAGACCACGGTACTGCTGGGAGTCATCGGCGGGCGCCTGTCGGGAGGGCTGGGGGGCGCGCTGATCGCGCTGCCGGCGGTGTTGCATGGCGAGTGGGCGGCTCTGCCCTTCAATGTTTTGTGTGGACTGCTGGCTGGGCAACTGCGCCGCGTGGCGCCGGAACAGGAAGACATCTGGTCGTTCTCGCCCTTCATTGACCTGAGCATCTACCGCTGGATCCGGCGCAATCTGCCGGTGCCGCGGCTGTTCGACTGGCAGATCACGTTTCTTCTGACCATCGTCGGACTGCGCTTCCTGCAGACCGAGATCTGGCGCTTTCAGCCCACTTCGATTTTCAGCCTGGAGAGTTCGAATCTGTGGGTGGAGGGCGCCATCTACCTGTCCGCAGTCATGGTGGTCGGCACAGAGTTAAAGATCTTCAACGGCGTGCGTATCCAGATGAAGCTGGAGGAACAGGAGCGGCTGCTTCTGCAGGCGCGCATGGTGGCGCTGCAGAACCAGATCAATCCGCATTTTCTGTTCAACACGCTGAATACGATTTCTTCGCTGGTGCGGTTTGACCCGGACACGGCGCGCGAAATGATTCTCAAATTGGCGACCATTCTTCGCCGCCTGCTGAACAGCACCGATTCGTTTGTGCCGCTGCGCGAGGAACTGGAGTTTATCGATAACTATCTGGACATTGAGGTGGTGCGCTTTGGGCGCGACAAGCTGCGCGTGCTGAAGGATCTGGATCCGGCTTCGCTGGAGGTCATGGTGCCGAGCATGCTCCTGCAGCCGCTGGTGGAGAACTGCCTGAAGCACGGACTTTCCCCCAAGGTGGAGGGCGGCAGCATTACGCTGCGCAGCCGGCTGATCAAGTCGCGGCTGGTGATTGAAGTGGAGGATGACGGCGTGGGTATGGGAGCGGTACCCGTGCTCGAACCGCCGAATGGCTTCGGTGGCACCGGGATCGGAATGGCGAACGTGGCCGAGCGCCTGAAAGTTCTGTACGGCGATGCCGGCAAGATGATGGTGGAAAGCCGGGAAGGGGTGGGCACGCAAATCCGGCTGCGATTGCCGGTGCTGCCCAATCCTGAAGAACTCATGACGACTATGCCGCTCGCTCCAGCACCCGCCGGTAAAAGTCTTCATAAAGCGGAATAATCTTGCTGGAGCAGAAGCGCGCGCGGGCGCCGTCGCGGGCCCGTTTTCCCATCGCCCGTAAAGCAGACTCATCCCCGAGGAGATCAATGGCGTAACGCGCCATGGTGTCCACGTCGCCGACGTCGGCGAGGAAGCCGGTCACGCCGTGCTCGACCACTTCGGGTATTCCTCCGACCCGTGTCGCGATTGGAACCACCTCGCAGGCCATCGCTTCCAGCGCCGCCAGTCCGAAGGATTCCAGTTCGCTGGGCAGAAGCATTACGTCGGAGATGGCCAGCTTCTCCTGCACCCGGTCCTGCTTGCCCAGGAACAGCACGTGATCGTGGATGCCTTTTTGCACGGCCAGCCATTCCGCTTGGGAGCGGTCGGGGCCGTCGCCGATCAGCAGCAGCTTGGACGGAATCTTCTTGCGGACGCGATCGAAGATCTCGATCACATCGAGAACTCGCTTGACGGGCCGAAAATTCGAAAGATGGACCAGGATGCGCTCGTCATCGGAGGCGTATTCCCGGCGCTGCTCCTGCCATTCCGGTTTGCGCAGGTACTCGTCGCAGTTCACGAAGTTGGGGATGACCTCGATGTGATTCTTGACGTCGAAGACCTTGATGGTGCGGGCGCGCAGATATTGCGAGATGGCGGTGACGCCGTCACTCTGTTCGATAGAAAAGCGCGTGATGGGGAGATAGGAGCGATCGAGCCCAACCAGAGTGATGTCGGTGCCGTGCAGGGTGGTGACAAAAGGAAGCTTGCGGCGGGGCGGAGTGGCCGCCAGCATCTGCTTCGCCAGCATGGCGCTGACCGAATGCGGGATGGCGTAGTGAACGTGCAGGAGATCGAGTTCGTAAAGCTGCGAAACCTCGGCCATGCGCGTGGCCAGCGCCAGGTCATACGGCGGATATTCAAAGAGCGGATAGCGCGAGACTTCGACCTCGTGATAGTGAATGTTGGGCGCGCCATCGGTGAGACGAATGGGCTGCGAATACGAGATGAAGTGGATCTCGTGGTCGCGGCGGGCAAGCTCCAGGCCCAGTTCGGTGGCGACCACGCCACTGCCGCCATAGGTGGGATAACAGGTGATGCCGATCTTCATTCGGGCTCCGGCTGCTCAGTCATTGGATTCGAGGAAGATGGTCGCGGATGCAGGGGGGCGGCGTCAAATCCTGCGGCCGGTTTGCCACGCGCCGAGATTCTAATTCTCGCGCGGGCGCGTGGGTTCTGTAAACTGGACTAGTCGTCCCTGGCCCGGATGGCGAAACTGGCAGACGCACGGGACTTAAAATCCCGGGTCCCGAAAGGGACGTGACGGTTCGATTCCGTCTCCGGGCACCAGGCTGAAGGATTCCCGGCCCCGCTCGGGAGTTCGATTGTTCCCCCGCTCCCTACCGCCCCTCAAGTCCGACACCTGAAAGTTCGCTCAACAGTCGTTGATGTGCCCTCTACCCGTGCTTACCTGCTGGCGAGTTCTCCCTACAAGGTGCTGATCTCAGAAGGTTTAGAGATTGATCCTGGTTTGATTCGCGATTGTCTCGCTGTGCATTGAGCCCGCGCTGGAACTGTCCCACAGTGTGCCGTGCGCAGGGGTTGGGTAACGGCTGATTGAGTCGTGAACCCCGCTTCCTCCCCGGCGCCACTTGATGGAGGCTCTATGACACGAACGTGGGGACGAGCCCTGGGCCTTGGCACCTTCTCGCTGCTCGTAGTGATCCGAAGCTGTTCGCAGTCGGACACCGCGGAAAAGCACATTGTCTCTCGCCAGAACACAGAAATGCACTTCCTCGCAGAGAGGGCCTCCGCTGACCGTACCGGTCAGCGGCGGTGCGCCGAACAGGTGGTGGCCAACATGGCCCGGCGCGATGGGCTCGAGGCTTACATCCAGAACCAGGAAGTGCAGCTCGAACCCAGGAACCGCATTCGGGTCTTTTTCCAGTTTCGGCAGGAGATGCGGAGCGTCCTGCCGCGCCTCGGACGGTTCGTCAAGTTTCCCCGCTGGCTCAGAGGTCGCTACGCGAGTACCTATGGGCGAGGCCAGCCCGGATTTGAGCTCCATCTGGATAGAGGAGACCAGTCCCGTACCGTCGGATTGGATGCGCACAAGTCCTCCGACGTCGATGATCACGAACCTGCAGGCGACCTGGGCAGCGTGGTCCTGCATGCCACAAACGTAATCCAGCACAAGCTGGGGCAGCCGGAAAGGCCGCCCTGTGAACTGCTCGCGAAATTTCAGGATGACTGGCGGAACCTTCCCAGGCCAATCGAACTGGGACGGTCTGCGGAATGGAGGTTTTATGTGGATGAGAACTTGCCCGCTGTGCAAGGCGCTTCTCTGGAAGGCGCGCGCTGAGCGGATTGTGCGCTGTCTATGCGGTTGGGAGTGGGCTGGGTGAGATCCGCAAGACAAAGCCATTTCCGAAACGACGCCAGGAACTGGGGACCGACGTTGGCGACGTTTCGACGATGGAAGGCTAAAACCTCTAACCACAGAGGGCACAGAGGAACACAGGGGACAACGGGGTTCCTCTGTGGTTCTCTGTGCTCCCTGTGGTTGGCTTTGCTATTCGCCCACGCCGACGATGCCGGGCGTTCCGCGCGGCGCTTCGTGCGAGCCGCTTTCGGGTTCGAGAGTGACGGCGAATGTCTTGGCCTCGACACCCCCTGGGAGCGGAGGATTCACGACGGTTGCGTTTCCGCGTGCATCCGGTTTGAACAACCCGGCGGCGATGGGTGCGCCGCCGTTGGTGGGAAACAGGCAGGCAAGCCATTGTTCGGCGGGGGCTTGCGGTTGCAGCCCCGAAAAAATAACAGCCTCGCCTCCGGTCGAGCAAGGGACCTAGATTTCGCGCTTGGCCGCACGTGTCATCAGCTCTTCGATAGCCTGTTGAGGAGACTTGCCGCCCTCGAGGATGGCGTACATTTGCTCGGTGATAGGCATCTCAACATTCTTCTTGTGCGCCAGGCCGACGGCGGCCTTGGTCGTGAAAACGCCTTCCGCGACGGCTCCGTGCATGCCCGCGATGATGTCGGGGAGCCGGCGGCCCTTGCCGAGTTCCACCCCCACGCTGCGGTTGCGGGAGAGATCGCCGGTGCAGGTGAGCACCAGGTCTCCCAGCCCGGCGAGGCCGGCCATGGTGTCGAGGCGGCCGCCGCAGGCCACCGCCAGGCGAGCAACTTCGGCCAGGCCGCGCGTGATCAGCGCGGCCACCGAGTTGTGGCCGAGATCCAGGCCGGCGCAGACTCCGGCGGCGATGGCGATGATGTTCTTGAGCGCGCCGCCGAGTTCGACGCCGATGACGTCGTCGTTGGTGTAGACCCGGAAGCGCGAGTCGTTGAACGCATGCTGCACGGCGCGGGCCAGTTCGCTGTCAGAGGAGGCGACGGTCACGGCCGTGGGATCGCCGCGAGCGACCTCTTTTGCGAACGTGGGACCGCTGAGGGCTCCGACCCGGGGCGTGAACTTGCGCGCCCGGAGCACGTCAGCAATCACTTCGGTCATCCGCAGTAGGGTTCCGTCTTCCAGTCCTTTGGTGCAGCTGACGAAGAGCATTTCGGGGCCGAGGGTGGGAGCCATGCGTTCGAAGAGTGCCCGGCAGTGTTGCGAGGGCATGACGCTGACCACGATTTCGGCGCCCTCCAGGACGCAGGAAAGATCATTCGTAGCCTGGACGGCCTCGGGCAGAGTGAAGCCGGGCAAGAATCGTTCGTTGACGTGGCGGTTCTTGATGCTCTCGCAGACGTCCAGTTCGTTCGCCCAGAGCCGGACGGCGTGGGTTTCTTTCCGGCCCAAGACCATGGCCAACCCGGTGCCCCAGGCGCCCGCGCCGATGATGGCAACCCGGCTCATCCTTGTTTCGCTCCCAGTTTCGATTCGGTTCCGGCGGCGAGACGGCGGAGGTTGTGCCGATGTTTCCACACGATGAGCAGGGAAGCGGCGGCGAGGAGGGCAAGTTGTTTCGGCTCGACGTATTCATGCAGTCCCCAAGCGAGGAGCGGGAGCAGGGCTGCTGCCACCACGGAGCCGAGAGAGACGTAACGCAAGGCCGCCACGACGACGAGAAAGATTCCGACCATGCACAGGATTGACTTCGGAGCAATCAAGACAAAAGACCCGAAAGCGGTGGCGACGCCCTTCCCGCCACGGAACTTCAACCAGAAGGGGAAGAGATGTCCGAGAACGGCAAAGAGTGCGGCGGTGGTCAGGATGAGCTCCTGCTGCGGCCCGTCGAAGAGGGCTCGCGCAAGCAGAACCGCAGCGAATCCCTTGCCTGCGTCGAGAAAAAGAGTTGCCACCCCGAGCGCGGGGGACCTACGGGCCACATTGGTGGCGCCGATGTTCCCGCTGCCGCTGGAACGCACGTCTTCTCCGCGAAAGACGCGTACGAGAAGGTATCCGAACGGTATGGACCCGAGCAGGTAGCTCAGGGTGGCGGTGATCAGGTACGGATTCAGTGGCATCAGGACGGTCATTTTCATTCCAGCGACTTCAGCGGAAAGCGCTCGAGCTTGGTGTACTTCGATCCTTTCGGCGAGAGCTGGCTCTGGTAGAGAAAAAACTCGCGGGCTGTCATTGTACCGAAGTCAAGATCGGTCATGGCGTCGAGCCGCTTTTGCAGTGCCGCAAATGTGGAGTTCAGGCGGTCGCCCTTGCGCCACTTCGGCGAGCCGGATCCATCTCCTCCGCGAGCCAGGGTCAAGTGCGGGCTGTACGGGCGATCCTCGCGCGGGACGCCCAGTTCGGCGACGGCCGCATCGACTCTGCCGGCCAGTTCGGCCAGCTCGGGGCCGGCCTGGATGCCGATCCAGAACACGCGCGCGGCTTTTGTGGTAGGGAAGAAGCCGCGTCCGGTGAAGCGGATGTCGGTGGAGGCGCTTTCCAGTTTTCGCAAGTGCTCCTTGATGGCTTCAACCCCTTCCGGTTTCTGCTCGCCGATAAACTTCAGAGTGACGTGCAGCGATTCGGGACGGATCCAGCGGGCATCGGGCGCGAAGCCGCGGACGCCATCCAGGAAACGTGCGATCTTGGCGCGAATTTCAGGGTCGAGATCAATGCCGACGAAGACGCGCATGAGACTTCAGCCTCTTCTGAAACCAAACCAATCGAGCGGAGAAGTCCTTCGTGTCCTTTGGGGTTCACTCGCGAAGCTGAAACCACGAAGGATCACGAAGGTTTCACGAAGGAGAATCTGCTCACCTCACAGCAGCGCCCGCCGCACCATCTCCAGCGCCTGTTGCGTGGCAAACCAGCGGATGCGTTTGCGGTCTCCGGGGAAGTTGCGTTCCACGACCTGCGTGCCTTCTTCGCCGGCGAGCGCGACGTACACCAGGCCGACCGGCTTCTGCTCGGACCCGCCGGTGGGGCCGGCTACCCCGGTGATTCCGATTCCGAAGCTCGAGACGCACCGCTGACGGATTCCTTCGGCCAGAGCCTTGGCCACTTCGCGGCTTACCGCCCCGTGTTTATTGATCAGCGCTTTGGGCACGTTGGCAAATTGCGTCTTCAGCTCGTTCGAATAGACAACTGCGCCGCCCAGGAAATATCGGGAACTTCCGCTCAGCGACGTGATGCGCTGGGCAAGCAAGCCGCCTGTGCAGGATTCGGCCACGGCCAGGGTCATTCCCCGCATCTGTAGCAGATAGCTGACAATCTGTTCCAGGCTCTCACCCTTGCGGGAAAAAATGGCGTCGCCAAGTTCGTCTTCGATTTTCTCCGCTAGCTCCTCGACGCGAGCCTCTGCATCGGCCTGCGATTCTTTGCGGCTGCGAAGGTGCAGTTGAATCTCGCCTGCGCCCGCGAGGATCGTGGTCTGCACATCGGGGTAGGTTTTGTAGATGGGTGCCAGGCGCGCGTCCACTTGCGACTCTGGCATGAGCACGATCTTCAATTCGCGGACGGCGATGTGCTGCGGCGGAATCTTCGCCCGCAGCCGGGAAATGCATTCGCCTTCCACCAGCCCCTTGAGTTCGTTCGGCGGCCCGGGAAGAAGAATCAGGATGCGTTCTTTGCCGTCGTACTTGCCGCTGATCCATTGTCCGGGGGCGGTTCCGTTGGAATTGGGAAGCACCGTGGCGCCGGTAAGGACATCGGCCTGCTTGGTGTTGTTGGCGGACATCTTTATACCGCGCTTGGCGAAGCGCTCTTCCAGCTTGGCGATGATCTGGGGATCGCGCTGTAGTTTCAGGCCGAGAGCCTCGGCTACTGCCTCGCGCGTCAGGTCGTCTTCGGTGGGGCCGAGCCCACCCATGAAGATGATGATGTCAGAACGCTTCATAGCGAGTTTGGCGGCCGCGGTCAGATCTTCGGCATTGTCCCCGACGACGCACTTGTAGCGCACCTCAATGCCTAACTCGTTCAGCTTTTCGGTCAGGTAGAGCGAGTTTGTGTCCTGCCGGTGGGGCGTGAGCATCTCCGAGCCTACGGCAATGATTTCGGCGTTCACGGTAGAAGTCTAAATGAAGGAGTCGGGAGTCAGTAGTCAGGAGCCCATCTGTTTCTTAAGGCAGACGGGCGTGAACGCCGAGAGCTTCCGCGGCTTTGCGGAGTTGCTTATCTCTTGTCCACAAAAGCGTGGACGGATTGATAAAGGTCGAAGCGATCAGGTGTGCGTCGGTCAGACCGATGCCGAGGCTGTACAAACGACGAGCCTCGATCATGGTTCGAATTTCGTTCAACTGCGCCACTCGTACCTGCGGCAATAGGTCCAGTAGGGCAAGCGTCTTGGTGCGCTCTTTCAGGGATCCAAGGGCCAGTTCCGCAATGATGAATGGATGGATCACAATCTGCCCCTGGTTGAGATGCTTGCGCAGCTCTTTGTTTCCGGAACGGAGGTGGTCGATCCAAACGGACGTATCAGCGAGAATCAATTCGTCCCCACCCTGCGGCGTGGAATACTCTTCAGTGCCGGCATGGTGCCTCCCAGGGACGCCAATCTGCGAGCGCTTTCCCGCTCGATGAGGGCTTTGAGGGCTTCCCGAATCAGCGCCGTTTTTTCCGCTACCCCAGTGAACTCCTGGGCGATGCGTACCAGCTCATCATCAAGGGCAAGGGTTGTTCTCATGGTCACTCCAGGCACTGATTATAGCATCAAATGATGTCGAGTTGTGTGCTCGTAGTCGGAGGTCAGTAGTCAGGAGCCAGCAGACGTGGTTTCCAACAATGTGTTTTGAAAGGGCACGGCTTCGGCTGTGCCGCGAACGTCCAACAATCAAGCGGGCTTTTAGCCCCTGAGGGCCGCTTTCTTCTTCTCCAGAAGCACCTTTGAAACCAATTCCAGTCAGAGTCAGCGGGAGGACGGTGGCGTATGTTTTCCATCGCTTTTTGACATCTGCGATTGCGCCCTGGTGGTACTCAACGCGCTTAGCGCTCATTCACCATTGCCAGGAGTTCGCGATGCAGTTGCTCCCAGGGAACGGTCACGGCTTTGCCCGTCTTTAGGTCTTCAATTCTGCGCGCCACTTCCCGGTCCCACGCCTCTTCGACAGAGCCAGCGACAGATTCATTCGTGGTCTCAAGACTGTCGAGCAGGGTATTGGCTAGCGCGGCTCGCTCGTCGACGGACAGAGCAAGCGCTCGTTTTAGAAGATCGGAAACCTCGGGACTCATGGCCTTATTCTACCCCGTGCCAAGTGTGCCATAAGCGCGCGCCACGCTCAACATGACATCTTGGCATGCCCGGTCAGGTGGAGCGAGTTGGTGTCCTGCCGGTGGGGCGTGAGCATCTCCGAGCCCACGGCGATGATTTCGGCGTTCACGGGTAAAGTGTAAATGAACTCCATCATCGTGGGGACACAGGCACGCTCCGGTCGACGAGAACTTTGCCAACCCCGCACCTCCGCCTCCGAATTGGCTGACCGCCAGCGCCAGTTCACTGCAGCCCTTCTTCAGGGGAAGGCACATGGCGTTGTTTCCAGAGTTGACGATGCCGTGCTCCCGGAGTGCTTCGGTGCAACGCGGTTGTTCAGCCCTACACCGCGGCTACCGCCGCGACGCCATCGAAGTGTAAAATCCGCGATAGTTGAGTCCTACGCTGAGGAGTCCATGAAAACCAAGTCTTACCGCCATCTAAGCTTGTTGC
Source organism: Terriglobales bacterium (assembly GCA_016201265.1). GTDB lineage: Bacteria > Acidobacteriota > Terriglobia > Terriglobales > Acidobacteriaceae > Acidiflorens. The sequence goes on along the minus strand of JACQDD010000090.1, from coordinate 4,285 downwards.
TATTTGCTCTCTGCGCCCCCGACATGTTCAGCCAAGGACCGAAGGGGCTTGAGTTGGAACGGATAGTGTCGATACCTGTGACCGTCACCAAAAAGGATGGCGCTCGTGTAACGGGCCTGAGTGCAGCGGTGTTCGCGCTTCTGGAGGCAGATCGGAACCGCCCGGTCGACTCTGTAACGGAGGTTCCTCCCCTGCTTGTAGGGAAGAACAAAACCAAAGTCGCCTTTGTTCTGTTCGATGCGATAACGAGCCCGCTGCGGCTCCAAACTGAGATACGAAAGGACTGCCTGCAGGCCTTGGCAAGTTCGGCGATCAATCAAGCTCCAATGTCGCTAGCTGAGATCGATCGGGATGGTTTGCACGTCGTTCACGAAGTTTCGACACCCTATTCGACCCTGGCGGCAGCTCTGCTGATCCTCGACGGCGAGAGTCCTTTCCTAGTTGAACGGGATCAGCTGCGGGCGATCGGGTCAGGCCCCAACGACAAGTCTCTAATCTCAGCGGAAACGGAGCGATTGCAAAAGTTCCGTCGCGGGTCAATCCAATCCTCCAACATGATGGGTAGGTTTCTGAGCCAACTCAAAGCCCTTCAGGAGATGGCCACTGCGTTACAACGTGCTGACGGACGTAAGACCGTTCTCTGGCTAACCGGTTATTTTCCCGTCGAAGTGATTGATGTGCAGGACAGCATAAACATAAATTCGTTTGGAATTACAAGCGGCTTCCCCGTCAAATCTGCAAGTATTGACTATCAGAGGACCATTGACCTGCTGAACAGCGCACAAATTAGTGTTTTTCCTGCGCAGATCGTAGACAACCAAAGCACGACCGATTCTTGGGTAGTTCTGGATTTCTCGCAGCCCCTTGATCGGAAGACAATGACCGGCCTGCGACAGTTTGCGCAAAGTACGGGTGGGGAAGCCATGACCGCTTCGGACACGATTGGTAACCTGATCAAGCGCGCGGAAGATCTAACGACTAGTTATTATCTGCTTAGGTTTCGACCTGAAGGGGCCAAGTCCGATATCAAGTGGAGGACGCTAAAAGTACAGGTCAACGGCGAACCAGTGAGTGTGAAGTCACCTAACGGACTTTTCGTTTTCTCACCGCGAAAGTAGGCGAGGGCAAATACAGTTTCGGGAACCTGTCTTCGACTATCCGGCGATCGGTTGCTGCTGCGTCATGCAATGCAGGGCGCCGAAGCCCCAGATCAGGTCACCGGAGTAGATGGGGATGATTTCCCCCGTGGGGAACAATTCGGCCAGCGTGTTCAGGGCAATGCGGTCGTTGGGATCGTTGAATACGGGCACGAGCACTACGCCATTCGCGATGTAGAAGTTGGCATAGCTGGCGGGCAGGCGGCGGCCTTCGAAGACGACCGGACGCGGCATGGGGATCTCAACGACATCGAGCCTCTGGCCATCAGCCGTGCGCGCGGCTTTCAGGCGGCCCAGGTTTTCCTGGAGCGTGGCGTAGTTTTCGTCCTGTGCGTTGGGCTCGATCATGGCGACAACTTTGTCGGGAGCTACGAAGCGGGCGATGTCGTCCACGTGGCCGTGAGTGTCGTCGCCGGCGATGCCCTCGCCGAGCCAGATTACCGTCTGTATGCCGAAGTAGTCGGCAAACATCTGCTCGTAGGCCATGCGATCCATGGGCGGGTTGCGCTGCTGGGTCGTGGAAAGCAGGCACTCTTCTGTCGTCAGCAGGGTTCCGTAGCCGTTGACATCAATCGATCCGCCCTCGAACACCACGCGATGCTGGCCGGAGAACGGCTGGACCACGCGCGCGCTCGCCGCCTTGGCCATGCGTTTGCCGAGCTTGGCGTCGAACTTGTAGTTCGGGTATTTAGCCCACGCGTTGAACTCAAAATCCAAGGCGAGCAACTCGGAGTTCCCTTCTTCTGCAGTGCGCTTCAGGAAGATGCAGCCGGAATCGCGAGTCCAGACGCGATCCGTGCGCCAGGGATGGAAGCGGACGTTGTCGGAAAGGGCGTCGGCCTTCTCCAGTGCTGCCCGGGCGTGCCGTTCGGACTCGGCGCCGTTCACGATCAAGTCCACGCGCTCATGCCGCGCCAGGTTGCGAATGATCTCGGCATAGACCCACAGGATTGGCTCAAACTTGCCCGGCCAGTCATCGCGAAAATGCGGCCAGGCCAGCCATGTGGACTGGTGCGGCTCCCATTCGGCCGGCATGCGGTATCCGAGTGCGGAGGGAAGTTTGGCGCTTGCCGAGCGTGTCATTTTCGGACTGCTCCGGGGGCGGAAGCCAGCCGAGGCTGCTGGACGGAGTAGGGGTCCTTCGACTCCGCAGGAACTTCACTTCGTGAAGTTCCTGCTCCGCTCAGGATGACATTGATCCAGAATTTCATTTTCCGTCCAGCATGCGGCTGGTGATGGGAGCGTAGCTGTCAATGCGGCGGTCGCGCAGGAAGGGCCAGTTGCGCCGAATTTCTTCCATCTGGCGCAGGTCCACCTCGCCCATCAGAATTTCTTCTTTGTCGTGGGACGCTTCGGCGAGAACGCGCCCGAAGGGATCGCAGAAAAAAGAGCCTCCCCAGAATTCGAGGCCTTGGCCGGAGGCGGATTTGCCGCGGATGTTGCCGGTCTCGAAGCCCACGCGATTCACAACTCCGACATAAACACCATTGGCAATGGCGTGGGCGCGCTGGATGGTCCGCCAGGCGTCGTGTTGCGCCGCACCAAACTCAGCTTTCTCGGCGGGATGCCACCCGATTGCGGTGGGGTACAAGAGGATGCTTGCCCCTTGTAGCGCGGTTAGACGGGCGCCTTCGGGATACCACTGGTCCCAGCACACGAGCGTGCCCAGTTTTCCCGCCGCGGTGTCGAAGGCTTTGAATCCCAGATCGCCGGGGGTGAAATAAAATTTCTCGTAGTAGAGCGGATCGTCGGGGATGTGCATCTTGCGGTAAATGCCGCGTAGCGTGCCATCGGAATCGAAGATCGCTGCGGTGTTGTGGTAGAGGCCGGGCGCGCGTTTTTCGAAGAGCGAGGCCACGAGCACGACTTTGTTCTGACGCGCGGCGGCCGCGAGCTTCTCGGTGCCGGGGCCCGGGATAGGCTCGGCGAGATCGAAGAGCGTTGCATCCTCGCGCTGGCAGAAATACTGCGTCTGAAAAAGTTCGGGCAGACAGACAACCTGGGCGCCACGCTTGGCCGCGTCGGCGACGCAGTCGAGGGCCTTGGCCATGTTGTCGGCGGGCTCGGGCCCACACGACATCTGAACCAGCGCGACGGTGAACTTGTCAGGCATTACCTCTCCAGGATGAATATTGAGCACGCGGAGCCGCGGCGAGCCGCGTCTCTACACCAGAATGATCGCGTCCTAGAATACCAAAGTGGTCTGCGTTAGCGCGTCGATCACTTCGTCGCAGAAGCAATTCGCGCGTCTCCGTCAGTTCTAGTAAATTGTTTCTTCCATCAAGTTTTGTTTCTTGTTCCGGAGGTCCGTCCTTGAAACAGAAAAATAGCGTAAAGCATGGCAATCATCAAGAGGGTGCGGGGATCGAGCGCAAGCTGCACGATCCGGTCGAGGACCGGCTCATTCCGCTGGAGCCGCTCGATCCGCAGAAAATCCACTCGGTGGACGACCTGGTGCGCACCATGGCCAAGACGGCGTTCACCGGCCGCCAACTCGGCGAAGCTGCTGACGTTTTGGAGGCCATGGCCCGCGACCAAGACTGCTTTGTGGTGATGACCCTAGCGGGCGCCATGACCGTAGCCAAGCAAGGGCTGATCATCGCCGAGTTGATCGATCGCGGCATGGTGAACGCGATCGTCTCGACCGGCGCGCTCATGGCGCACGGACTGGTCGAGGCAACCGGCCGCGCGCACTTCCGGCATAACCCTGACCTGAGCGACGAAGAACTCTACGAAGCGGGATACAACCGCGTCTATGACACGCTCGAGCCGGAGCAAAATCTGGACGACGTGGAACGGGTGATGGGTTTGGTTTTTGCGGGATGGGATGCGAAAGAGACCATGTGCTCTTACAAACTGAATCGCGCGATCGGCGCGCATCTCGCCAGGCACGCGAAGGGGCAGCGGGGGATTCTGAAGTCGGCTTATGAGCAGGATGTTCCCGTGTTCGTTCCGGCGTTCTCGGATTCCGAGCTCGGTCTGGATTACGCCCTGACCAATCGTGAACGTGACAAAGAAGGCAAGCCTCGCTTCCGCTTCGACCCCTTCGAGGATCTGGAATATTTCGCGGCGACGCTGCTCAAACAAAAGCGGCTGGGAATTTTCACCATCGGCGGGGGCGTGCCGCG
>JACQDD010000094.1 GCA_016201265.1 Terriglobales bacterium | reverse complement strand
CGCCAAAAAAAAGCACGCGGATCAGCATCCGGATTCGGCTCTGCCTCGTTCACGTAGAGACGCGGCTTGCCGCGTCTCCCGTCAACAGTTTAGCGCGACCCGCAGCATGCAAGGGAGTTGCTGGTCAGTGGACAGTGGCGTGGCTGGAAACCAGCGGTGAGCGGAACGGATGCCAAAGGCACCTCCGCAAGAATGCTGTCCACTAGCCAAACCACTAATCACCAACCACTATCCACTAATCACCACCCCCGGCTGGCCAATTACCTCCGTAATCGTGCAATAGGTCACTTTCCGGCATAGGCTTATGTCCGAAGCCCCACAAGTCTCGAGGAGGCAGCAATCTCCATCGCCGCCCAAACCGATGCCAGCCGCAACCAGTCTGCCCGGGCTTTCATCCACAGCCTGAATATTCTGGTGAAGTACACCCGGCTGTACGGAGTGAAACACAAGCGGACGGAGGGTCAGTTCCTAATCACCTGGAACGAGCTGCAGGCGGGTCTGCCCAAGACCGGAGACGCCGGTTTTCTGATGGGCGTCGCGGACAACAAGCTTCTGCTCGACGGTATCCCTCTGGAAACGGGGCAGGCGGAACGCAGCTTCGCGCAGTTGTTGACCGCAGCGGGCTTGGCCAGCATTCACTTTTCCAGCAAGGTCACGCTGGAAGACTTTACCCGTCTGGTCAGCGCCTTTGCCATGGGGGGCTCCAGGGCGCAGGATTTCGCCAAGCAGATCAAGGAAACGCTGGGCGATAACAAGAATTCTTCGATCCGCATTAATGAAGTGAAGTTTATCGCGGCCGATCCCGCCACGGGAGAAATTTCCATCGCGGCGCAGATCGCGGCGCAGTCGCTCGGTCCGGAATTCAAGCAGTGGCTGAATGATCCGCAGAAACTCCTGCAACTGATCGCCGCCGCGCAGGGAGCAAGTTCCGGAGGTTCCGGCGAACCCGGCGGTGCGCCCTTGGGCAGCGTCCCAACAGTTGCCGTTCACGGTGGCGGAGGCGGCGGTGGCGGAACTGGTACCGGCAGCGGCGGCGGCAGTGGCAGCGGTACTGGCAAAGGCGGCGGCTGGAGTGGCGGCGTCGTGCCGCTGCAGGAAGAGGAAGTGATCCAGACCATCCGTTTGCTCACCCACTTTGGGCAGACAATGCAGGATCCCAACTCTTCCCCCGAAGACATCAAGATGCAACTGAGCCAGGCCCCGGAAGGCACCAAGCTCAATCTGGCGCACCTGCTGGAGACTCTGGCCGCGCAAGTTCCGAATGAGGAAAAGAGCGACACCCCGCTTCTGATGAAGGCGGCCGAGCACATGGCCATCCGTTTCGCGCTCGACCGGTATTCCAAAGGCGAAGTCAAAGTCAACGCCGTGCACCAGATGATGGAGCACATGAGCCGTCAGATGGACACGCTGCGCCAGATCCTGCGGGTCCAGGAAGACAAGATGTCGAAGGCCGGCATTCTGGTTGATTCGCACGCCGATATTCTGGACCGCATGTTCTGGGCCGAGGTTCCGGAGGCCGGCAAGAAAAGCGTGCTGCTTTCCGGCGAGGCCGCGTGCGTACCGCCGCGCAACATCCGCCAGTTCGTGGAAATGCTGCTGGAGCGCGGTGACCACGAGGTTGCAGCCAAGATTTTGACCAACTACTGCAGCTGCCTGGACGCCAAGGAAATGGACCCGCGGCGCAAGACCGCGATTGGCCTGGCGCAGATCGCCGACCTTTACGCGAGTGCCCCGGAAGAAGTCATGCCCAATGCCATCGCCAAGATCGGCGAGAAACTGGCCAAGGAATCCGACAGCGAGATCCAGAGTCTGCTGAGCGCCACCTTCACCCGTTTCGGACAGGAATCCTGTGCCCGGAAGAAATACAAGGCAATCGCGGAAGTCTGTTTGTCGCTGGACGACATCAGCAAGGAACGGCCCCTGCTGGTCCAGGATCTGCGTTCCAGAGTAGGCATCGAAAACCGTTTACCGGAGATGATCGAGGAAGCGATCAACTCCCCTGCGGTCTCCGAGGAACTGATTAACGTTCTGCAGCAGATTCCCCGAAGCTCGGTGGAACACCTCTCCGATCGCTTCTTCCGTTCGCAGAAGCGGGTAGAGTGCGACCGGATCGTGGAACTGGTCGGGGAACTGGGACAGCCGGCGGTGGACGATCTGCGCGAAATTCTCCGCACCGGCCAGCCCCGGCAAGCTTCTTCGACCGTGGGTCTGTTGAGCCGCCTGAACGTGACCACGCTGCTGGAACTGCTGCCCTCACGCATGCCGGAATTCAACCGTTTCTACCAGGACGTGATCGTGCGCCAGATCGCTTATGGCGCCGCCTCCGATCGGGGCCGAACCCTCCTGGAACTGCTGGAAATGCTGGATCCGCTCATCCTGCCCGAGACCATTGATGAAATCGGCATGAGCCTGGACCGCACCGCGAGTTCCAGCCTGATCGCGCTCGCCAGCGCGGGCGAAGCCCACTCCCGGCCACCCTTCGTGCAACTCAAAGCCATCGAATCTCTGGGCCGGTTGCGCGAAGCTGAGGCGGTTCCGGTGCTGCGCAGCATTGTGGAAGAGAAAAAGCTCTGGGGACGCACCCAACACCGCGAGTTGCGCGTGGCTGCTGCGCAAGCGCTTTCCAAGATTGATCCCCGGTACGGGGCACAGGTCATGACCGACAGCGGTCTGGACTCCGCCGAGCTGGCCGTCAGCCCGCTCGATCCCGCGCCTGCCTGTCCCTGGGTCCGCCAGCGCCGCTATGAACGCATCATTCTGCCACGCACATTCTCGGCCACGCTCAGCAGTTCGTGGGGAAAATCCACGGTAGTGATGCGCGAGATGAGCCTGGGCGGCGGCATGGGCACACGCAACGACAACCTCCGCGTCGGATCCGAAGCCAACGTGGAAATCTCTCTGGGCGTGAAGAAGATCCGCGGCCAGGTCCTGCTGCGCCGCGCCCGCGTCAATGAAGTCGGCTTCGAGTTCGTCAGTATGGACCTCGACAGCCGCTATCGCCTACGCCGGATTCTGGTCGAAGCGCTCGGCAAGGCGCCGGAAAACCGCGGCGCGACCTGGGACGGCGAACGCAAAGGGTAAATGGGCTTTAGGCTTTAGGCTCAAGGCTTTAGGTTCTCGCCGCACTCTTTCATTTCACCCCGTAGAAACGCGGCTTGCCGTCGGCTTGCCGCGTCTCTGCCGTGACTGGAGTAGGGTGTTGACTAGCGACTAGCGACCAGCGACCAGCGACTGATTTCTTGTCAAGCCCCCAAAACCACTCAATTCCCCGCAACCCACTGAAATCGTTCCAAATATATTTTTGGAAATCACTTCGGTATACCCCTATGCAATTTGCTATTCTGAAAATAGGGACCACAGATGGCGCGGCTACCGCTCGTCCTAGGCAGAACCGGGCGGCGCTTAAGGGGACCAGCCTTCGGGAGCGTTCGGACCCTACATCTGCGCGGGCATCTTGCCCCTTGCGAGGGGCGCTGGATACGGTTCCTCTGATCGGTAAGAGCTTGCCGACCCAGAGCATGTCCCGCCGCTGCACTGTCCACACACGCCGCATGGCCAATGTCGGAGACAGTCCCCAGCGGATGGAGTGATCACTCCTAGTTTCTTTTGCCATCACGACCAGAAGCAAACGAAAACAACGAAAGGCAAAAGCAGAAAGAAAGAGCGAGAGAAAAAGAGAAAAACAAGACCGGAGAGGCCAAGACGACGCGGCGGAGGCGCCCCACAAAGCAGAAACTCGCCCCTCGCTACTCGCTTCTCGCAGCAAAGAAAAAGCCCCTGCCAGGCAGAGGCTCTTCTCGCAAACTCCGAGCTACGAGCTCCGGGTTTCTAGGTAGTGCAGTTTGAGAAGACCCTCTGAAGAATGGGAAACTAAAGTAATCACTTTGGCATCAGACGTGCTTGGGGAGTAGCGATCCATGAGACAGAGCTAAGAAATTCCCGCATCTTTCGGCTAATTATGGTGTAAATTTCCGCCGTTCGTTACCGAAGGCATCTTTAGACATCCCCCGGTCAGATGCAAGATGCGAAAGGAATAGATTGCGCCAGAGATTTGAACTACTTGGGGAGTCAATACGCGAAATTGGCGTCTTGCTTCTTGTTTTTGTTCCCTTGGACGCAGTCTTCTACCAGGGAGCAATAGACTTCCGAACGCGAGTTGGTCTTGTGACTCTCGCGGTAACTGGATTGGTTCTGATTGCGGTGGGTATCTTTGTCGAGGGAGAGAGGTAACAGACGTGGGCATGTTAATTCCATTCACGGTGTTCGGGATAGCTGTAGCGGTGTTAGTTGCGTGGTCCATTAAAGAGCGGCGGACATTCGACAAGCACCTGAAACAGTCTGGGGGCGGAGTACGCCCTCAGAAGGCAGCATAGCGCATTCGGGGCAAACAGAGCCTGAGTTGGCTCATCGCTAGGCTGCCGTTCGATCTGCTCCAAGTAGGCGTTAAGCTCCGTCATTCCGCACGTGGTCAGTAAGTCCTTGCCTCCATCGCTGGAGCTACTCTCAGCGTCTTCTGGACCCTAGCTAGCCCTGTGGATACTACCGGGTTCTACGCGACCTTGACGAAAATAATCACGAGCGTGAACAGCACCAGCGACTCGATGAAGGCGAGACCCAGAATCAGCGCGAGCTGAATCCCAGGACGCGCCGCCGGATTGCGCCCGAGCGCTTCGCACGCTGCCGAGGCCACTTTGCCCTGGCCCTGCGCCGCCAGTCCAGCTGCCAGCGCAATCGCGAAGCCCGAGGTCAATGCCACCCAGTTGGTGGGGGAGTGCGCGGCCTCGCTGCCCTGCGCGAACGCCGGCACTGCCAGGATCGAGAACATCATCATCACGAACAGCAACATCACGATCTTCCGCATTTGTTTCTCCTTATGAATTTGCCGCCAGTGGGTGGTTGACGCCGTGCTCTTGGAGCCGGCGCCCTCACGCTGGAGGCAGTAGTCGGTAGTCAGGAGTCAGGAGTCAGGTTTCGCTGACTCCTGACTCCTCAAACTCAATGCTCATGCGCCGTCGCCTCTCCCAGATACACGCAGGCAAGCAGCACAAAAATGTACGTCTGGATAAACGACACGCCGATGTGCAACCCCTCAAATATGATGGGAATGCCCAGCGGTAAGAGCGAGAAAAAAACCAGCGTGACCATTTCGCCGGCAAACATGTTGGCAAACAGACGGATGGTCAGCGACATGATCCGGGCGGCGTGGCTGAACACTTCAATCGGGAACAGCAGCACGGGCAGCAGAAGCCGCACTACGAGCGGCATATCCTTGTCCTGCGGCCCGATGAAGTGCATCAGGTATCCCAGCGGCCCGTTGGCCCGCACCCCCTGGTAGTGGTAGTAGAACCAGGTCAGCAACGCGCAGCCCAGCGGAACGACCGGTACCGCTGTCGGCGATTCCAGCCCCGGCACCACCCCGATCAGATTGCAACTCAGAATGAACATCCCGAGCGCCATCAGGTAGGGCACGAACTTTTCCGGATGATGGCTGATGGTTTCGGAGGCCAGGTTATTGACGAACCCGTAAATCCCTTCCATGGCGTGCTGCAGCGCGCCGGGGCGCTCGACTGACAAACGCAGCCGCACCAGCACGAAAAACACCGTCAGCAGCAGGACCACGAGGATTTCCATCGCGACGGGGTTCGTGATGGGCGCGGCGGGGTTCTTCGGCTGGATGCCGAGCGCATGCAACAGCGCCAGCACCGGCCCGCCGAAGAGGTGGTTCAGGAGTTCAGTAAATGCCAGTTGTTCCATGCGAAAAAGAAGCTCTTAGCCACTAGCCGTTAGCTCTTAGCCGTGGGCCGTTGGCCGTCAGCGGGTCCACGAAACGCCACGTAGGCCTCGAACCCTGCCTCGACCATCATGGCCGCTACCGGCAGGCACAGACCCCACAGGAATCCGCGAAAGGCCAATGCAGAACTTTCAAAGATAGCATATGCGACGATCCCCACCAACCCGTAGCGCACCAGAAAACGGAGCACGATCGCGCGGCCCTTTTCCTGGCTGTGCTGGTTGACGATGCGGTCTGCGAGGGCCTCCACGCCGCGGGCCAGAGCGCGGAAATTGATGTAGGAAACGGCAGAGCCCGCCGCCACTCCAATCGCGCCCACCCAGCCGTAAAACCAGAAGACCGGAAACAGCAGCAGGACGCTCACCACCAGCATGGTCCGCAGCATGCGGGGGAGGGCGCGGGAATAGAACGACTCGGACGCCGCGTTTTCCGTGACAGCTTCGGGATTCGGCGGATTAGTCATCCTTGAAAGCGGACGCGGCCATGCGGATCATCTGCGTGAATCCCACCACCGCGCCAAACAGCAGACCGACCAGGTAGAGCCACTTGGTGTGCAGCCAGTAGTCCAGAAGCTTGCCGAGAACAAAGCCGAGCAGGACCGCCGCCGGAATGATGAAGCCAATCTCGGAATAGCGCGCGAGCGAGACCAGCGGATCTTTTTTCTCGGGAGGCTTTGGAGGCTCGGGCATGCGAGGGAATTGTAATTTAGCTGCTAGCCGCTAGCTTCTGGCAAACCACTTCGAGTAGGTAATGTACCCGGCTTGCTGAGACCTGAGACCTACTTCATCATCGCCGCCACGTGCGGCGACTGCGCGATCCCCAGCGACCAGTTCACGGTTCGGATGAACGGTTCCGGATAGACTCCGATCACGATAGTGGCGAGCGCGGTGACTCCGAGGGCGGCGCGCATGCCCAGGCTCACCGGCAGTCGTTCACTCACCATGGGCTCGCGCATGAACATAGCGTTGGCGATCTTCAAATAGTAGTAAAGCCCGAACAGCGCGTAGAGCACGGCGAGTGCGGCCAGAACATAGTGTCCACTTTCGATCAGGCTGAGGAAGATGTAGTACTTGCCCAGGAAGCCGGCCGCAGGGGGAATGCCGGCAAGAGAAAGCAGGAAGAGCAGCATGAGCACCGCTGCCACCGGCGCGCGGGAGTAGAGGCCGGCCATGTCGTCGAGTTCGTCGCCAATCACGTTGCGTTGGCGCAGCGCAGTGATCACCGCGAACGCACCCAGGTTCATGAAGGTGTACACGAGCAAGTACACGAGGATGCCCTTGAGGCCGTCGGTGAAGCCCGGGCTGCCCGGGTCCGAGGTTCCCATGGCCACGAACGCCAGCAGCATGTAGCCGACATGCGCGATGGAAGAGTAGGCCAGCAGGCGCTTGGTGTTGCTCTGCGTGAGCGCCGCGAAGTTGGCCCCGGTCATGGTGGCGATGGCGACGAACACGATCATCGGCGTGTAAATGGAGCGCAGCGGGAACAAGCCAAAGAGCAGGATGCGCAGGAGCATCGCCCAGGCCGCCGCCTTCACCGCCACCGACATGAAGCCGGTGATGCTGGTGGGCGCGCCTTCGTAAGCGTCCGGAGCCCACTGGTGGAAGGGGATGGCCGCGATCTTAAACAACAGCCCAACCATGGTCGTGAGCAGCGCGATGACCAGCACCGGATTGTGCACGTCGAGCCGGGACACGGCCCTCTGAATCAGGATCAGGTTGGTGGTGCCGGTGAGCCCGTAGAGAAGCGACAATCCGTAGGCGAAGATGCCGGAGGAAAACGCGCCGAGCAGAAGATACTTCAACGCCGCTTCATTGGAGCGGCGGTCGCGTCGCAGAAACCCGACTAGCACATAGGTGGAGATTGCCATCAACTCCAGGCCGATGAAGATCAGCACGATGTCGACGCCAGCGGCCATGCACATCATGCCGACCACCGCCAGCAGCATCAACGCGTAGTATTCGCCGTGGTGCTCATTCTCGACTTCCAGATAGCGCACCGACATCAGGATGGCGATGGCCGCGCCCGCCAGAAACAGATACCAGAAGTAGATGGCGAAGCGATCCACCAGCAACGAATTGAAAAACCCAATTCCGCCCCTCGGAAACGCCCACTGAATCTGCGCCACGCACACGGCCGAAAAAAGCACGCCGACGAAGGCGCCGACGGCATTGATCCACTTCCATTCGCGCGGCACCATCAGGTCAATCATCAGGATGCCGAGCGCAAAAATGGTGAGCTCCACCATGGGCAACATGAGCCGGTATTCGGTTGGGGAGAGGCCGTTCACTCGCGCTTCCCTTTCGGCTTAGTCGCCGCCGCTGGCGCCGGCGCAACCGGAACCGGCTGCGGAACCACCTGTGCGTTCACCGCTGCGTTCGGCTTCGCATTGTCATGGATCGTCTGCACCAACTGGTTCACCGGCTGCTCCAGGATCTGGAAGAAGGGCTTCGGGTAGAGGCCGACCCAGAAGGCCATAATGATGAGCGGAACAAAAGTGAGAAGTTCACGCGGCGTCAGGTCATGCAGCTTTTCGTTCTTCGGATTGGTGACCGTGCCGAAGAAGACGCGCTGATAGAGCCACAGCAGGTAGGCCGCCGCCAGCACCACGCCCGGCACCGCCCAGGCCGTCCAGAACAGCCCGCTATGGCCGCCCATTTCCTTTTCGATGAACGTGCCCTGCAGGATGGTAAATTCGCCGACGAAACCGTTCAGCAACGGCAGCCCCATGGACGACAGGAACATGATCATGGTGACCGTGGCATAGACCGGCATGACGTTGGAGATGCCGCCGTACTCGGCGATTTCGCGCGTGTGCCGCCGTTCGTACAGAATGCCCACGATCAAGAAGAGCGCGCCGGTCGAGATGCCGTGATTGAACTGCTGCAACACCGAGCCGCTCAGCCCGAGCGGAGTGAGCGCAAAGATGCCCAGCGTGCAGAAACCCAGGTGACTCACCGAGGAATAGGCCACCAGCTTCTTCATGTCCTTCTGCATCAGCGACACGAGCGCACCGTAGATGATGGCGATCACCGACAGCATCAGCATCGACCAGCGCACTCGCGAATTCATCAACACGCCCGGGAAAAACGGCAGCGAGAAGCGAACGAATCCGTACGTTCCCATCTTCAGCAGAACGCCGGCCAGGATGACCGAGCCCGCGGTGGGTGCTTCCACGTGCGCATCCGGCAGCCAGGTGTGGAAGGGGAACATCGGGACTTTGATGGCGAATCCAATGAAGAAGGCCAGGAACAGCCAGATGGCGGAGTGGAACGGAATCTGCGGCGCGGTCGTGTAGAGCGCAGGGATATTGAAAGTGAATACGCCGGTGACCGTGTGGTGGTGGAAGTACAGGAACAGGATGCCGAGCAGCATCAGCACGGAGCCGAGCAGCGTGTACAGGAAGAACTTGATCGCCGCGTAGAGCTTGCGCGGGCCGCCCCAGATGCCGATCAGCAGGTACATCGGCACCAGCATCGCTTCCCAAAAAACAAAGAAGAGGAAGAAATCGAGCGCCATGAAGACGCCCAGCATGCCCGTCTGCAGGACCAGGAACCAGACGTAGTATTCCTTGACGCGCTCTTCGATCGCGGTCCACGAAGAGAGGATCGAGACCCATCCCAGCAGCGTGGTGAGCATGATGAGCAGAAAGGAAATGCCGTCAATGCCGAGGACATACCCCGCGCCGATCGAGGGAATCCAGTTGTTCGCGGCGCCCTCCATGAACTTGAAACCCGGCTCGAAGCGCTGCGCCCAGAACATCGGCACCAGCGGCAGCGAGATCAGGAAGCCGCCGAGCGCAAAGAGGTTGGCAATCCAGCGGATCGCGGCTTTGTTCTCCTTGGGCACGAACAGGAGAATCAGCGCGCCCAGGAGCGGCGTGAAGAGAATGATCGAAAGTATGTGACTCTGCATAAGAGCAGTTCTCGAAATCCAGCACTTCGCACTTAGCACTTGGCATTTGGCCCTGTGTTCTCTCGCTGGGCGTTGCCGAAACTAAGTGCTAAGTGCCAATTGCTAATTGCTCATTTCCACACGTAATAGAACCCTAGCCCGACCAGCCCCGCGGTCATCACCAGCGCGTACCACTGCACCAGGCCCCATTCGAACAGGCGCGCAGGATACGAGATCATGCGCGCCAGGACTGCTGGACCATTCACGCACAGGCCGTCGATGATCCACGTGTCCCACCAGGTGGAAAGTGTGGCCACGGCGCGCGTGCTCCATCCGGCGCCGTTGACGGTGCCGTCGATGACCTTCGCGTCGAACCACGAGGACGCTTCGCCCGCGCCCATCGCGCCCAGGCGGATGTCGCCGAGCTTGCGCCGTCCAGTGAAGGCGTAGTCGTAGGCTTCGTCCACGAACCACTTGTTGTAGAGCGCGGTGTAGAGCGGCGGAGCCTTTACAGCGATGGGCTCGGGGTAATCTTTGCCGGCGTTCGCGTAATGGCGATAGGCCCATCCTCCACCCACGACCGCAGCCCCAACGGAGAGCACCATCAGCGACCATTCCAGGCCGCGATGCTCCTCCCCACCGGCGGGCGCGGACGGTTCGGCAGCCGCGACTTCGGCCCCGTGCTCGAATACCGGCGCGAGGAACTTCTCAAAGCTGTTCGAACCACCAAGGCTGGCGGGCACTCCCAGCCAACCCGCACAAACGGAACCAATGGCCAGCACCACCAAGGGGCCGGTCATGGACTTCGGCGACTCGTGAATGTGATGCTCGACTTCATGGCTCATGCGCGGCTGGCCATAGAACGTCAGGAAGATGAGCCGGGCCATGTAGAACGCGGTCATCAACGCCGTGCCAAAGCCGATCAGCCAGAGATACGGGAAGCTGCCGTTGGCGGAACGCCAGGCTTGCCAGAGGATCTCATCCTTGGAGAAGAAGCCGGCCAGCGGCGGTATGCCCGCAATCGCCAGGGTAGCGATGAACATCGTTTTGAAAGTGGTCGGGATACGCCTTCGCAGGTCTCCCATGTTGCGCAGGTCCTGCTCGCCACTCACCGCGTGGATGACCGAGCCCGCTCCGAGGAACAGCAGCGCCTTGAAGAACGCGTGCGTGAACACGTGGAACACGCCGGCGGCGAACGCGCCCACGCCAAGCGCGAGGAACATGTAGCCCAGTTGCGAGACGGTGGAATAGGCGAGCACGCGCTTGATGTCGTTCTGGACGAGACCGATTGAAGCCGCGACCACCGCAGTCAACGCGCCGATGATGGCCACCGTCTTCATCGCCGTCGGCGCCAGCACAAAGATCGCGTTGGAGCGCGCGACCATGTACACGCCCGCCGTCACCATCGTAGCTGCATGGATCAGCGCCGACACCGGCGTCGGGCCTTCCATGGCGTCCGGCAGCCAGACGTAGAGGGGAATCTGCGCCGACTTGCCGCACGCTCCGACGAACAGCAACAGCGCGGCCGCGGTCAGGATGGGATCGCCGATAGCGAAGTGCCCACTGCGGGCGGCGGCGTTGATATCGATGAAGCGGAACGATCCCAGGTACCACACCAGCGCAAACATCCCGAGCAGGAATCCGGCGTCGCCGACGCGGTTCACGATGAAGGCCTTGTTGGCGGCGTCAGTCGCCGACTTGCGATGGAAATAGAACCCGATCAGCAGGTACGAACACAGGCCCACGCCCTCCCATCCGACGAACATCAGCGCATAGTTGTTCGCCAGGACCAGCGTGAGCATGGAGAACATGAACAGGTTCATGTATCCGAAGAAGCGGTAGTAGCCGCCTTCGTGCGCCATGTATCCCACGGAGTAGATGTGGATCAGCATCCCCACGCCGGTCACGAACAGCAGCCAGATGGCGGACAGGGGGTCCAAGTAGAAACCGACATCAGCCTTGAACTCGGCCGTCGTGCCGCCATGCGTGAGGTAGGTCAGGTGCCCGGTGTCGCTTCCTAACCAGGTGTAGAGGACCCTTTCATATCCAGTATGACCGGGATTCGCCTTCGCCCACGACGGGTACTCCCAAACGGAGCCAACAGCGAAGATGAACGCCAGCACGATGACCCCAACACAGACCGCGCTGACTGCCGCCTTCTGCATGCGGCGCCCAAAGAAAAACATGATCGCCGCGCCGATTGCCGGCAGCAGTGGGATCAGCCAGATGCGAGATAGAAAGAAGAACGTCTCGTTGGCTGTGTCGGCAAAATGCATAGGTCCTTCGCTTCGCTCAGGATGACAAAGCTAAATGCTAAGTGCTAAATGCCAAATGCTAAGTGCTAAGTGCTAACGGCTGCCCTTCTACCATTTCAACAAATCAATCTCATCCACATTGATCGTCTCCTTGTTACGGAAGAAGGCGATCAGGATGCCGAGGCCGACGGCGGCTTCGGCGGCGGCGTCCACCACGATGAAGATCGAGAACACCTGCCCCTGCAACCCGCCCCACATCCGGGAAAACGCCACCAGGTTCAGGTTCACCGCGTTCAGAATCAGCTCAATCGACATCAGCACGATCACCACGTTGCGGCGCGTGAGCACACCGATCACGCCCAGCACGAAGAGCGCCGCCGCGACGACAAGGTAGTGAATGGTGGTAATCGGAACCATAAAAGTCGCTAGTCGCTTGTCGCTAGTCGCTAGTCAAAACCAAATGCCGCTCGACCTTGCGGACTAGCGACCAGCGACTAGCTACTAGCGACTCTGTTCAAATTCTCTTCTTCGCCATAATTACCGCCCCCAGGATCGCGACCAGCAACAGCAACGAGGCGATCTCGAAGGCGAACATGTAATTGCCGTACAGCATCACGCCGATCTGCTGGGTGTTCGAAGCTTCCGGCGGCGGCGGAACCCGGTCCGGAAATAACGCTCTGCCTTTGGCAAACACCGACATAAACAACGCCAGCAGCGCGCACGCGGCGAATAGTCCGACCGGCCACATGCGGTTGAACTGGCGCTCTTTTATGGTGCGTTCCAGACTGACCAGCATGATCACAAACAAAAACAGCACCATGATGCCGCCGGCGTAGACGATGATCTGCACGCCAGCGACAAACGGTGCATACAGCATCAGGTAGAGACCCGCCACTGCGAGCAGCGTCACGATCAGCGCCAGCGCGGAATGCACAGCGTTGCGGCGCGTGATCACCAGCAAGCCGCCAGCGATGGCCAGTCCGGACAGCAGATAAAAGAAGAATGGAGTTGCGACCGGAGTCATTAGAGCAGCACCCCCACGATGGCGGTCACGATCAGCACGCCGAGCGAAATCGGCAACATGACTTTCCATCCTACTTTCATGAGCTGGTCAAAGCGGTAGCGCGGCCAGGTTGCGCGGTACCAGATGTACAGGTACATGAAGACGGCAACCTTGAACACAAACCAGAAGACGTTGCTCAGGCCTTCGGTGGTCCGATTGAGGATGTCGTGATCGCTGACTTTCGCTCCGATGACGATGCCGAGCAACAGGACCCCGATCAACGCCAGTACAGCGCCAAAGGCAGCCAGGCCGATCGTCTGCACGCGGAAGTAGCTGTGCTTCGGCATGCGGACGGTGCCGAGGAACGCGATGGCGGCAAGTCCCACGAATGTCAGGCCGGGGAACAAGGCGAAGATGAAGTCCCAGGCCGGCCCGCTCAGCCAGGTCGGGAACGGACGGAGCCATCCGCCGAGCCAGAGCGTGACTGCGATCGCCGACACCGCGATCATGGCGGCATACTCGGCCAGCATGAAGAGCGACCAGCGCAGGCCGCTGTATTCGGTGTGGAACCCGGCGGTCAACTCGGACTCGGCTTCGGGCAAGTCAAAGGGCGCGCGGTTGGTCTCGGCAATCATCGCAATCGCGAAAATCACGAACGCGATCAGGCCCAGCGGAAAGAACTTGAACAGAAACCAGACTTGCTGCTCCTGCTGCGCTTGCACAATGCCAATCATGCTGAGCGTGCCGGTGCCGTCGCTCAGTTTCGACACGCCATACAAACCAGCGCCGTGCAAGCTAGTCATCAGGATCGCCGAGACCACGGCCAAGCCCATGGCGACCTCGTAGGAGACCATCTGCGCGCTCGAACGCAGCGCGCCGATCAGCGGGTAGTGCGAGTTCGACGCCCAACCCGCCATCACGACCCCGAGCACGGCCAGCGACGAAACTCCGAGCATGAAGAGGATGCCGATGTTCATGTCGCTCACCGCCTGCGAGGGCCCAAACGGCACCACGGTGTACACCGTGAAGGCGGCCAGGAGTCCAATGATGGGCGCGATCCAGAAGACGAACTTGTCGGACTCCGCGGGAATGATGTCTTCCTTGATCAGGAGTTTGACCGCGTCGGCGATGGGCTGCAGCAATCCGTGCGGGCCGACGCGCATGGGGCCGAGCCGCACCTGGAAGTGCGCCAGCGCCTTGCGTTCCAGCCAGTTCATGGCCATCACCGCGACCGAGACGCCGGCAAAAATGATCAGGACATAGATCAGCGCCCAGAGCTGGTTGTTGGCCTCGCCGGGGGTCACGCTGCTGCCGAGATAGGACATGAAGGAATCGAGCATCAGCGGTCCACCTCGCCGAGCACGATGTCGAGGGTACCGATGACGGCGACCACGTCGGCCACGAGCAGGCCGCGCACCATGACGTCGAGCGCCTGCAGGTTCACAAAGGACGGCGGACGCACGCGCACCCGGTAGGGCTGGGTCGAACCGTCGCTGACGATGAAGTATCCGAGTTCGCCCTTGGGCGCTTCGATCGAGTGGTAAATTTCGCCGACGGGCGGCTTGATCACCTTCGGCACCTTCGCCATGATCGGGCCTTCGGGGATGCCGTTGACCGCCTGTTCGATGATGCGCAGCGACTGCCGCATCTCGGCTATGCGCACCAGGTACCGGTCGTAGGTGTCGCCGTTTTCGCCGGTAGGGATTTCGAAGTCGAACTCGGCGTAGTTGGCGTAGGGCTGCGCCTTGCGAATGTCCCACTTCACGCCGCTGGCGCGCAGTACGGGGCCAGTCACGCCGAGCGCGATGGCATCCGCGGCGGAAATCACGCCCACCTTCTTGGTGCGCTCGAGCCAGATGCGGTTGGTGGTGAGCAGTTCCTCGTACTCGCCAATCTTGGAAGGGAAGAAGGCCAGGAAATTCTTGACGTCTTTCTCAAAGCCCGCGTAGGTCTCGTACAGACAGCCGCCAATACGGAAGGCGTGCGTGGTCAATCGCGCGCCGCAATACTTTTCGAAAATCTTGAGGATCTCTTCCCGGTCGCGAAAAGTGTAAAAGAGCGGCGTCATGGCGCCGATATCGAGCGCATGCGTGCCCAGCCAGAGCTGGTGGCTGGCAATCCGGTTCAGTTCGGTCAGGATCACGCGGATGTAGTTCGCGCGCGGCGGCGCTTCCACGTTCAGCAGTTTCTCGACCGCCTGGCAATAGCCCAGCCCGTTCGAGACCGCGGCCACGTAGTCCATGCGGTCCACGTACGGATTGAACATGGTGTAAGTACGGTTCTCGGCAATTTTCTCCACGCCGCGGTGCAGGTAGCCGATCACGCATTCGGTGCCGAGGACTTTTTCGCCATCGAGTTTCAGGATGACGCGCAGCACGCCATGCGTCGCCGGATGCTGCGGACCCATATTGATGATGAGCTCATTCGAGTCGAGATACGTCTTCTCGGGAGTTTCGAGGTCGAGGTTCGAGAGCGCGTTGGGGTCGGTCTTGGTGGGGGCGTTCATTGTCCGCTCTCGATCCCCAGGTTGATCTGCACCCACTCTTGGTCTTGCTGCAGGATGCCGTAATCTTTGCGCAGTGGAAAGCCTTTCCAGCCGTCGGGCAGCAGAATGCGCTTCAGGTCGGGATGGCCGTCGAACTTGATCCCGAACATGTCATAGACTTCGCGCTCCAGCCAGTTCGTCGTCGGCCAGATGGAAACGCTGCTGGGGAGAGTCTCGCCGTCGGCGATCTGGGTCTTCACCCGTATGCGCTCGTTGCGCGCAAATGAATAGAGGATCCAGACGATGTCGAACTGCTTCTCGCGCTTCGGATAGTGGACGGCGGTGATGTCCACGCAGTAATCGAACTGCTCTTCATCGCGCAGCAAGCGCAGGATGTCAGGGATGAGCGAGCGGTCAACGGTCAGATAGTTCTGTCCGAGATAGCTCTGCGGGTCGAGGCCCGAACCGTACTGGCGCCTGTACTTCTCGACCATCGGCGAGGACCAGGGCACCGGGACGGGACCAGCCGGCTTGGCGGGAGCGGCAGGCTTGGGCGGAGCAGCAGCGGCCGCAGCGACCGGTGGTTTCGGCGCATCCGCCACCAGCTTCTCACCCTCCGGCGGCGGTGGTACAGGCGATTTGGTTTCCT
>JACQDD010000013.1 GCA_016201265.1 Terriglobales bacterium | reverse complement strand
GACCCCGGCAACCTCGGTACCATCTTCCGCTCCGCCGAAGCCTTCGGCGCCGCCGGCATTTTCCTGTCGGAAGGAACTGTCAGCCCCTTCAATGCGAAAGTTCTCCGCGGCTCGGCGGGCTCGATTTTCCGATTGCCTTTCCTTCAGATCCCCTCCGGTGAACTGATCGCGCTGCTGCGCCAGCGCCGCGTGCGCCTGGTTGCAACCTCCTCGCACAAAGGAACTCCGCTGCCCGAAGCCACCTGGACTCTGCCCCTGGCCATCTTCATCGGCAACGAAGGCGCCGGCCTCCCTCGCGACCTCATGCATCACATGGACGAAACCATCGTCATCCCACAGGCCGCGCAAGTGGAATCGCTCAACGCGGGCGTGGCAGCGAGTATTGTGTTGTATGAAGCTGCAAGAGCAAGTCAGAAGTCAGAAGTCAGATTGCAGAAGTAAAATCTTAAGATTGGTAAACATGGAACGAAAATCGCCAAGCACTCAAACCCGGGGCGTCCTACTTCTGCAATCTGCCTTCTGACTTCTGACTTTCTCTGTGTCTCTGTGACTCTGTGGTGAAAAGGTGTCCGCGTGAGTTTGTTCCAACCCATCCCGAGCGCTGACAACGCCGCCCCCGGCGCCCGCCCCCTCGCCGACCGCATGCGGCCCCGCACGCTCGAAGAATTCGTCGGCCAGGAGCACCTCGTCGGTCCCGGCAAACCGCTGCGCGTCCAGATCGAGCGTGACGACCCCGGTTCCATGATCTTCTGGGGACCGCCCGGCACCGGCAAAACCACTCTCGCCAAGATCATCGCCGGCATCACCAAGGCCGAGTTCATCGAGTTTTCCGCCGTGCTCTCCGGCATCAAAGAAATCAAGCAGGTCATGGCCGACGCCGACCGCGCCCGCCAGTACGGCACCCGCACCATCGTTTTCGTGGACGAAATTCATCGCTTCAACAAGGCCCAGCAGGATGCCTTCCTGCCTTACGTCGAAAAAGGCAGCATCCGCCTGATCGGCGCCACTACCGAGAATCCTTCCTTCGAAATCATCTCCGCGCTGCTTTCGCGCTGCCGTGTGTACGTGCTGAAACCGCTCACCGAAGATCAGATCGTGCTTCTTCTGCGGCGCGCCCTCTCCGACACGGAACGCGGCCTTGGCCAGCTTCACCTCGAAGCCTCCGACGAAGTTCTTCAGAAGATTGCCGCGTACTCCAGCGGCGATGCCCGCAGCGCCTACAACGCGCTCGAGGTGGCTGCCGCGCTCGCTCAGCAATCCAGCACCAGCATGCTCTCCGACGAAATGGTCCATGAAGCGTTGCAGAAACGCGTCCTCCTCTACGACAAATCCGGCGAAGAGCACTACAACTCGCGATGCCGTGGACTTCATCGGCATGCCCGAAGGCAATCTCGCGCTCGCCCAGGCCGTCGTTTACCTCTCCCTCGCGCCGAAATCCAACGCGCTCTACACCGCCTACGGCGCCGTTCGGGATGATGTGGAACGCACCGCCGCCGAACCCGTCCCTTTGCACCTGCGCAATGCCCCCACCGGCCTGATGAAAGGCCTGGGCTACGGCCAGGGTTACCAGTACGCCCACGATGTGCAAGACAAGGTAGCCGGCATGCAATGCCTCCCCGACAGCCTGCGCAACCGCACCTATTACCAGCCCACCAGCGAGGGCGTAGAGAAGCGAATTCGTGAGCGCCTGGAGGAAATCAAAAGCCTCCGGCAGACGAAATCAAGTCGAACAAAAAGAGAATCGGAAGGCTGATTTGTGGAATCGGATCATCTTAAGGAGTTCGCAGAAAAGCCTTCTGATTGTCATCCCGAGCGAAGCGAGGGATCTGCATTCGGTCCGGAGTCCAGCAGAACTGCAGACCCCTCGCTTCGCTCGGGATGACAATTGAGGGACTTTTTCAGCAATCTCCTCAACCGGCCCGCCGGTCAGGAGGGTTTTGTCGTGGCCACCACTCCGCGCACCGATTTCGACTTTCCCAGTCTGCCTGCTCCCGAAACACCCGCCTTCAAGCTTGCCGAATTAGTGCGCCTGCAAAAGTTCGCGCAACGGATCACTGCCAGCCTGGACCTGGACGAGATCGTCCAGCGTATCGCCGACGAAGTTGCTGCCTCGCTCGGCTGCGTCGAAATCAATATCTATCTTCACGACGCCGCCAACAGCGAATTGGTTCTTTCCGGCATGCGCGGCTGCTCGGTGCACGGCAAAGGGCATCGAATGAAGGTTGGCACCGAAGGAATGGTTGGATACGTGGCCGCCACCCGTCAGATGCGCTACGCCCCCGACGTAACCCGAGATCCCTACTACAAGCCCTGCGAGCCCGACGTCCGCTCGGAAGTCGCCATCCCGCTCCATGTGGAGGGCGATCTGATCGGCGTCTTCACAGCTTCGCACTGTGAACTGGACGCCTTCTCGCCTGCGCAGCTCCGTTTGCTGCAGGGCCTCTGCTCGCACGTGGCCGTCGCCGTGCAAAACGCGCGCCGCTTCGGAGATGAACGCGAGCAGCGCCAACTCATGAGCCGCGAGGCCGAGGAAGCCCGCTCAATTCAACAGGCTCTGCTGCCGCGCAGTTCGCCGCTCATTCCCGGCTTCCGCGTGTCCGGGCTCTCGATTCCCGCCGGCGCCATCGGCGGCGATTGGTACGACTTCATCCCGCTGTCCGACGGCCGCTGGGGCCTCGTCCTCGCCGACGTCTCCGGTAAAGGCACCGCCGCCGCGCTACTGATGTCCGCCACCCGTGGCATGTTGCGCTCGCTCGCGCAGACCGGCTCCGGACCCGCCGAGGTGCTGACCCGCCTCAACAACATGATGGTGGAAGACTTCCCCTGCGGCCGTTTCGTCACCATGGTGTACGCGGAATTCGATCCCTCAACCCGCCGCTTGCGCCTGGCCAACGCCGGCCATCTGCCGCCACTCCTGGTCGAGCCTGACGGCCATCGTTGGATCGCAACCGAACACGGCCTACCGCTTGGGATCGCCGTCAGCAAGTTCTCCGAAACAGAAATCACCCTGAGCCCGCACGCGCGGCTCGCCATCTATTCCGACGGCATCACCGAAGCCGCCCTCGCGACCGGCGAGGAATACGGCCCGGAACGGCTGCTGGCGCAACTGCAACTACCCGATGCTTCGCTGGAATCTCTGCTGGCCGACGTAAAACAATTCGTAAACGGCACCGGCCTGCGCGATGATGCGACGGTGATCCTAGTCGGTGCCCGCCCGGAGTAAGAGGTAGGCTCGATCAACGCGCCGACCTATTCGAGAAGCTTTTTCACCACCAGTGATTCGCGCTTCCGGCTTCTCAGTCGTCTAACAACCAAGAAAACCGGTGCGCAGATAAACAAGCCCGCAAAGAAGAAAACCACAAACTCCCCGGCGTTCGGGCCATCCCAAACGCTCACGGGATCCCATCCGACCGCATCGCCGCTGGGATCGGACTTTGACAGAGAACTGTTGCTATCGCAAGGGTTCTGAGTTTCTTGCTGACCTCGTCGAGGTTCCCGGTCTGACTGAAGCCGCTGAGGTTCACGTCCCCTTTCGGCGGAAGACATCGCCCCGGCCGCGCAGGGATTCGCCGGCGGCTCCTGTCCCACCAATGACAATTCAAGCAGCAGGACGCACGTCACTAAGCAAGTCAGCTTCACGATAAATTAGACACCCGCCTGCAAACTCTTGTTTCCGATCCGGATTCTCGTCGGGTTCGTCACCCGAACCGCGCTCGGTGCTCTTTTAGAATGCACCGGTCCATCACCACGAACACCCCGGCCTTGCGCGCTCTCTCCGCGGCCCGCTCGTTGACCACATCTTCCTGCAACCAGATCGCCGGGATCTTCAGCTGAATGGCCTGCTCGACAATCTCATCCACATACTCCGGCCGCCGGAACACATCCACCAGGTCAATTTTTTCCGGAACGTCGAGCAGCGACGGATAAGAATTCTCCCCCAGCGCCTCCGTAATCTGCGGATTCACCGGAATGATCCTGTATCCCTGCGACTGCATGTAAGCCGAAACACCATGGCTGGGCCGCAGCGGGCTGTCCGACAGCCCCACCACTGCAATCGTCTTCACCCGCGATAGCAGTTCGTAAATAGGATCCGACCGCTCCACTGATGTGTGCCTCTCACTGGGTACTGGCTACTGGGTACTGGGTACTGGGTACTGGGTATTGAGACTAGCGACTAGCAACCAGCAACTAGCGACTGCCTTTCATTCTTTCTTCTTCTCCGTCTTCTGCCTAAACATCCGCAGCGCCAGCTTGCGTATCGTATCGGCAACTTCCTTGTTCCCCGACAGATTCTTCAAATCGTGAATCAGCAGGTTTTTCATCAAGCCCAGCGAGAGATCCAGCGGCGTGCGCGGGTTGTACACCAGGTTTCGTACGACGGCGTAGTTCTTGACGAAGCGCCGCTTCAGCGGGATCGCCCGCAGCACCGCCTCCAATACATTTTTTTGCTGGGCGAAATTTTCCACTTCCCCATCCGAGACCTTCGGCGAATCGAGTACCGACAGGGCGACGAGCTTTGTCCCGTCGCGGATGAGCAACGAGCGTTCTTCCTTGGTGCCCCGCATCGCCAGCGCGATTCGTCCCTTGATGTCGAGCTTGGCAATCTTCTGCAGCGTGCTGTCCCGCCTTTCGTCTCCTGACGGAGGCCCGGGTCTCTTGGCCGTATGGCCCGCCGCAGCGATCGGCTTGGCAGTGGCCGCCGCAGCTGGCTTGGCCTCGGTCGGCTCCGCTTCGGCCGCGGCCACAGCCTCTACCTCCGCACCGCCTTCGCTTCCCGTCCCTTCGTGCATCATGCGAACCGGCTGGAAGGGCTTGTCGCCTTCCACTGCCAGCTCCGCCGCGTTCTCCTGGAGATAGTGTGCAATCGCTTGCGCCAGCACTTCTTCGTCCGCGGTTTCCGGATCTTCAGTCGCTTCTGGTGTGGCCACAGCTTCCGGAGCCGCCTCACCCACCGGCCCTGCCGCCGCCTCCGCATCTCCCCCAACCTCGGCTTCCGGGGCCGGCTCGGGGATTTCCACCGGATCTGCTAGGTCTGCGGTTGCCATCAGTTCGTGCGCACGCATCCGAGGGTTGGACCGCAGCGCCTCGGCGAGCGCCGGCGAGTTCTTTACTCGCGCGCTCACCACCAGGACCTCAATCACCTCGCGCGACCCCGTCGCCGCCAGCTCCGCCAGTTCTTCTTCCCCGACGGAAGGATTTTCCAACAACGCCGGAAGCAGGGCGGGCCGAAGATTTTTCGGCGAGACCATGTATCCCAGCACCTCGCGATGGGTTGCCGGATCGGCCGCCACTCCCAGCGAAGCTTTCTCATCCCAACCCGCCAGGGTCATACGCGCCAGCTCGCCAAAAACCTTGTTGTGCAGTGCCAGATGCACCAGGATTTCCATCATCTCGCCCGGCTGCACCATGAGCGCCCCGCGCGCCGCCGCGTGCATCAGGTTCGAAGACATCTGCGACTTGCGGATCAGGTCAATCATCCGCGGCATGGTTCATCTCCCTGCCTCATCTTCGGCAACTCCGCCAGACTTCACGCCGGCCGCCTTTTCCAATTCCGCCACCGCAATTGCGAGCTCCCGCGTAATCCGGTTCGTTTTCCGCCGCTGAAACTCGTCGCTTAACGCGCGATAGTACCAGAGCGTGCCTTCCCGCCCGCCGTTGAACCGTTTCCAGATTGATTCCCCATCCTGCCGGTAGTCGGCCAGCACGGTCCGAACGTTATGCAGTTTGTCGGACGCCGAAACCAGCCGCGTCTCGCCGTCTTCCTGTTTCAGTCTCTGCAGATACTCGTCTTTCCGCGCCGCCCACTCCAGTTTCGGATCGCTGAACGAATCCGTGCAGCCCTCGACCATCTTCGCCACGCGCGCCCCAAATCTCCGGCGAATTTCCCGCAACCTCGGCATGCCTCCGCAATCTTCCACCACATCGTGCAGCAGCGCCGCGATGGCCATGTCCTCATCGCCACCGCCCTCGAGCACCAGCGACGTCACCGCCATCAGATGCGATAGATAAGGCACCGCCGACTGCTTTCGCGTCTGGCCCGCGTGCTTCTCCGCGGCGTAGCGAAACGCCCGCTGCAGCCGCGTGCCGAGCGCCGGGGGTTTCAGCGAGGTCCTTTTCTTCATTCCATGAACTTTCTAGCTGCAATCGTCGCAGCAGGTTTTTCCGCGCAGGGCCTGGGTCCCCTCATACGCGATGAGCGGCACCATCACCATCCCGGCCACCGGGTCCGCCCACCACCACTCGAAAGCGGCGTTCAGCAGCAGGCCGACCAACAAAATCGCCGAAAGGTAGGCGCAGATATCCGTCTGCCGCGAATCGGCCTGCAGCGCCGAACTCCCCAATGCTGACGCCACTTTTCGCTTACTCCGTGCCAGCAGCGGCATGGCGATCAGCGACACAACCGCCAGCACAATTCCCGGCAGGCTTCGCTCCGGAGCTTCGCGCCTGACCAGACTCAGCGCCGAATCCCCAGCCACATAAGCCGCCAGAACCAGAAAGCTGATTCCAACCAGCTTCAGCGCGCGCTGCTCCACCGCTTCCCGCCGTTCTTCATCGTCATCCGAATGCAACCGCCAAAGCAAAATGCTCCCGGACGACACCTCGATCAGCGAGTCCAGCCCAAAGCCAACCAGCGCGATGCTGCTTGCCACCGCGCCCGAGATCAGCGCTACCACCGCCTCCAGCAAGTTCCACGCCACCGTGAAGTATTCCAGGCTTAATCCACGATGGACCGCTGCCGTGCGCGTGCTCACGATTTCTTCTCTCCCCTGCGCATCCGCAGATACGCCTGCATGAAGGGCCGCAAATCTCCGTCCACCACGCGATCCACGTCGCCCACTTCTAGTTTTGTGCGGTGATCCTTGATCAGCCGGTAGGGCTGCATCACGTACGACCGGATCTGCGAGCCGAAATCAATATCCAGCTTCGAGTCCTCGATCTGCTTCGTGACCTCCCGTTTCTTCTCCATCTCGAACTCGTAAAGCTTGGAGCGCAGCATGCTCATCGCCTTTTCCTTGTTCTTGTGCTGCGAGCGTTCGTTCTGGCAACTGGCCACCAGCCCGGTGGGAAGATGCGTAATCCGCACCGCCGAATCGGTCGTATTCACGTGCTGTCCGCCCTTGCCGCTCGACCGGTAAGTATCCACGCGCAGATCTTCCGGCTTGATCACCACCTCAATGCTGTCGTCAATTTCCGGCGAAACGAACACGCTGGCAAATGACGTATGCCGCCGCTTCGCCTGATCGAACGGCGAAATCCTTACCAGCCGGTGTACTCCGATCTCGCTCGTCAGGTAACCAAAGGCATACTCGCCGTTCACGGCAAAGGTCGCCGACTTGATCCCCGCCTCTTCGCCCGGCTGGTAGTCATACATTTCCGTCTGGAACCGCTGCCGCTCCGCCCACCGCAAATACATTCGCAGCAGCATCTCGGCCCAGTCCTGCGACTCGGTGCCGCCCGCTCCCGGATGGATCGTCATAATCGCATTCCGCGCGTCGTTCTCTCCCGAAAGCAAGGTCTCGGTCTCGACCCGGTCCACCAGCTCGCGCAGCGCATCCAGTTCCCGTTGCAAGTCCGCCGCAACGTTCTCGCCCTCTCCCGCCAGGTCGAAATACGCACCGATGTCTTCGGTCCGCCGCACCAGATCGCTTTCCAGCGACACCACTTCTTGCAGGCGCTTGCGCTCGCGCATCACTAGTTGAGATTTTGCCGGATTCGACCACAGATTCGGATCGGCCGCTTGCTTCTCGATCTCGGCTAACTGCTGGCGCAGCTTGCCCGCGTCAAAGATACTCCCGGAGGTCGTGGACCTTGGTCTTCAGAGAGGCGTATTGCTGTGTGAGTTCGTCTAACATATGAGTGCGCTCGTGCGTGCCTAGTAGCCAGTAGTCAGTAGCCGGTAGTCAGAATCGGCACAGACGAGAACTGGTCTCAAAAATCGGTTTTCGGGAGGGCACGACTTCAGTCGTGCCGCTCGCGGCCGCCAAAAACGTGGGCTTTAGCCCCTGAGGGTCCCTTCAGTCGGTCCCTGCAAGTATTTTTGAAACCTGTTCGAGTCGGTAACCAGAATCGGTACTGACTCCTGACTACTGGCTACTGACTACTGGTTCTCAAAAATCGCGCAATGATTGCGCCTACAGAAATTATCGCACACAGATAGGCGAACCAATCCCCGTGCCGCGTGTAGAACGTGGTGCCGGAAAGCAGACCGTACGGCGCCGCCAACGCGGTCCGCATCTTCCGCCCGGTTGCCGCCACGATCCGCCCATACGGGTCCACCGACGCCGTCATCCCCGTATTGGTCCCCACCAGCAGCCAGCGCCCGTTTTCGACGGCGCGCATCTGCGTCATTTGCAGGTGCTGCTTCCAGGCGCCACTGTCGCCGTACCAGCCGTCGTTGGTGATGTTTACCAGCACGCCGGCCCCGCGCCGCACAGGCTCACGCGCCTCATCGGGAAAGATAGACTCGTAGCAGATGGAAACCCCCAGCCGTTGCCCGCCCGCGTCCACCGGTTCGCGCGAGGCGCCACGGGCAAAGTTCCCCACCTGGTCGGTCAGCATATCCATAAACGGAAGCACACTCTTAAAAGGCACATATTCGCCGAACGGCACCAGGTGCACCTTGTCGTAGCGCGCCGTCAACTCGCCCGCAGGACTGATCAACCCCGCAGAATTGAACACTTCGCTCGTGTGCCGTGACGACGCCGACGCGCTCTCCACCCCGATACTGCCGACCAGCAGCCACGTCCGGCTCTGCTGCGCCAGCGCCGCCACCACTTCCCGGAAGCTGGCGTCATTCAGAAAAAACGGCGACGGTGACTCCGGCCACACGATCAGATTGAACTGCTGCCCATCTTTTCCACCCGGAGGATGCAGGCTGATCCACGTCAGATCCCGCAGCGTCCCCTGAAAATACTCGATGGTCCAGCCTTCCTGCGCCGGTACATTGGTCTGCACCAGCAGCGCCGTCTTGTCGGTTGGCGCCGCAGGCGGCGCCAGCCACTGCCCGGCCTGCAGCAGGATCGCCGCCGCAAAAGCCGCCACCAGCAGCCATCTCCGCCGCTCTTTCGCCACCAGGAATGCCGCCGCGAAGACGCTGTTCACCAGCATGATCTCAAGCGACAGCCCGTACACTCCGGTCAGCGTCGCAATCCGCGTAAGCGTAGGATTGCCCGTCTGCGCGTAACCCAGCAGCTCCCACGGAAACGCCGAGATGCGCGTCCGCGCCAGCTCTGCCACCACCCAAAAGAGCGGAGCCAACACCAGCGCCCGGCGCTGACCAACCTTGCCCCGGGCCGCCGTAGCCAGCAGCAAGCCGAACAGCCCGTGATACAGCGCTTCGTGCATGCTGGCCGCCATCAGGACCAGCAGGGCCACCGGAATCGCCAGCCCGCCATACCGGTGCATGGTGTCGAACACCCAGTAGCACGTCCCCAGGTACCAAATAATCCCGCACGCGTAAGCCAGCACAAAACCCTGCCACGGGCTGGCCGGCGCTAACCTCACTGCCGCGTCCACCTGCAGGGTTTCTGGAGCTCGGGCTCGCAACAGCGCGATCAGCAAGGGCGCCACCGCAATCCACGAAAGCCAGTAAAGCCCCGGCAGCGGAAAAATCACAACCTGCAGTCCCGCCGAGAGCAGCATCAGTCGCCACGCGCTGGAGTGGATCTTCACGCCGCAAGCATAGCAAATTGGATTCCGCGCCCGCGATTTCCGCTCCCCACTCTGTTCTCCTTCTCCCGTATCGGATAACATGTTGTACTTATGCCAATGTTGGGTAGGTTGTTGGCGCGTATCCTGGAAGGCATGTTCATCGTCGGCTCCATCGGATCGAGTGTGGTCTTCATGCTGAGCGGGATCGAAGACTTGAAAACGCTCTTGGGCATGGAGGAAGACGAGATCCATTCCTAAGGACCGCTCGCTCGTTCCTGCATGTCATCACCCCTCCAGCCCGCATCCAACGGTTCGAACCGCGTTCGAATCGTCGTCGCCACCTCGGTGATGCTGACCTTCATCTCCTACTGGCGCGCCGCCGCCATCGTGCTCAATGACCTCGGCTCGTCCGCCTTCTACGCTTGTGGCATTGCCGAGCAGGCCGTCGGCAAGTCGGCTCCCTGGTTCATCGTCGGCGTCATGCTGTTCTCGTTCACCGTACGCGCGGTGTACGTGGAAAGCTGCTCCATGTTCGTCCGCGGCGGCGTGTACCGCGTCGTCAAAGAAGCCCTCGGCGGCACTCTCGCCAAGATCAGCGTCTCCGCCCTGATGTTCGATTACATCCTTACGGGGCCAATTTCCGGCGTGTCGGCCGGCCAGTACATCGCTGGACTGATCAACGAAACCTTCGCCACCGCCGACGCGCACGGTTGGATCCCGCGCGCCCTTCACAATATTTTCCAAGGCACACCCCACGTCAACGTCAACTGGACTGCGGTGGCGTTCGCTCTCGCGGTCACCGTCTATTTCTGGTGGGAGAACATCAAGGGCATCCACGAGTCCAGCGAAAAAGCCCTCCGCGTCATGCAGATCACCACCGTCATGGTGGTGATCCTTCTGGCGTGGTCGGCACTGACCCTGGCCAAGTCCGGATACCAGCACGTTCCTCTGCCCACGCCCGAGAACCTCCATTTCAGCAAGGAATCGCTCGGCTTCCTTAGTCACAGCTTCCCCGAACAGAGTCTCGCCCGCATGTTCGGCGTGCTCGGGATCCTGATGGCCTTTGGCCACTCGGTTCTGGCCATGAGCGGGGAAGAATCCCTCGCTCAGGTCAACCGCGAACTGGCCCACCCCAAGCTCAAGAACCTGAAGCGCGCCGCCATCATCATCGCCATCTATAGCTTCGTCTTCACCGGGCTGACTGCGCTGCTCTTTGTCATGCTCATCCCGGACGCGGTCCGGGTACCCGTTTATAAAGACAACCTCATCGCCGGCCTCGCCATGTACATGTGGGGCCCTCCCATTCTTCGCCTGCTCTTTCGCGGATTTGTCGTCGTCGTTGGCTTCCTGATTCTTTCCGGCGCCGTCAACACCGCCATCATCGGCTCCAACGGGGTTCTGAACCGCGTTTCCGAAGACGGAGTCCTGGCCGACTGGTTCCGCTTCCCGCATCGCAAGTACGGTACCAGCTCCCGCATCATCAACCTGGTCGTCTTGCTCCAGATCCTCACCATTCTGGCCAGCCGGGGCAATGTCTATGTCCTCGGCGAAGCCTATGCCTTCGGTGTGATCTGGAGCTTCACCTTCAACAGCCTTGCCATGCTGGTTCTGCGTTTCAAATACAAGGGCGTTCGGGGCTGGAAGGTTCCGCCCAATATCAACATTGGCGGTCACGAAATACCGGTCGGGTTGGCTTCCGTGTTCATGGTGTTGCTCGCGACTGCCCTGGTCAACCTGTTCACGAAGTCGGTTGCTACCGTCGCCGGAGTTTCCTTCGCCGTCGTCTTCTTCGTCATCTTCACCGTTTCCGAGCGCGTGAACCGGAAAAAGTACGCTCTCGCCGAGCAGCAGATGAAGGACCACTTCCAGCTCCTGCAGAGCGACACGGTGGAGCGCAAAGCGCTCAACATTCGCGCCGGCAATGTGCTGGTTCCGGTGCGCGACTACAACACGCTGGCTCACCTGCGTTGGGCCCTGGAACGAATCGACACGCGTGACCAGGATGTGGTGGTGATGTCGGCCCGCGTCAGCCGCTTTGGCGCCGCCGCCTACGATCTCGCCATGGAGCAGATCTTCAGCGACTACGAGCAGACCCTGTTCACCCGCGCCGTCTCCGTGGCCGAGAGTGTCGGCAAACACGCTTCTCTGCTCGTGGTTCCCGCCGGAGATGTTTGGGCCGCCATCGTGCAGACCGCCAACAATCTAGAATCCTCGGCCGTCGTCGCCGGTCTCTCCAGCAAGATGACCCCCGCCGAGCAGGCCTTCGCCCTGGGCCGCGCCTGGGAGGCCCTGCCCGAACCCAAACAGCAGTTCGTCCTGCAAATCGTTCGCCCCGACAACAAGGTCGACTCTTTCCGCATCGGTCCGCACACCCCCACCATGAAGAACGAGGACGTCCTCCTGCTTCATCGCTTGTGGCTGAATATCACCCGCGAACCGGGCCTGGAGAATGTGCACCACCACGAAATCCTGACCGAAGCCCTCACCCGCTTCGCCCACGACTACGCCGCCCGCGACCGGGAGGACATCGTCAAGGAACTTCGGCGCATCACGGGCGAGGGCAGTACCTTCACGCCCCGCCGCAGCGCCGGTCAGAGTCGTCCCGTGCAGCAGGAACCCACTCACCCCGGTCCCGACGACGGCCCGCCTGTGGGACCCTAGTTCGTAGCTCGGAGTTCGTAGTTCGTAGTTCGTGAACTCCAGTTGCAACCGCAAGTGCGAACTCCGAACTACGAACTACTTGATTTTAGGCGAACTCAGATCCGCCGCCTTCTGATCGTCCGCGTGAATCACTCCATCCTCTTCCGCATAGAACGACCGGTGCTCGCTGTCCATCTGCTTGGGAGTCATGGTCAAAATGAAGCCGTCCTTCTGCGAACGAAATCCGGCCGTGTAATCCCCGCGTTCGGTCGAGCGCGCCATGCGCTTGGTCAGCGACCCGGTCCCGGCCAGCGCGGGCAAAGTTTCCGCATATTTGTCATGCCGCTTCTTGTATTCCTTCTGCGCCCGCAGCACCACCCGCATGTAGCCCAGGGCCTGCGCCTCCGATTCCGAACGCGCCGGATCGCCCGGGAACTTCGGCTGATATACCACCGGCGCCTGCGTCGGCGCCGTTCCCGGAGCGCTCTGCGCCGCATCCTGCGTCGGCGCCGGTGGCGCGCTCTGCTCCGGAGCTTGTGCCCGCGCCAGTACTCCTGCCATCATCCCCACCAGCATTCCCGCCCAAAGCCGCCGAATCCGCCTCTTGTTCACCGCCAATTCCTCCTCCAGACCCTCTTCTCGGACGTTACCCCCGTAATTTCCCTTCGGTCACCAATCATTCCAATTCTGTTCTAATTCAGGCAATCTTCTAGTTGGATGCAATCCTAACAGGGAAACCTATGAAAGCTGCAGTCGCGAGAAAGCCGCTCATCCGTGTCGCCGTGGTGGAAAGCGATCCACTTCGGTTCGTGGGATTCCGCGCACTCTTTGATTCGGAGCCCGATCTGGAATTGGTCTCCGCCTCGCTCGCCGACTTGGGCCAGCTTCCCAACATCGATCTCGTTCTGCTCGGCAATCGCTCCGGACAAAATCTGTTCGACATCATGGCCAGCCTGAAAGCCGTCCGCCCCGACCTGCGCATCATCGTGACCGGCTCCGGCATGGATGAGGAAAGCATCCTGAAAGCCATCGCTTCCGGCGCCAAGGGCTACGTGGACGAAGCCGCCTCGCCCACTGAGTTTGTGCAGGCTTTACGCGTGGTCAACCAAGGTTCCGTCTGGGCTCCGCGCCGCGTGCTCTCCACTTTCATCGAACGCGTAACTGCTTCCCCGGGCCGTATCTTCCCGGCCGGCCGCGTCACCTTTACCGACCGCGAAAAAGAAGTTCTCGAAATGCTGGTCGCCGGCCGCTCCAACAAAGAAATCGGCGCCGCGCTCGGCATCGAAGAGCGCACGGTCAAGGCCCATGTGGCTAAACTGATGCGCAAAGTCGGCGTGCAGAACCGCATCGCACTTTCGGTTCACGCCATCACCCATTCCTTGGTGACGGCGAAATAATCGTGTGGCGGCGGGTCTCTGACCCGCCGGCCGGATCGAAGATCCGGCCCCACACGCTCCTTCTCGGCCGAGATTCCCCCTGTGCTTCCACCCTTTCCAAAGTTACCCCGGGACAGTGACCCTCGTAATCTTGCGGGAGACGGGGTTGGGAGTGGAGATTAGGGTCGCCGCTTTCAGCCCCGATTTTTTTGTCCTCATAAGATTTCACTTCTGCATTCTGCAATCTGACTTCTGCAATCTGACTTCTGCAATCTGACTTCTGCAATCTGACTTCTGCAATCTGACTTCTGCAATCTGACTTCTGCAATCTGACTTCTGCAATCCCTGTGCTCCCTGTGGTTCAAGCCTTTCTTCGCGTCCTTGGCGATTCCTTTGCGCCCTTCGCGGTAAGGGTTTGAGCGGCGCGGAACCCGCAAAATACTCAAGCTGACTCCCATCACTCCCCCGGCAGCCTCCGCCTCTCACCACGCATCTTATAGAATTAGGGCATTCCTATCTCCCAAGTGAGGCATGATGCGAAAGCTCCTGGTTCTGGTACTCCTTCTCTCTCTTTCCACCACCGTTTTTTCCGCCGATGAAAACACCAAGGCCGTCAAGCGCGTCGAGTCGGCCGGCACCGTGCTCGACGAAATCCAGGCCGCGCCCGACCAGGGCATCCCCGAAGAAGTGCTTGGTTCCGCGGAGTGTGTAGCCGTCATTCCCACGCTACTCAAAGGCGGCTTCATTTTCGGCGCCCGCTACGGTAAAGGTGTCGCCAGTTGCCGCACCCCCAAGGGCTGGAGCGCTCCCGCTTTCTTCACCATCGGCGGCGGCAGCTTCGGCCTGCAAATTGGCGCCGAAGCCGTGGACCTGGTCATGCTCGTCATGAACAAAGAGGGCATGAAGAACCTGCTCTCCAGCAACTTCAAACTGGGCGCCGACGCCAGCGCCGCCGCCGGCCCCGTCGGTCGCCACGCCTCCGCCGACACCGACTGGAAACTAAAAGCGCAGGTCCTCACCTATTCTCGCGCCCGCGGCGCCTTTGCCGGACTCGAACTCACCGGCGCCGTCGTCAAGCAGGACAAAGACAGTACCCGTGACTTTTACGGCCGCATGGTCCCGTTCAAAACATCGCTCGAAGGAAACATTGATCCGCCCCAGGCCGCCTACCCGTTCCTGAGCACCTTAGCCAAGTGGGCCAAAGCCGCCGAAAGCAAATAACATCGTGTGCGTGTGGCGGCGGGTCTCTGACCCGCCGGCCGGGTCGAAGCATGCCCTGAGCGGAGCCGAAGGGACCCGGCCCCACACCCACCTTGCAGAGTTGGCTCTCCAACCCCTACACTCCCGCCTAGTGCGCCACCGCCTCGAATTCGCCCTCGTCTGGCTCTGGGTAAAGACCGTCGGCCTCCTTCCCCGTCCCCTGGCCCGCGCCAAAGGGATCGCCCTCGGCCTCATCGTCTACCTGCTTCACGGACGCCTGCGCCGCGTCGGGATGCGCAACCTCGCTCTCGCCTTCCCGCAAATGTCCCGCCGTGAGCGCCGCCGCATTCTTCGCGGCGCATACGTCTCCCTCGGACGCCAGTTCGCCGAAGTCTGCCTGTTCCCCCGCTACACTCGCGAAAATGTCAGCCAGGTCGTCATTTACGACGGCTTCGAAAACTTCGAGCGCGCCTTCGCCCGCGGCAAAGGTGTTCTCTTTCTGACCGCCCATCTCGGCGCCTGGGAACTTTCCGCCTTCGCCCACTCCCTCCAGGGACACCCGCTCTCCATCGTCATGCGCTCGCTCGACAATCCCCTCGTCGACCGCCTGATCCAGGGATATCGCACTATGCACGGCAACCGCACCGTGGACAAAGACGATTTCGTCCGCGGCCTCCTCGCCGCCATGCGCGCTGGCGAAACCGTCGGCATCCTCATGGACACCAACATGACCCCGCCCCAAGGCGTCTTCGTGGATTTCTTCGGCATCCCCGCCTGTACGGCCAGCGGACTGGCCCGCATCGCCCTGCGCACCGATGCCGCCGTCGTCCCCGGTTTCACAGTGTGGGACTCCAAGCTGCGAAAATACATCCTGCGCTTCGACCCCGCCGTCGAACTCATCCGCACCGGCGACGACCAAGCCGACGTCGTCGCCAACACCGCCAAATTCACCAAGATTATCGAAGACTACGTCCGCCGCTATCCCGACCAGTGGCTCTGGGTCCACCGCCGCTGGAAAACCCGCCCCGAAGGCCAGCCGCCGCTGTATTAGGCTTCAGCCTTTAGGCTCTTGGTTTTCTCTGCGTCCTTTGCGGATTCCTTTGCGTTCTCTGCGGTTAAAGATTTTCAGCGGCGGAGAAACGCGGCTTACGGAATCTCGAACTCGCCAAACAATCCCCCTGTGTTCCCCCGTGCCCCCGTGGTGATCGCTTTTTCTAGCCCCCGCAACACCCACTCCGGGAGCTGGCACTTGCCGCCCCCATTTGCGTGCCCCGCCCGCTAACGCGACAATAAAGGTCATGAAACAGACTCTCGGTGCTCTCGCCGAAAAGTTGGCGTGCCGCGTGCTCGGCGACTCATCCGTTCCTGTCTCGAACGTCGCCAGCGTAACTTCCGCTGCGCAAGACTCCTTGATCTTTGTGGAGGACCCCAAACATCTGGCCGCCGCTCTCTCCTCCCGGGCAGCCGCCATCATCGCCGGAGAATTCGCGAACGTCGTCGCCGCCAAGCCGCTCCTGATCTCCGCCCAACCTCGCCTGACCTTCGCCCGCGCCGCCAAACTCCTCCAAGATTCCAGCCACCACCAAACCGGAAGCCATCCCTCCGCTATCGTTCCCGCCTCCGCCCGTATCGGCGCCAACGTTGCCATCGGCCCCCGCGCCGTCCTCGGCGAACACGTCCAAATCGGCGATGGCAGCACCATTGCCCCCGGCTGCGTGCTCGGCGACGGCGTCGAAATCGGCGCTTACTGCCGACTCGATCCCAACGTCACTATCTATTCCGGCACGACCCTCGGCGAACGTGTTGTCGTCCAGGCGGGCGCGGTTCTCGGCAGCGAAGGTTTCGGCTACGTCCGCGACAACAACACTGGCCGCTACGAGCAATTCCCCCAAGTCGGACGCCTGGTCATCGAAGACGACGTCGGGATCGGCGCCAACTCTACCGTCGATCGCGGTGCTCTCGACGAAACCCGCATCCGCCGTGGCACAAAAATCGACAACCTCGTCCAGATCGGCCACAACGTCCAGATCGGTCGGGACGTGGTCATCGCCGCGCAGACCGGCCTCTCCGGCAGCGTCGTGGTCGGAGATAACGTCATCATGGGCGGGCAGGTCGGCATCGGTGATCACGCGCGCATCGAAGAAGGCGTCATCCTAGGCGGAGGATGCGGCATCCTGCCGAAGAAGGTAGTCCGCGGAAAAGGCGTCGTTTTCTGGGGGACTCCCGCGCGCCCCCTCCGGGAGTATCTTAAGGAGTTGGCGTTCTTGTCCCGCTCAGCCAAGAAGGACCGAGCAGATTAGAGAGATCAACGTAGATACGCGGCTTGCCGCGTCTCCGCACACTAGTCAAGCCGAGAACCTAAAGCCCAGAGCCTGAAGCCCAATGCCTGTAGTCGTCATCGGCGGACACACCCGCAACCTCGGCAAAACCAGCGTCGTCGCCGGTCTGATTTCCGCCTTGCCCGACCTCCGCTGGACCGCCCTCAAAATCACTCAATACGGACACGGCATCTGCTCCGCCAACGGCCAAGCCTGCGACTGCGCCACCAACGACCACTCCTGGGCCATCTCGGAAGAAAAAGACCGCTCCGGCGAATCCGACACCTCGCGTTTCCTCGTCGCCGGCGCCGCGCACGCCTGGTGGGTCCGCACCGAACAAGGACGCCTTGCCGAAGCCATGCCCCGTATCCGCCAGATCCTCGCCGGCGCAAAAAACGCCATCATCGAATCGAACAGCGTTCTCCGTTTCCTGAAACCTGACCTTTATTTAACGGTACTCGACCCAACGACTGCCGACTTCAAAGCCTCCGCCCAAACTTTTCTCGACCGCGCCGATGCCATCCTGCTGCACGCTGCCGCAGACTCGGCGAGCCCTGTCTGGGAGCGCGTCTCTCTGAAGCCGGTCCTCAATCGCCCGATCTTCGCCATCCACCCGCCAGAGTACGTCACGCCTGAACTCGTAGAGTTCGTCCGCGCCCGCCTGCCTTTACCCAAAAGCTCTTCTCTGTGACCTCTGTGCCTCTGTGGTGATATGGGTTCGCGACTCTCAACTCACATACATCGCAATCACCCGCTCAATCGCCCGCCGGCAAACCGCGCAGAAAGTCTGGTGCCGCGTGAACATGATGCAATCCACCTCCGGACGGTAATACCCCTTCGCTGCGTAATTCGCCCCTTCGAAAGCGCCCACCTTGCCCGCATATTTCTCTGATCGAAACAGCGCATCTTCCTTCTCGCGTTCTTTGCGGAACAGCTCGTCCATTTCCGCCTCGGGCTTCCCAGCCGCCCGCAACTCTTTCCGCTGACGCTGAATGTCCCGCTCGAACCGGTCAAACTCCTCTTTATCCCAGGGCGTAGGCGCCGGCGTTCCCGCCGTCATCAGGTCCTTCCACTTCAAATTTGCCGGATCAAGCAGCGCCGTCACATTCGGCTCCCATGGCTCCGTCTTCTTTCCTGGCGGCAGATACGCCACGTCCGATGTGTAGTACTCATCCGCCAGCGCCGCGAACTGGTGTCCGAATTCATGCACTCCCACATATCCCGCCCACAGATTGTCGATTGCCACGGTCGCGTATTGATTGAAAATCCCGCCTCCACCGTACGTCTGCCCATTCACCAGGATCTCGATGAACTCATACGGCGCAAACGACGCCACATCCCGCAGCGCCCGATTCTCCGTCGTCAGCACATAGCGCTCGGTGTCGAATGTGTCGTAAGTCGTCCCCAGCGGCGACCGCCGGTGAATCCCGCTCGAGGGCCGCGCGATCCCCGACTCCTCCGCCGCCGGACACAGTCCCCAAACGTTGAAATCTCTCTGATGCTCCCGAAACGGCGACGTGGAGAACAGCGTCTCCATGAACCGCCGCGCATCTTTTTCGCACTTGCCCCGTTCCGCCGCCGTGTAGCCATCGCCCATCACGAGCAGATCAACTTTGCCGGCCGGATCGCCCGTCTTCTGCAGCTCAATCAACGCTCCCGGCGACGGCGGACGCGATCGGTCCACAAACTTGTCCTTCGGATCGACCACCGTCTTCCACACCTCGCGAAACCCGCCTCCCGCGCGCTCCTTCAGCGACACCGCCGCCACATCCCCAGGACTCGGAAATCGCAGCGACTCGGAAAACGTCCGGTTGGCATGCAACGCCTCTCCCGTCGTCCTCCATTCCCCAAACACGGAATCAAACCCGCGCGAATACACCAGCTTCCCGCTTCCCTTCTCGCGCACCTCAAACAAATAGTTCCCGAGCTGACTCTCATCGATGGCCTTGGCAGGATTACCCGCCCACTCCAGCGGTTCCAGCACCACCCGATCCAGGCTGAACCACTCCTGCTGCGCATTTCCAGTGTGGTAGTAGTCCACGCGCAGAGTGCGCGTCGCAGCCAAACTGAGGAGAGAACTAGAAAGAGACAGTAGAAGAGAGAAAAGAACAACGCCGAGCGCTCGTCTCATGCCCGGAATTGTACGCTCTGCGAGCTACGAAAGGACTTTCCGCGAACAAGGTCTTGGGTGGAGCGGCACTTCAGCGCTGCATTCAGTGCTCCCAATTAGAACGGGGCTTCAGCCCCTCAGGTTGCACGCTGTCGTGCGCTACGACCCCGGCACGATCTCGACCGCCTCGTCATTCCGAAACGTAACCCTCACCGGCTTCCCCCCGTTGGCATAATGCAGAGTCCTCGAACCGTACTCCCCCGCTCCCTCAGCCGCTCCCAGGCCCAGCGCAAACCCGACCTGCAGCTCGCTCATCCCCGGACGAACCTCGTGCCCATCAATCGCCTTCCAGACCTCAGCCGACCAGTGCTGATACAGCTCGTGCGGATCTTGAACAAAAAACATGTCATCCGAATAGATCTTGTAATCTCCGCCATTTTCCACTCCGATCGGCACCACGTAAGCCTTCCCCTCGATTTCAAATCTCGCCAGAATCTGCTTCACCCCCGGAGCCAGCGGCGCGACATCCCTCACCACATCCTGGATCTGCAATTTCTGTAGCGGCCCGAGCGTTCCCGCCTCCCGCCCAAACTCAGCCTTATGTCGCGCGACATCGTACGGATAGTACGTGTTGCCGTAGCCCACCTTTACCCACACCGGTTGCTTCGTCAATTCCCGTGCCGACTTCAGATCGTACGGGCGCAGCTTCCGGGGCGTAACGTAGTAGTCCGCGTTCAGCGCCTTTTCTTGCTTAGGCCGCTCATCTTCCTTGCGCTCCTCATACCGGTCGTAGACGATATACGCCGCCCGTCCGCCGGCCAGCACAATCGCCGCCACCAGGAAAATCTGTAGCTTTTTTCGCAACTCCGGATCGATTGCCATGATCTAATTTGTAGATTATGCCGCTCACCCAGGAAGACGTCCTCAGCGCACTCAAGCAGTGCTACGACCCGGAGATCCCCGTCAACATCGTGGATCTCGGACTCATTTATGAAGTCCGCTTCGACTCCACGCCCGATCAGCAGCAGGACGTCACCGTGGACATGACCCTCACCGCCCAAGGCTGTCCCGCGCTCGTGATGATCAGCGACCAGGTGAAGTCGCGCCTCGAACAGCTCCCCGGCGTCCGCAACGCCGCCGTCAACATCGTCTGGAACCCGCCCTGGACTCCCGAACGCCTCAGCCCCGACGCCCGCAAACAACTCGGCATCGAGTGAAGTCTGCGCAAGCCTTCATCCGCGCACTTTCCAATCTGTCATCCTGAGCGGAGCAAAGCGATGCGCTCGCGCATCGCTTTGCGGAGTCGAAGGACCCCTACTCCGACCGTTATGTGCGGCTGCCAGGCATTCTCCCGACGACTCGTTACTCGCGCCTCTCAGTATTCCCC
The DNA here is from genome assembly GCA_016201265.1 of Terriglobales bacterium. GTDB lineage: Bacteria > Acidobacteriota > Terriglobia > Terriglobales > Acidobacteriaceae > Acidiflorens. The sequence continues at coordinate 29,717 of JACQDD010000013.1, read as the reverse complement.
CAACTCCTCAAACACCGCCCGCCCCCGCCGCTCCGCCAGTTCTCCGATCTTCGTCCCGATCTTCATCGCCAGATCGAGAAACTTCGTTCCTTGCCGCACGTAAGAAGGAATCTCTTCCCGGATCCGCACAAACTTTTCGGGATATTCCGATGCCAGCACCGCCAGCCCCACGCCCGCCACCAGCACTCCCGCTGGACGCTTCCCTTTCAGCATCAAGATCGTCGCCGCTCCCATCGATCCCGCGATCGCCGCCTTTTTCCAGTTCTCCATGTTCTCTCCCGATGGCTTTCCCTTCGTTGAATTGTAAACCAGCCTAGATTCCTCACCACAGAGACACAGAGAAAGACATGCTCGATTTGTAAAGATCGGTCGGCGGCGAGAGTTGCAAAGGCGGAACAAGAATCCCTCTGCGACGAGATTTCTCGGACGGGTTTCTCTGTGTCTCTGTGGCTCTGCGGTGAGAAATTCGCATTTAGCACCCTCGTTTCGATGCTTTATACTGCCGCGTGCACCGTCCCCGTTCGAACCGACAACTATGATCCGATCCCGCTCAGTCCAAGTCCTCGTTCTGCTCGTCAGCACAACCGCACTCACCTTCGCTCAAACCAAACCGCGTGCCCGCGATCTCGGCGTTCCCTTCGACGGCACTCCCGGCCCGAACAACGCCATCACCGATGTCAAAGGCGTCGAAGTCGGCCACACCACGCTCATTTCCGGCGCAGGCAAACTGAAGGTGGGCGAAGGCCCGGTTCGCACCGGCGTCACCGCTGTTCTTCCACGCGGCAAAGAGTCCAAGGACGCCGTTTTCGGCGCCTGGTTCACGCTCAACGGCAACGGCGAGATGACCGGCACCACCTGGGTAGAAGACTCCGGCTTCGTTGATGGTCCCATCATGATCACGAACACGCACAGCGTGGGCGTGGTTCGCGACGCGGTCATCGCCTGGAAGGTCAAGCGCGGCAAGCCCGACATGGAGGGCTATTGGTGGTCGCTGCCCGTGGTCGCCGAGACCTGGGACGGCTATCTCAACGACATCAATGGCTTCCACGTGAAGCCCGAGCATGCCTTTCACGCGCTCGACTCCGCGCACACCGGCGCGGTCGAGGAAGGCAATGTCGGCGGCGGAACCGGCATGATCTGCAACGAGTTCAAGGGCGGGATCGGGACGGCCTCGCGCGTGCTTGATGCCAAATCAGGCGGCTACACCGTCGGCGTGCTCGTGCAGTGCAACTACGGACAGCGCGACCAGTTGCGCATCGCAGGAGTTCCGGTGGGCCGCGAGATTCCGGAGCATACGGTCTGGAAAGATGACGTGGGCTCGATCATCATCGTCGTCGCCACCGATGCGCCCATCATCCCCACGCAACTCAAGCGGATCGCCCGCAAAGCTTCTCTTGGGCTCGGGCGCAACGGCAGCTTCTCCGGCGACGGCTCCGGCGACATCTTCATCGCCTTCTCAACAGCGAACCCAGAAGCGGCGAGCCCGAAGGGCATCCACGACCTGAAGATGGTGCCCAACGACCAGTTGGATCCGCTCTTCCTCGCCACCGTGCAGGCGACGGAAGAAGCGGTGATCAACGCCATGGTCGCCGCCGAAACCATGACCGGCGTCAACGACCGCACCGTCATCGCCCTGCCCCACGACAAGCTGCGCGAGGTGCTGAAAAAATACAACCGGCTGACGAAGTGAGCGCGCCTAGCGGGCGTGAGCGAAGCGGGAGCCCGCTGCGGTCACCTGAGCGGCGCTCTTGGCCGCGAAGGATCTCGCATGCTTGTGTGGCGGCGGGCGCCCCTCGAGAATCAGGTCGATCAGAAGGGCCGCCACCCGCCGGAGCTCCTCAGAAGTTGTCGCGCAGAAAGGCACGCAGCCTGTCTAAACGAAAGACCATGTCGCCGACATCGACGCGGAGGACCAACTGATCGGCAATCAATTGATTGCGGAAGCCGACTGCCGCATTGGTGTTGATCCCGCCGAGGTGCTCGATGTCCTGGTCAATTTCTTTGTCCTCATCCCGCAACAAGGCCAATTGGCCTTCCTGAATGGCGATAGTTTGCCCGATCTGGCGCCGAAGGATCTCCGCCGCATACGCGACATCCCCTGCCTGCACTGCCTTCCATCGACCATAGGACTCAGTCGCATCGCGGAGATGGCGGCCGATCGCCCAGTCTGCCAGGTTGTAGCTGAAGCTGATCTCGCCATAGGCTGCGACCTTCTCCTGGGACAAAGGACGGACCTGGTGATGTGCCCCCACCGAGAGCGCCAGGTCCCAATTGTTTTGCCGCTCTAACTTGGCCATGGCTTTCTGGGCTTCCCGGTCGCTGTCGAGCTTACTTACGATTAAATCCCGCAAAGGCGTGGAGCTGAGTTGGGGCACATACCTCGAAGTGATTTCGATCGAGGTGGTGGCGCGGCTGGAATTCAGTCTCACCTTGGCCGCTTTCAAAGGGTACAAGGCAGGGCGAGTCACGTTCTGCGCTTCCACCAGCTTCATATTGGCGGCCAGGAGAATCTCCAATTGGGCCGTCGCCTGCTCAATCAGTGCCAGGCGATGTTGCAGGATGTCTCTCTCGATCTCCGGCAGGGCGTACTGAACATGCATCTGGGCCTCTACCGCTGTCTGGTAGAGCTGGCAGTTCTTGCGTGCGACCTGCATGGTCAGGACTGCTTTGCGGTTGTTGGCCACGCTGCTGGAGACTCCCCACACCACCTGCATCGGCAGACCGGAGTTGGGCTGAGTCAGCCCCGCTACAACGTTGGGCGTGCGGAGGCGATCGCGCTCGGCCGCCGCCTGCTCCGTCACATACTGGCAATAGGCATCCTGATCCTCGTTGGCGAAGGCGTCGGTGGACACTAGACACAGTGCGAGAATTACTGACTTCAAATGGTCTCCTTACAGGAGCAGTGGCCTATGGTTCAGAAACAAGGTCTTGGACTTTGCGGATTCTTCATTCTGCAAGTCGAGCTGGATGAGGAACCCGCGCATATCCGTTCGGAAGATCGGATTCTGAGTTTTTTCTTCACTCTCAAAGATGCGCTTGACCGTGCCCACCTGCCGGCACAAAAGCACGTGGAGATAGCAGTCGTACACTGGAGCACCCACCCAGACGCTCGTCCGATTGTCGTAGGGGACGAAGGCGAAGTGCAGCGTCTCTTCGCCCGACACGGCGAGGAAGTAGGGCGTCTGGGTTGCCAGGTTGATGGCTTTGTTGAGCCGCTCCACCTGCGCTTGAACCGTCGCGATTTCTTGTCCGGCTATGGCAATGCTGATGTCAAGCTGGGCGATCTGGGATTCGAGCTCAGCCCGCTTATCGAGAACATCGAGGATCTGGGTGCCGATCGTGCTCTTCTGCAGGACGCTGTCGCGCAACAAGACTTCGTTGATCTGGCTGTCGGTGGCGGCGTTGCGAGTCTGATTGAGCTGCGCACGCTGAATCGCCGCCTCTCCCTTGGTGATCAGGTTGGCCGCCAGGTCTCGCTGAATTTCTGCTTCTACTCCGTTCACGTCGTCCACCAGGCCGCGCGTCTTGTCAATGTCCGCGCGTTTCTGTTGGTTCAGCCGCAGCAGATCCTTTGCCGCCACTTTGTTATGTTGTCGCTCGCGGACGACGGCCGCTTCCAACTCCGGCTGTAGAGACTTAAGTGCCGCCCGGTGCTGCTTCATTTCAGCCAGCAAGCTCTTCTGCCGGTTCATTTCCAGCGTCAGATCTTCCAGGCTGTTACGCGTGGTAATGAGCCGCTCGGTGACATCCAGGCTTCTTTGATCGGTGGGAGCAAGGATCACGGGAGCGATCCACGAAGTATTGATCGCATAGACTCCCAACATGACCGCGTAGGCGAACACGCCGACGAGCACACCATAGAGCGCCACGATCGCAAACACGCGGTACAGCAACAGGACAGCTTTGCTGAGTAGCACGTGCAACGCTGTGTGAAGCCCTCCACTCACGTAAAGCAAGAATTCGTTCCTCATTAATCACCCGCGGCGGTTGCCACATCCAGCTCCAATGCTTGCGACGGGGATTCCTCCTGTGCCGATTCCTGCAGCGCAACTGCCTTGGCCCGAGTTCCCCAGTCACGGGAGTCGAGGGTCAGCATGGCAATGATCTCGATCAGGCGCCCGGCGACGATCCAGACCGCGAAGGCAGCCAGCCGGAGCGGGCTGGTCACGGCCTGCTCGGGGTTGTGCTTCCGGACGAGAGCGTCGAAGGTCGCGGCTCCCGCTCCATACAGAAGGAAGAGCCCAGGGGCCACCGAAAAGAGGAAGAAACTGTAGGGGAACATGAGAATCAGCATCACCACCACGCTGGACATCGCGGCGAGTGTCGGAATCACCAGGTTGTAAATGGTGTTCGGGTGCTGGGTCCACACATGCTGGGGCAGGGTCTGGAGCGTGAGCAGGAAATCCCGCACCCCGGACCGCTGCCACCGGATCTGCTGTTTGAACAGCCCCGGCAGGGTGTTCGGCACCGTCGTCCAGCATTGCGCGCTGCTGTTGAGAACCGTGCCGTACCCTGCGAGAAGTATCTGGTGAGTCAGAAAGCGGTCTTCCCCGTCATTCACCTCGATACCCAGCCAGCGGCGGCCCCGGACCTTGGGCTCGAGGTTCAGAAACAGATCTCGCCGCACCGCGAACATGCAGCCGCTGATGCAGATGACCGATCGTGTCCAGTTCTCCAGCACCTTCATCAGACGGAAGTTCGTGTAATAGACAAAAGTCTGAATGGCGGTCACGATGTTGTCGTTGACGTTTCGCACACCGACGGCGCCGCCCACCGCGCCGATCTTGGGGTCCACGAAACAAGCCACCAGTTCGCGGATGGCCTCGGGATGGAAGATGCAGTCCGAATCGATGGAGAGAACAATCTCGGCCTCCGATTGCTTCAGTGCATTGCACACCGTCCGGGCTTTTCCCTGATTTTGCGGGTTCCGGCTGACTCTGATCCTGATGTTAGTGAAGTCTTCTTGCGACTTGAGAAACCACTGATAACTATCGTCAGTGGAGTAGTCATCAATCGCAATGATTTCGAACTTGTGGTTCGGGTAGTTACTGCGGCTGATGCTTTCCACCGTGTCGTACACCGTCTTGCCCTCGTTGTAGCAGGGCAAAAGAATACTCACGCTTGGCTGGAGCGAATAGTCTTTGCGAGGCCGAGCCGCGGAAACGGTCAGCTTCACCAGTCCCGCCAACACGTGCTTCAGAACGTTGGCGACCAGTACCGCGATCACGAGCATCAAGCAACTTGCACCGACCGGCATTAACCTATCCTCTCAGACGCGGGATTCCATCGCCGCGGCGAGGCCCACGACTACTCCCTGAAATCTAGATTCGTCCTTCCTGGACTAGAGCCATTCTGAGCAGTTTCTAATTCGCGAGCGGCCATCTTTGCGAGAACGGGCCGCATTAGAGACTATCGGCGCCTGAGAGCGGGACTTCTGCGACCTAGATACTCTTGGCTTGTAAGTATGGAATTTCAACTCCGATGCCCCGACCTGCATGATCTTGCAGACTTCCCTTGCAGTTCCGGGGCAAGTCCTTGCGTTGTCACCTGGTGGAAATGGCAGCGTGCATGCTCCTAAGGCGTTTGGAGTTGTGCTGCAGGACCGCCCAACTTTGGTTACTTCTGTAACCGCGACGCGGGCGGACAGCAGCCAGGACTCATCCCCCCGCGCGCTGTAAGGCGCGTATCAATTCAAAGCGAAGGATTCGTGACGACTATGGGATGCCGACGCCAGCCCCGGATACTAATGACCCTTCCGGCCAGTCTGTGTGGCATGGACGCCAAGGGCCGCGCCTTCCTGGACCGTGTCCGCGTACTCAACATGAGCCGCAATGGAGCGCTGCTCGAAGACGTCAGTTGCGGCGTCAAGGTGGGAGACGTGGTCGCGTTGCGCTGTAACGAAACTACGCGGCGGTTCCACGTCATTTGGGAACAATCAGGTTCCGGCGACGGAAGGCAGATTGGACTGGCAGCCGCCGGTCCGGTTCCGGCGACCGTGGATTGCTGGCTGCCGGCTTCCGGTCCCGATGAGTATGTCCGCCCGCGCGTGACCAGCCGGAGACAGCAGGCGCGCTATGAGTGCGAAATTGCGGTTGAGATCAGAATCCGCGGCGACCAGCCTCCCATGTGGGTGACCGCGAGCGATGTCAGCGACGGCGGCTGCCGCGTACAGGTGCCGCATGCCATGGAACCGCTGACCGAAGTGAGCCTTGCCCTCTGGTTGGAAGAGGAAAGAGTGTGGATGCACGGGACGATCACACACAGCGTGTACGGCTGCGGCACCGGTATCCGATTCCGGCAACTGCAGCAGAGTACTCAGCACAAGCTGGAGAACCTTCTCGCCAGTAGCGACAAGGAAGTTCCGGATCGGCGGGAGAGCGCGGCGGAGCAGAACCCGCTGTGCGCAGCTTATTCCGTAACCTCGTAGTTCAGTCCGTCACCGCCTTGTCGGTGATCTCGAGGCCTTTGTCAATGATGGCGAAGGCTTCGAGCAGTTGCTGCTCGTTGATGCACAGCGGCGGGTTGGTGTAGAAGCTGTTCCAGCGCACGATTGTGTAGAGTCCGTTCTCGCGGAAGAATTTTCCCAGCGCCGCCATTTCCTCTGATGTGCCGTTGAATGGAGCCATCGGCTGCCGTGTCTTGCGGCTGCGAACCAGTTCGACGATGCCGAACAGTCCGATCGAACGCACTGCGCCGACCGACGGATGCTTCTTCTGCAGTTCCGCTCCCAGGTCTTTCATGATCGCGCCCATCTTGCGGGCGTTCTCGATCAGGTTGTCTTCTTCATACACACGAATGGTCGCGAGCGCGGCCGCGCATCCCATGGGATGCGAGTTGTAGGTCAGGCCTCCGTAGAAGACTTTGTCCTGGAAATGCTGCGCGATGTGATGGCGCATGCCCACTGCGCCCAGCGGCAGGTAACTCGAGGTCAGTCCCTTGGCCATGCAGATGAGGTCGGGTACAACCTTCCAGTGGTCAATGGCGAACCACTCCCCGGTGCGGCCAAAACCGGCCATGACTTCGTCGGCGATCATGAGGATCCCGTACTTGTCGCAGAGCTTGCGCACGCCTTGCATGTAGCCGTCGGGCGGAACGAGGATGCCGTTGGTGCCGACAACCGTCTCGAGGATGAAGGCGGCGATGGTGTGCGGGCCTTCGAGCTGCATGGTTTCCTCGATCATCGCCAGCGAGGTTTCGGCCGAATCCCATCCGCGCTCGATGCCGTGGTAGGGGTCGAGCACGTGCACGACACCCGGAATGCCCGGCTCGGCAGCCCAGCGCCGCGGATCGCCCGTAAGGCTGATGGCTCCGGCGGTGGCGCCGTGATAGGAGCGGTAGCGCGCCATGATCTTGTGGCGTCCGGTGAAGAAGCGGGCAATCTTGATGGCGTTCTCGTTGGCTTCGGCGCCGCCGTTAGTAAAGAAGAAAGTATCAATGTCACCCGGTGTGATCTCAGCGATTCCCTTCCGGCGTCCAGAAATGAATGCCCTTGGCGCGCGCGACGGGAATAGGATCGACCTTCGACTGCGCCGACCATTCGAACAAAGTGTGCTTCCTGGTGAGGTCGACCATCTCCTGGCCGGTCATGGTGGGGGTAGCGGTGGCAGTGGTCATCCGTTCCTCGATTCAGAACCCAAGAACTATTTCACCACAGAGTCACAGAGACACAGAGGAATCACAAAACTCTTCTGATGATCCCCTGCGTTAGTAATGAAACATTAAAGTTGATCAGCAGGCCGACGCGCTTCCCCGAGAGTTTGAGATATGTGAGAAGCTGCGCCTCGTGGATCGGCAGAAGTTTTTCCACACACTTGAGTTCGAGAACCACCTGTTGCTCGACGACCAGGTCCATCTTATATCCACAATCAAGACGGAAGCCCTTATACGAGACCGGAAGGTCCACCTGGCGCTCAAAAGTCAGCCCGCGTAGATGCAGTTCGTGACACAAGCACTCTTCGTAGGCGGACTCCAGCAACCCCGGACCAAGTTGGCGGTGCACTTCAATAGCCGCGCCGATGATTGGGCCGGTTCGAGGATCCCGCTCCTCGTTCTCTCTGTGTCTCTGTGACTCTGTGGTGAGAAGTTTCATGGCAGTAATGATTATGCTGACTGCTCCGCAAGTGCACCTTTCTTCTCGGCAGCGACGTGGGCGAGCGCCGCTTCCAGCACGTCCATGGCTTCGTCCATTTGCGCGTCGGTCAGCACCAGCGGCATCAGCAGGCGAATCACGTTGCCGTAGGAACCGGCCGTGATCAGCACAAGCCCATGCTCGTAGCAGTATTGTGCCACTTGTTTGGTTTCTTCGTCAGCGGGCTGGCGCGTGGCTTTCGAGCGGACGAGTTCGAGCGCTTGCATGGCGCCGAGTCCGCGGAATTCGCCGATCAGTTCCCACTGTGATTGCCACTTCGCTGCGCGCTTGCGGAAGCGCTCGCCGAGCACGTTGGCGCGGGCGCAGAGGTCTTGCTTCTCGATGATGTCGAGCACGGCGAGGGCGGCTTCGCAGGCCGCCGGATTGCCACTGAAGGTTCCTCCGAGTTGGCCGGAAGCGGGAGTGTCCATAATCTCAGCGCGTCCAGTCACCGCGGCCATGGGCAAGCCGCCCGTCAGCGATTTTGCCATGCAGATCAGATCGGGCTCGAGTCCCAGCCGCTCGCAGGCGAAGAGCGCGCCGGTGCGGGCGAAGCCGGTCTGGACTTCGTCGGCGATCAGGAGAATGCCGTGCTTGCGGCAGATCGCGGCCAGAGTCGGGAAGAACTCCGCCGGCGGCGTAACGAACCCGCCTTCACCCAGGATCGGCTCCACGATCACGGCTGCGACGGACTCTGATGCCACCACCCGCTTGAAAGTATCTTCAATGTGCTTGGCGCAATGCACTTCGCAGGACGGATACTTCATCGAGTAGGAGCAGCGATAGCAGTACGCGTACGGGATGCGGTAGACATCGCCCGGAAAGGGCTCGAATCCTGCCTTGTAAGGATGTGTTTTGCTGGTGACGGCCATGGCCATATAGGTGCGGCCATGGAAAGCATCTTCAAAGCTGATGATCGCAGGCCGCTTGGTGTAGCTGCGCGCGATTTTGATGGCGTTTTCGGTAGCCTCAGCGCCGGTGTTGACCAGCAAAGTTTTCTTGGAAAACTTTCCGGGCGTGAGCGCGTTGAGCTTCTCGCAGACCGCGACGTAGCTCTCGTAGGGCAGCACGTTGAAACTGGTGTGCAGAAAGCGGTCGAGCTGGCGGCGAATGGCTTCGACTACGGCGGGAGCGCGGTGACCGGTGTTGAGGCAGCCGATGCCACCAGCGAAATCAATCAGGCGGTTGCCGTCGACGTCTTCGACGACCGCCCCTTCGGCCTTCGCGATAAAAACCGGCGTAGCGTGATAGGCAGCCTGCACCACGGCAGCGTTGCGGCGTTTCATCAGCTCTTGCGAGCGCGGTCCGGGAATTGGGGTGCGCAGTTGAATGGTGGACATAGTTCAGTTCTCAGCTGTCAGTTCTCAGTTCTCAGCAAAGTCTGCCAGCGCCAAGGTCAGTTCTACTGACCACTGACCACTGGCCACTGACCACTGGTCTTCAGTACCAGCCGATCGGTTGCTCGTTCAGGTTGATGTGCACCTGTTTGCTTTCCAGATACTCTTCGATGCCCCACGGCCCGAGTTCACGGCCATAGCCGGACTGCTTGTAGCCGCCCCAGGGCGCTTCCACATACGTCGGCTGCATGTGGTTCACCCACACGATGCCGGCGCGCAACGCCTTCACCACGCGCATGGCCTTGAAAATATCGCGCGTCCAGACGGCGGCGGCCAGCCCGTAGGGCGTGTCGTTCGCGATCTTGAGCGCGTCTTTTTCGTCGTCGAACGGAATCACGGCCGCCACCGGCCCAAAGATCTCTTCTTGCGCAATCCGGGCGTGGTTGTCCACGTCATAGAAAATCGTGGGTTCGATGTAGTAGCCCTTGGCGAATTTCTCCGCCCGGCCGCCACCGATGGACATCTTGGCTTCTTTCTTGCCAATCTCCTGATAGGAGCGCACCGTCTCGTACTGGTCCTTGCTCACCATGGGGCCCATCTTGGTTTCGCGCTCGAGCGGCGGACCGAGCCGGATTCTCTTGGCCTTCTCGGTCATGGCCTCGACGAACTTCTTGTAGATGGACCGCTCGACCAGGATGCGGCTGCCCGCCGAGCATACTTCTCCCTGGTTGATGAAGACGCCGAAGAGCGCGCCGTCAATGGCATTTTCGAAGTCCGCGTCGGCGAAAAAGATGTTGGGGGACTTGCCGCCCAACTCCATGGTAACCCGCTTCAAGGTGTCCGCAGCCTGCTTGATGATGACCTTGCCTACTTCATTGCTGCCGGTGAAAGCGATCTTGTTCACGTCCGGGTGCTGCGTCAGCGCCGTGCCGCAGACCGACCCCGATCCCGTAACGATGTTCAGCACGCCCGGCGGCAGGCCTACTTCCGGGAGCCAATTCGCCAGTTCCAGCACGGTCAGCGGCGTGACCCCCGGCGGTTTCAGAATACAAGTACACCCCGCAGCCAACGCCGGCGCCATCTTCCACGTCGCCATCACCAGCGGATAGTTCCACGGCGTGATCATGGCGGCCACGCCCATCGGTTCCTTCATGGTCAGACTGACGGCGTTGTCCGGAACCGGGTTGACCGTTCCCAGAATTTTCGTGGCCATCCCGCCGTAATACTCGAAGCAGGTGGCGGCGTCGTTAATGTCGTATTCCGCCTCGACGATCGGCTTGCCGCAGTTGCGCGATTCGATTTCCGCCAGCATGGCCGCGTTCTGGCGAATTTTTTCCGCTAGACGGAACAGGACCCGGCCGCGCTCCTGCGGCGTCGTCGAAGCCCACGGGCCGGTTTCAAAAGCGGCCTTGGCCGCGGCCACCGCCCGGTTTACGTCCTCCGCGTTGCCCGACGGCACCTGCGCGATCACCTCTTCCGTGGATGGATCGATGATGGCAGAGGTCTTGTTGGACACGCTGTCCACCCATTCGCCATTGATGTACATCTGATAGGTACGAACTTCGGACTTGACTCCGCTTGGCATAGAAAGCCTCCTTCCAAAATCTCTGCTATGGCCGAGCTTCGCCCGGCCGGGCGGACGCGGGCGTCCGCCCCTACGTGGACCTGACTGCTCCCAAATTCTTCTCCTCGACCGCGGCCCCTCGCGGCGTCTTGAGCCTCCCGTACACGAAGAAGAAGAACGCGGCCAGCGCGAGAAAGAACACCGTAAATCCCACCATCTTTACTTCGTACCACCACAGCGAAGTGATCTGCTTCGCGGGGAAGAAGGCAAGGGCGATTCCCAGGGTTGTGGTCAGCAATCCGCTCGCGCCGGCAAAGATCAGCGTGCCGCGGCGGTAGCGGACCTCGGCGAAATCCCGGCGCAAGGCGAATCTCAGCAGCGCGGCAAACACGTACAGGAACGGCACGAGCTGTAAGACCACGGCCAGCGAGAGCATGGTCTGGAACGCTTCCTGCACCCCGCCCGAAGCCGTGAAGTTGATCACGATCAGGATCAGCGAGACGATCGCTTGCACGATCAGCGCGGCATGGGGCGTTGCATACTTCGGATGAATTTTCCCGAGCCACGGCGGCATGTAGGAATCAAGTCCCGCGACAAATGGGATGCGGGCCGAGCCTCCCATCCAGGCCGAGCCGATGCCGGCGATGGACAAGCTGAGCATGACCGCAAACGGTGTGATGATCCATGCCACGCCAACTTTACCAGCCATGTGGCTGACGGCCTGCACGATGCCCTGCAGCACGCTGATCTCGTTCTTGCCGACTGCGACGAGCAAAGTGAGCGTTGCGCCGATATAGAGCGCGCCCGAAATCAGGCCGCCCCAGGCTACGGCGCCGGGCAAGGTTCTTTTCGGATCACGAATCTCGTCGCCCATCACAGAGGCGAGTTCCAGCCCGACCAAACCAAAACAAATTACGCCGAACGAATTCAGGACAAACTTGGGGTCGGCGGGAATGTGAAAATCGGTTGCCGTGACCGGGGTTCCGAAGCGCGAAAATACTGTCAATCCCAGACCGATCAACACGGCCGCGGCAACGAACGTTCCGATGGCGCCGAGATTGTTCAGCCACTTGCCCACACCCAGGCCGACGATGTTCAGCACTGTCAGAAACGCCAGCAACGTCACCGACGCGATCATGGCGAAGTTCTTGTTGTCGGCGAGAGCGGCGTGGCCGGGGCCCAGGGCAAAAACCGACACGCCGACGAAGTACAGCATCACCGTCGGCACGTAGAGCATGTTGTTGGTCCAGTAGCACCAGCCGGAGAGGAACCCATGAAAGTCGCCGAAAACTTCTTTGGCCCACAGGTACACACCGCCTTCGCCGGGGTAGCGCTGGGCCAGTTCAATGACGGCGATTCCCTGCGGCCAGAAGAAAAGCAGCAACGAGATGATCCAGAGCCAGACGGTGACGCCGCCGTTGGCCGCGATCGACGGCACAACGTTCAAGTTGAAAACGGCGACAACAAAGAGCAGCACCAGGTCCCAGCGTCCGAGAACGCGCTTGAGGTGCGGCTGCTTGTCGCCGGGTTGGGTAGACAAAAGTCACTCCAAGACTTGCTGGCCCATGTGGAGCCGGGTCTGTGTGGGGCCGGGTCTCTGACCCGGCCTGCCCGGGTCGAAGACCCGGGCTCGCACAGCTTCAATGTGCCGCCACTGCTCCCAACCGCTCGTGCTGGGCGGCGGCGAGCGAACCGGCAATATCATCGAATACCGCCAGGTGCTGCTCAATGTCGCCCTCGGTGTGTTGGACCGAAATCGTCCACTGCTCGTCCCACCAGTAGGGCTGGCACATCACGCCGCGATTCACCATGCCGAACCAGTAGTGCCGCCACAGGTCAACATCAATCGGCAACCAGTCGCGGTAGTTGCGGATCTCCTCCGGGTAGAACATCAGTGCGCCGTTCACGCCCGCGCTCACCACGTAGGCTTGCAGACCAGCTTTCGCGACAATCTTCCTGTAGCCGTCGGTCACTTTCTTGCTGAGCTTGTCCACATGCGCGTAGTTCTCGCGCGTGAGCACCTCGCGGAAAGTGGCCAGGCCGGCGGCCATCGAAACCGGGTTGGTGTTGTAAGTGCCGCCGTGGAAAACCTTGTGGTCGGAGATGAGGTCCATGACGCGCTTGTGGGTGCCGAAGGCAGCCAGCGGCAATCCCCCGCCAATCGATTTTGCCAGGCAGATCATGTCGGGAATGACGCCAAAGTATTCTGAAGCGCCGCCCCAGCAAAGCTTCGCGCCGGTTTTTACTTCGTCGAAGATCAGCAACGCGCCGTACTTGTCGCAGAACTGCCGCAGGCCTTCGAGAAATCCTTTCTGTGGCATGCAGAGCCCGACGTTCATCATGATCGGCTCGAGGATGATGGCGGCAATCTCGCCGGGATTTTCTTTGAAGCGGCGCTCGACCGTCTCCAGATCGTTGAAAGTCGCAATCAAAACGTTGGCGATACTCGCCTTGGGCACGCCTAGTCCGCCCGGGACTGGTTGCGGGTTTTTGATGTCGCCGAAGTCGTCTTTGGGCGGATGCGGCTTGACGCTGACCAGGGCGGAGTCGTGCAGGCCATGATAGCCCCCTTCGAACTTGATGATCTTGTCGCGTGCGGTGGCAGCGCGAGCCAAGCGGATGGTGTGCATGGTGGCTTCGGTGCCGCTGTTGCCGAAGCGGCACATTTCCACCGGAAAGCGGTTGCAGATTTCTTCCGCCAGTTCCCACTCCATGTTGTGCGGCATGCCGAGCATGGTGCCGGTGGAAAGCCGTTTTTCAACTGCCTTCATCACCGCGGGATGGCAATGCCCCGCCATCAGCGCGCCGAAACAGAGATTGTGGTCCAGATATTGGTTGCCGTCGAGATCGCGGAAATGGCTGCCCTGCGCGTCTTGGACGAAGATCGGATAAGGATCGTAGGCGCGGTAATTGCTGGCCACGCCGAGGGGGAGGCGCTTCAGATTTTTCTTATGCGCCTCAGCAGACTTCGGGGTGCGATGCTCGAAGATCTCGAGCTCTTTTTGCAGTGCGGGGTACATCGTGTCTCCAGTTAAGACTCAGGCCGGTGGGCCATTAGATTGGGCCCGGGCGGCGAAGCTGCCCGGGTATATCCAGATTCTAGAACGAAAACTTCAACGCGAACTGCACCTGGCGCGGGTCGCGGGTGCGCTTCACGCGGCCGAAATCGGCGCCGTCGCTGATGTTGCCGTCCGGGTTGAGGAACTGCGTGTGGTTAAACACGTTGAAGAACTCGGCCCGGAATTCGAGGTGCTTGCTTTCACCGATTTGGGTGACCTTTTGAACGGAGAAGTCGAAATTATTGATCCCGGGGCCGCAGCAGATCGTGCGGGGCGAATTGCCCAGCAGTTGCAAGGGAGTGGAATTGGCATCCTGCACCGGAAGGGCGAACGCAGTGGGGTCGAAGGCGTACTTGTTGTTCTTCCTTGGATCCTGCGCGTGGAACGGCTTGACCAGGTCCGGTTTGCCCGGCAGTTCGAAGTCAAAGCTGTTCATCAGCTCGGCATCGTTGCTGGACAGGATGCGAATCGGGAATCCGGTCTGAAAGCTGGTAACGCCGGAAACCGCCCACCCGTTCAGGAACTTGCCCTTGGCCCCCTGGTACTGAGGAACCGGAAGCTGCCAGAGGTAACTGAGAACGAAGCGGTGCCGCGCGTCGAACAACGAAAGCGACCGATTGCAGCGGTCGCAGATCGGCTTCACGATGTTCTCGAAGCTGGAAGCGTTGTCAATCGACTTGCTCCAGGTGTAGGCGATCTCGAACTGCAGCCCGTGGGCCATGCGCTTCTCCAGAGAAGTCTGCAGCGAGTTGTAGTTGGAGCTGGCGATGGTGTCCTGCGCGAAGATGCTGGAAAAGACGGGGACGCCGTCGGGTGGACATCCGTTCCCCGTGAACGGATCGCAACCGGGAGAAGAATACTTGCGGAGTCCGACCAGAGTGATCGGAGTCGGATTGGGACCTGTCACCACCTCCTGAGAACCGTAGGGCATGTGGAGCGAAACTCCCTCAGGAATCTCTCCGGCAGCAATGGTAAAGGAGCTGTCCGCATAGAAGGGACCGCAGGCCAGATCGCCGTCGCCGGTGAGATCGGAAATATTCTGCAGATCGATACAGGTTTGCGGGTTTCCGTAGTTGATGTCTTTTGTTGCCAGCAAACGATGGCCTTGCGACCCAACATAACCGATCGACAGGACCAGGTCCTTGGCCAACTCGCGAGTAATGCCGAAGTTGTACTGCGCCGTATATTGCGCGCGCAGCTTGGGTTCCAATTCGCCAAATAACAAAATGGGGCGGAAGGCAGACCAGTCAGTAGGTGTTCCGGGGGGCGGGGTAAGGATGCCGTTGAAGGGGTTGGGAACCTTGGTGCCGTCCTGTCCGATGAAGGGCGTGTTGAACAGGCCTTCCGAGATCAGGGAACTGCCCCCGAAAGGTGGTTCCGCCTGGAACTGCTCGAGCACCAGTTGCTCGATGGGGTTGTAGAACATACCCCAGCCGCCGCGGATGGTGGTTTTCCCGTTCTTCCAGGGATCCCAGGCGATGCCGACGCGCGGAGCCCACGCATTGTAGTAGGACGCGGTGAGCCCTCGGGGAACACCCTTGTCTCCGGGCACCACAAGGCCCACCGGAGTAGTGCCCGTGTTGTTGCAATCTGGGTTGACGATCCCGAGATCCTCAAAATTGGTAATGCTGTCCGCGGAGAGCTGGCAGGGGTAGGTTGTGGTGACCTGTCCGGGCCGGAAAGTCTGGTAGCGCTTGCCGGCATCGTAGATGGGCTGATTGAACTCCCAGCGCAAGCCGTAGTTCAGGGTCAGATTCGGCTTGATCTTCCAGCTGTCCTGGGCAAAGAGATAGACGGATTTTCCCCGCACGTCCTCGGTTTGCGCCGAGCCCTGTAGGTAGGAATCCGGCAGCCCCAACAGGTAGTTAGCAAACAGGTTCCCGGTATCGTTCGGTCCGCCACCAAAAAAGCTGTAATCGCCGCTGACATCAAAGTAGAGAGTCTGCAGGAAGCGCTGCTCGCGCAGATCGACGCCAAACTTGGTGGTGTGGCTCCCGATCACCTTGGTGAGATTGTCGCTGAGCTGGTACGAGTTGCCGATCTGCGGTAGCTCCCCCTCGAAGTTGTTGCCGATGGTAAAGCCACCGGAGACGCTGATAAAGGGGATTCCTTCGCGATTGGAGCCGAGGTTCGGGGTAATGCCGTATTTGGGGTTATTGGCATCGAGGGGCTCTGGGAGGACCTTAGAGAAAGCTACAGGCGCATCGGTGACACCGTTGAAGCAATGGTCTACGCCGATCGAATTGCAGGAGTCGATGACGTTGTTAGTCCGCTGCGGGTGCAGGAAGGTCCCCTGGGCTTCGCGGAAGTACGTGAGGCGGGCTTCGTTGACGGTGCTGTTACTCAGAGTCCAGGTGTGAGAAAGATTGACCTGCTGCACGCGGAAGGCGTTGTTGTTGCCGAACCCTTCCAGAAGGTTGGGCGTGGCTGCCTGGAATCTGGTAAACGGCTGCGCATCGACGGAATCGTTGAAGAAGTAATAGAGGCTCAGGTTCTGCTTTTCATTGATGCGGTGATCGAGTTTGAGCGAGACCTGGTTGGCGTGACTTCTGTCATTGGGAATGGAGCGGAAAGTGGAATCAGGCGAGTTCGGCAGAGGAACAAAACGATCGAGGATATCGGCCGCAACCGGATCAAAACAGGACTTGAGGAGCTCCGGACTGGTGAACAAATCCGAGTAGGCCGAGCCCTCAGCAGCTTCGACCCCGCAGCGCTCGCTCAGGATGTCGGCGAAGAGTTGAGTACCGACAGAGCCACCAAGGGAGAGCTCGCCGTTCCGCTCTGCGGCGGTCGGCACTACCACCGGATCCGACGTAATGCCGTGCACGACGCGGCGCCCCTCGTACGAGGCAAAAAAGAAGGTCCGATCCTTCACGATCGGTCCGCCGAACGTTCCGCCGAACTGATTCTGTTTGTCGTCAGGGCGTCGCGGATCGAGGTAGCCCTTGGAGTTGAACATCTGATTGCGAAGGAACTCGTACAAGCTGCCATGCCAGCCGTTAGTTCCCGACTTGGTGACGACGTTGATGACGGCGCCGGAGTTACGGCCATACTCGGCGTCGAATGTATTCGATAGCACACGGAATTCCGCGATGCTGTCGGGCGTGGGTTGAATCGCCGGGGAGTTGACGAAAAGGTCGTTGCTGTCGCCCCCGTTGACGTTGAAGTTATTGGAACGGCCGCGGCCGCCGTTGACCGAAACTGAGCCGGCCGTATTGCTGCCGTAGAACAGGTCAGACCCGCCGACGCCTTGCACGCCGGGTTGCAACTGCAGCAATTGGTAGGTATCGCGCGAGTTGAGGGGTAAGTTCGAGACCGAGCGCTCATCCATGACGGCACCCAGCTGGGTGCTGGTGGTATCCACCAGGGGCGCCTCGGAAGTCACTTCCACCGTCTCTCTCCTCTCGCCCACCTGCATGATCGAGTTGATGGTCAAGACCTGGTTGAGATCAACGTTCACACCGCGCTGCAAGTTCTTCTTGAAGCCCGCCAGGTCGAACTCCAGGCGGTACACGCCTACCGCCACCTGGGGAAACACGTAATCCCCGGTGCTGTTGGTCTTGGTCTCGGCGCTGACGCCGGTGGCCTCATTGGTCAATGTGACCTTGACGCCGCCCAGAACAGCGCCGGTGGCGTCGGCGATACGGCCCAGAATGCGCCCGCCGGTGCTTTGCGCGGAAACCAGGGTGGAACAAATCAAGCAGAGGCTCAAGACGGCGAGCCAACGTGTCATCCAGATCGTTTTTGACGGCGGCATGGGACAGATCCTCCAGATCCACGAGGGGAAGTTTTTCATTAGATCCGAATTCGACTTGCGCGAAAAGCAAACCTTGCTATAATCGCGCAAGGTTAGTGACTCCGCCGACATCTGTCAAGCGGAAAATTCCCCGGCAGCCGGTCCGAGAAATCGAATTCGAAGCCATGTCCAGCGATGCCAAATCATACTTGAAAATCGGGGATGTGGCGCGGATGGTTGGACTCTCCCCCTCGGCGATTCGCGGGTGGGAGAGCCTGGGCCTGACGCGGCCGCGGCGCACAGAAAGCCGCTACCGCCTCTACAGCAAAGAAGACGTCCGGCAATTGAAGAAGGCGCGCTACCTGCGCAAGGTGCGGGGACTGAACGCGCCCGCCATCGTGCAGGCGCTGAAGCGCGAGGGCGCGATCCGGCCGCCCAGCGACGGAGCGGCGGGCGCCATCGGGCCGCGGTTGCGCCAGTTGCGCAGCAAACGCGGCCTCGGCCTGGCCGAAGTCGCCAAAACCGTGGGCATCTCCGTCGGCTTCCTCAGCGCCCTCGAACGATCGCAAATGAGCGCTTCCGTGGGCACGCTGCGCAAGTTGGCACGCTTCTATCGCCGGAACATTCTTGATTTTTTTGATCCGACGGAATCCAATACCCGGCTGGTGCGTCCGCAGAAGCGCAAGGTGCTGGAAGCGGGTCCGGGCGTGCGCATGGAACTGCTGGCCTGGGGCAACACGGTGATGGAGCCACACCTGTTCCGGATCGCGCCCCAGGCGGGCAGCGGCGAATCGTACGCGCACGAAGGCGAAGAATTCCTCTATCTGCTGCGCGGCGAACTGAAGATTGCGCTGGCCGGCGAGGAGTATTCTCTGAAGCGCGGCGACAGCTTTTATTTCGAGAGCGCCACCCCGCATCACTGGAAAAATCCCGGCCGGAGCGAGACCTGGGTCCTATGGATCAACACTCCGCCGACATTCTGATTCTTAAGAAGAAGGACCTATGCCGTTCCCCCGTCTTTGTACCTGGTTCAGCTTTCTGCTCTGGTGTGTGGTTGGGATCGCGGCGTCCGCAGCCGCGCAATCGTCCCAGCCCGCTGATGTCATTGTCACCAATGCACGCATCTACACGGTGAACCCGCAACAGGCGTGGGCGGAGGCGATCGCCATTCGCGCCGACAAGATTGTCGCCGTCGGCGACAAGGCGAAGATCGAGGCCTATCGCGCCAGCGCAACCAAAGTCATTGATGCTGGTGGGCGACTCGTTCTGCCGGGGTTCACGGACTGCCACATCCATTTCATCGACGGCTCACTCGGACTGACGCGCGTGGATCTGAACGGTGCAGCGACGGTTGCCGAGATTCAGAAGCGCGTGAAAGCCTATGCCGACGCTCACCCGAACGAGCCCTGGGTCCAGGGCATGGGCTGGACCTATCCCACCTTCAAACCCACCGGGCTGCCGGACAAGAAAATTCTGGACGAGGTGGTCCCGGACCGGCCGGTGTACCTGGTCGCATTCGACGGTCACAGCTCCTGGGCCAACAGCAAGGCTCTGGCGATCGCGGGCATTGACCGCCACACTCCCGACCCGCCCAACGGGAAAATTGTCCGCGACGAGAAGGGTGAGGCTACGGGCGCGCTGAAGGAAGCGGCCGGGGACCTGGTCGACGCGAAAATCCCGAAACCCACTCGCCCGGAACGTCTGGACGCGCTGCGCAAGGGCAT
Organism: Terriglobales bacterium; assembly: GCA_016201265.1. Lineage (GTDB taxonomy): Bacteria > Acidobacteriota > Terriglobia > Terriglobales > Acidobacteriaceae > Acidiflorens. The sequence goes on along the minus strand of JACQDD010000013.1, from coordinate 10,169 downwards.
TCACGAAGCGAACAAGGCCGGATTGGTGCGCGTGCACAGCGCCGGACAAGACTTTGAATATCTTGACCTGTACAACGAATTGCGCCAGCAGGGCGAACTGACGCTGCGTCTCTACGCTGCGTACTTTCTCGACCCGCCCGGACTGACGCCCGAAATCCACAGGAAGATCGAAGACGCGCGGCGGCAGTATAACGATGAGTGGATCTCGGGCGGCGTCGTAAAGACCATGCTCGACGGCGTCGTCGAAGCGCACACGGCGGCGATGCTGGCGCCCTACAGCGATGATCCTTCGCAGAGCGGCAAGCTGTTCTGGGATCCCGAGAAGTACAAAGCTGCCGTGGCTGATCTCGATGGCCGAGGCTTGCAGGTCTTCACCCACGCAATCGGCGACAAGGCAGTCCGGTTGGCGCTCGACGCCTACCAGAACGCCGCGGAAGTGAACCACACCAAAGATGCGCGGCCGCGCATCGAGCACATCGAGACCATCAGTGCGCAAGACATCGAACGCTTCGGGAAGCTCGGCGTAATTGCCAGCATGCAGCCCCTGCACTCGTATCCCGACGAGGACACGCTGGGCATCTGGGCGCGCAACATCGGACCGGAGCGGGCGACCCGGCCGTGGGTATGGCGGAGCATCGCGCAGAAGGGTGGAGTGCTGGCCTTCGGCAGCGACTGGCCGGTGGTGACGCTGAACCCGTGGCGCGGTGTGCAAACTGCCGTCACGCGACAGACCGCTGAGGGCGAGCCGGCGGGCGGATTCGTTCCGCAGCAGCGCTTGAGTCTCGAAGATACGATTCGCGCCTACACACTGGGCGCGGCCTTCGCTGGGCGGCGCGAGAAAACGGAAGGTTCGCTCGAACCGGGGAAACTGGCGGACTTCATCGTGCTTGATCGCGACCTGTTCAAGATTGAGCCCTCGGAGATCGGAAAGACGGAAGTCCTCCTGACGGTGGTCGGCGGCAAAGTCGTTTACGAATCGCCCAACTGGAAGAGTCCCTCGGCCGGGGAGAAGAAACAATGATCCGCAAGTCGCTTTTCCTGCTGCTGGCCACTCCAGGGTTTCCGCTTCCTGCATGGGCTCGAGCGACGAACTGGTGGCCAAGCTGCGCGGCGGCAGCACGGGCAACTACGATGTGATCTCGCCCTCGAGCGACCCGTGGCCGTCAGCCCATTGCTCTAATCGAGGCTGCTCTCGGCTTGCAGCGGCACGTCCAAGTGGGCGAGGTGAGCATCGCCCTCGGGTGCATCGCCGTGATCGTAGGGCCGGAACAGGGCCGCGTAGAACAGGCCGATAGCGAATACGGCCACCCACACTACCATCATTCCGTAGTTGCTATACCAGGGGTCCTGGGGAGAACGCGGCCAAACCATGTTGATGATGGCCAGGACACCATAGGTGAGCGCCGCCAAATTGACTGGCCACGCCCAGATGCCCAGACGAAACGCTCCTCTTGGTTTCCAGCCCTTGGCGCGCGCGATCAGGGCCGCCAGGACAATCATCTGGAAGGCGACGTAGATGCCGGCGGCGCTGGATACGACGATCGTCTCAACCATTCTTTTAAGGAACAAACCTGTAATCGCAATGAAGGCCGGCACAATTCCGGCAAACAGCAAGGCATTCACCGGAACTCGCGTGCGTTCGGAAAGCGTGCTGAGCTGATGGCTGCCAAGGATCATGCGGTCGCGGCCGTAGCTGAACAACAGGCGGCTGGTGGCCGCCTCCAGACTGATAAGGCAGGAAAGGAAGGAAACCATGACCACCGCGATGACCGCCCGCAGCCCGATCGGGCCCATAGCGGTGTTCAGGATGGTAACCACCGGGTCGGTATCCCGCCCGGAGAACACGGCGTTCAGATCGGGCACTGCCAATACGAAAGCCAGGCAAACCAGCATGGCCGCGAAGCCGCCAATGTAGATGGTCATGCGCATCGCCTTGGGGATGGCGCGGCTGGCGTCGGGAGTCTCTTCGGCGACGTCGCCGCAAGCTTCAAAGCCGTAGTAGCACCACATCGCGGCCACGCTCGACGCCACGAAGGCGGAGAAGTAATGACCGTGGCCGAGGCCAAAGCTTTGGAAGAGAACCCAGAAGCTCTGGTGCCGCGCCACGATCAGCAGATAGCCCCCCACCACAATCGCGCCCACCAGCTCACAAATGAATCCGAACATGGCGACCCGAGCCAGAAGCTTCGTGCCACTGACGTTGAGCGCGGTCGTGCCGATAATCATGGCGATGGCGATCGCAACTTCTCCGGCTTGACCCACCTTCAGGCCAAGAAGCTGAGCCACGTAGGGAGCTCCTCCGACGGCAACCCCAGCGATGGTGCTGCACAAGGCCCACAGGTAGACCCAGCCTGCCATCCACGCCCAGCGCTTTCCCACCAGCCGTCGGGCCCAGGGATAGAGACCGCCGGCAATGGGAAATTGAGAAACGATCTCTCCGAACACCATGGCCACGAACAGTTGTCCGATTCCGACAAACAAGTAGGTCCAGAACATCGGCGGACCGCCAGCGGCAAAGGCGACGGCGAAGAGTGTGTACACTCCCACCACAGGCGACAAGTAAGTGAAGCCGAGCGCGAAGTTCGCCCACAGGCTCATGGAGCGATCAAACTTGGAGTCATAGCCGAGGGCTTCGAGCTGAGTGGAGTCCCGGTCTGCTGTGGGTGCGTTTGGTGTCATAAGGATCCTTTCCGGACTTGGGGCCCGAAGAATTCTGTGGAGCCGCCAGCCATCCGGCATCCCGGGTTAGTCGGCGCTGGCGTCATGCCAGTTGTTCCCAGCCCACGTCCAGCGCAGCGCCCAGCTTCTTCCATGTGCGGACGGACCCGGCTTTGCGGTTGGTCTCAATCGCCGCGACAAGCGCGCGCGATACCTTCGACTTCTTCGCGAGCCGCTCCTGGGTAAGCTTCCCGTACTCACGCCAAACACGGAGCGCGGCCTCTCCCTTCAGTCTGCGCTCGGTGATCTCCAGCGGTATGAGTTCGTTCTCGCCATCTTCAAGACGCGCTTTTGCGGCATCGTAGGCCTTCACGTCGGCAAGCATTTCCGCATCTTCCATCAGCTTCTGCAGGTCTTTCACCGGAATCACGGCGAATTCCTTGCCCCTGCGGGTAATGGTTTCGATACGCATCAGGACTTGTACGGAATCTGAACTTCAGCATAGCTGCCGGGCGTCGCTGCGTTTATCGCCGCCGCAATTTTTGCGGTGTGCAATCGGACCAGCGGCCATTGCGGAGTGCCCAGCACCACAACGGCTATTTTGCGGCCAGTAAGATTCTGCTGGTATTGGATATTCTTGTCAGCGGTAAGAAAAACATGGAACCCCGCCCGCTCCGCTTCGGCGAGCAAGTCGCCGTTGGAAAGCGCGTCCCATCCGCGAGTTCTTGCCTCTGTGATCGCATGGCCGATCAGGTGGGGAGCCAACGGCGCAGGTACGCTGTGGTCAAAGAGAACGAGCATCGGGGGCGGACGCGGGTATTGGCTCGACCGGAATCGGAGCGGCGAGGCTGCGCGCGGCGAATTCCAGAACCTCGATTACCTGCTCCTTAGAAATGCTGAACCAGTCCACAATCTCATCCACTGTGGCACCAGCTTCCAGGTTTTCGAACACGGCGGATACGGGCATACGGGTATCGCGAAACACCCATGCGCCGCTTAACCTTCCCGGCACACTTTCAACGGCGGGGCATTGGGACCAATCGAGAGTTGGCATGTTCTGACCTCCTTTGATCTTAACCTTTTACCACTACCTCGCTCAAGCGCCCCCTGAACCTCCCCGCCATAGTAAAGTAGTAATAAGCCCCCAACGGCAGACCCAGAGGAGTATTCAACCTGAACCCAAGTATCCGCAACATCGCCATCATCGCCCACGTGGACCACGGCAAGACCACGCTGGTGGACGCCATGCTTCGCCAGAGTGGCACCTTCCGCGAGAACGAGGCCGTCGCCGAGCGCGTCATGGACTCCAACGAACTCGAGCGCGAGCGCGGCATCACCATCCTCGCCAAGAACACGGCTATCTTCTATCACGACGTCAAGATCAATATCGTGGATACGCCCGGCCACAGCGACTTCGGCGGCGAGGTCGAGCGCGCCCTCAAGATGGTCGACGGCGTGATGCTGCTCGTGGACGCCAGCGAGGGCCCACTGCCGCAGACCCGTTACGTGCTCAGCAAGGCGCTGGAAGCCAACCTGCCACCGATTGTCGTCATTAATAAGATTGATCGCGCCGACGCTCGCCCCCAGGAAGTTCTCAACGAAATCTACGACCTTTTTATCGATCTGGACGCTCACGAAGACCAGCTTGACTTCCCCGTCCTCTACACCAACGCCAAGGCGGGCACGGCTGCCGTCCATCAGGGAGCGGCCGGCGAGAACCTGCGTCCCCTCTTCGAGGCGATTGTCGACACTATTCCCGCTCCGCGCGGCGACGCCACCGGCACGCTGCAGATTCTGGTCGCCAACCTCGACTACAGCGATTACCTCGGCCGGCTGGCCATCGCCCGCGTATTTTCTGGAACCTTGAAGACCGGCGAAGACGTCGCTATCGCCAAGCGTGACGGCTCGTTTCACAAAACAAAAATCACCAAGCTCTTCAGCTTTTCCGGCCTGAAGCGCACGGACAGCACCGAAACAATGTTGGGAGATATTGTCGCCATCGCGGGCGTTGAGGGAATCACCATCGGCGAAACCATCACCGACGCCGAACATCCCGCGCCCCTGCCGCCCATCGTCATTGACGAGCCTACGATTGCCATGCTGTTCACCATCAACACCTCTCCGTTTTGCGGACGCGAGGGCAACTACGTCACCTCCCGCAATCTGCGCGAGCGCCTCGAAAAGGAATTGCTGACCAACGTCTCGCTGCGCATGGAAGAAACCGGCAGCACCGATTCGTTCAAAGTCCTCGGCCGCGGCGAGCTCCAGCTTTCCATCTTGATTGAGATGATGCGCCGCGAGGGCTTCGAGCTGATGGTGGGCAAGCCCGAGATCGTCACCAAACGCATTGACGGGAAGCTGATGGAACCGGTCGAGCACCTCACCGTCGATATCCCCGAAGAATTTGTCGGTGTGGTCATGGAGCAACTCGGGTCGCGCAAAGGCGAAGTCGCGAACATGCACAATCACGGCTACGGCCGCGTCCGCATCGAGTTCCGCGTGGCCAGCCGTGGCCTGATCGGCCTGCGCAGCCAGCTGCTCACCGATACCCGCGGCACCATCGTCATGAACGCGCTCTTCGATGGCTACACCGAGTGGCAAGGTGAAATCCCGCACCGCCTGACCGGCGTGCTGGTTGCCGACCGCTCCGGCGTTTCGACTGCCTATGCGCTCTGGGGCCTGCAGGAGCGCGGAGAACTCTTCGTCGGCCCCGGCATTGAACTCTACGAGGGCATGATCATTGGCGAGAACGCGAAGGATACCGATCTCGATGTCAACGCCGTCCGCGAGAAGAAGTTGACCAACATGCGCGCCTCCACCGCCGACGAAGCCATCCGCCTGGTGCCCTACCGTAATCTCAATCTCGAACAAGCCATTGAGTTCATCGCCGATGACGAGTTTGTCGAAGTCACACCAAAATCGCTGCGCCTGAGAAAGAAAGTCTTGCAGTCGAACCGGCGCAAGAAGAGTTCGATGGTCATGGTCCAAGAGAGCTGATGAAGAAGCGCGCCTCCAAGGAGCGTGAAGAGCAGAAGAAACATCCGCGCATGTTTCTTATCCCGTGCAGTTGCGGCACCAGTTTTGCGGTCGCCGAAGATTACGACCGCCAGGGAACGCATATCCGCAGCTTCATTCCCTGCCCCAACTGCGGCAAGCGCCATGATCCCAAGAACCGCGTCTTGCAACTGGGCTATTATCGGGAACGTTTCTGGAAAGTGGACGGCTGCTGACCGCGGTTTGATAGCGATCCGCGAAGCAGGTAAACTGAAATCGGTGCGCGCCCGTAGCTCAGCTGGATAGAGCGGCAGCCTCCGGAGCTGTAGGTCGGGAGTTCGAATCTCTCCGGGCGCGCCAGATAAACCCAGCCGTCAGCATTCAGCCGTCAGCAAGATCCCTCGCTAGGCGCAAGCCCCATCTCAGCACACCTTGCCTCGGTACGTTGGTAATCCTGTAGCTTCCTCTAAAGTTATCGAGCCATCCACCGATAAAGCTAACGGGGATGGCAGACGAGCCGTTGGCCGCTGCCGGACCGAGGAACCCGCGAGGAGAGAGCTATGTCCACACCGGCAGTTTCGAACGTCTCGATTTTTCAAGAACTCCAGAATTTCCACCACGATCGCCGCGCCGACCTGCGGCAACTGGGAAGCGCGCTTCAGGCGGGCGATCTGAACGCGGCGCAGCAGGCTTATGACGCCCTGGCCTCACTGGGACAGGGCGGGCCATTCAGCAATTCGGAGCCTTTTTCGCGCACCGACCGAGCCACAAACTTCGATGCCATCGGGCAGGCATTGCAATCAGGCGATCTGGCCGGGGCGCAGGCGGCATTTGCCAGTTTGCAGGAAACCTTTGGGCGCCATCACGCAGATGGCGACCATCATCTTCCCGCATTCATCGTGAACCTGGGCGGCAGTGAGAGTGCCGGCGAGACCGAGAACGTTTCCGACGCGGACTCGATCCACCAGCAACTGCAAAGCTTCCGGGCGCAGAGGAAAGCCGGCCTGGAGCAGCTTGGGCAAGCGCTCCAGTCGGGAGACGTGAATGCAGCACAGCAGGCTTTCGACGCGCTGGTGACGCTCGGCCAGAACGGCCCGTTCCGCAGTTCGACGCCGTTCCGTCGAGCCGATCGCGAACAGGCCTTCGAGGCCATCGGCCAGGCCCTTCAGAACGGGGACCTGGCGGGCGCGCAGCAGGCTTTCACTGCCCTCGCCGACACCTTCGGCCATCACGCTACGCAGGTTGGGTTTGGCACGCTGCCGCCAATCATTATCAATCTGTTCGGCGGTCCCCTTCCTCCCGTCAGCGGCGGGAACACTCCGCCGACACCAGCACCAGGGGGAACCCTCCCACCGACTCCGGTGCCCATCGCGACTCTGCCGCCCACGCCTTCGCCAATAGGAACGCTACCTCCGACGCCGGTGCCACCGCCGCAGGGACCGCCGAGTACAGGAGGTGGGCCGGTCGGGCCTCCCGAGATCATCATCAACGTGGGGGGATCGACGACGCCAAGCGGCAACACGCCGGAAATCATCGTGAATCTGCCGAACCCATCGAGCACGCCCGAAGAGGTCACGATCAACTTTGGCGACCACGGCTCGGGCGGACAGCTCACCATCGACGTGATTCAAGGGCAGAATGGGAACCCTCGCGAAGAAGTTTCCATCAATTTCAACCAGGCGAGCTTCAATTACCAGCTGGTGCTGAACCTGTTTGACTCAGTCTTAAACAGTCCGGCGCAGAGCAGCTCACTCAGTCTGAACGCATAAACCGACGGCGCGCGGGGCTGCGCGTGCCATAGTCGAACTTGCAGTCGAGGGCGTTCCTCAGCTTTTCCAGAGGGACGCCTTTTCGCGTGCTCGGGAAAATCTCATTCTGACCGGCGTGGTGACCGCAAACATAAGGGCGTCCAGAGTGGCGATGCTGGACGCCCGATACCTCATAAGCGCGTCAAAAGACGCGCTGCAAGCCAACTTAGTTCAAGCCCTCCTCGGATACAAGATTCCTCTCGTTACCGATTCCACATTACGAAGGGTGCTTGCTTCCTCAGCGCGCCATCCGCACCCCTCTGGCATGCTGGAGAATTTTCGGGACGCGGGCAAGCGTCCATGACATGATGAGGGCCGCGTTCGGAGGCTGCGAAATGCTTGTGCGTCTGCTCGAGATCGTGGTTGTCGTCCTCGCCATCTACATCGCGGTTCGCATGTTCAGAAAGCGGGGTTGAGGCGCGCCGCTGGACCGGGCTCGCGCAGCCACTAGAGTTGTCGGCGGAAACTTGGCACGAGCAGGGCGCTGCTGTGCCTGGAACTGTGTTTGCGTCCGTCGGAGCTGCAATTTTTTGCGCTCCGGACAAGTTCCAAAACCGAACCTTCCCTTTCTGGGAATTTCCTCTTCAAGATTTCCGGGGCCAAAGGCACCTCTCGTATTGACTCCTGCATCCGCCTGTACGAAGGTTGCAGACGCAAGGGGTTTTCCCCCAGCCCCTCGAAAGCAAAGCTTTAGATTTCCCCGTCAGTGAAACCCTAACTTCCAGGAGAACACTCCGATGAAGAAGATGCTGTTCGTGCTTTCTTTGCTGATGGTTTGCAGTGTGGCCGCCAGTGCCACAGATTACGCTTTCACCCTTCGCGACACCAACGGGAACCCTTACTGCAACGTAGCGTATGTTCATTGGTACAGCTCAAACCCGGGTGTCACGCCAAAGGCCCTTGTGGGCGGATGGTATTACAACGCTATGTGTGACGGAAACTTCTATCCCGGCGGCGGCTTCAAGTTCGCCGTATCCTCGTACTACCAGTACGGGTCGGGTGCCGTCCTGGCCCTTAACAGCCCGGCGTACTACGCCTACACGGGCAACGCATTCCAGCTTCTTGTCAACAAGAATTACCACACGTGGACCATTTATTGGGACACAGATATGTATGGCAACTACTTGGTCAACTACGGTACCTGGATCAACGGTGCCAGCGCTGACGCCAAGGGGAGTACAAGGGATGCGGCCCAACGTTAGTTTCAACTCACACAGCGGCCACGCCGCCGCGTAGCGGCGTGGCTCTCTTTCTTGCCGGAGTTTCGTTTTTCATGAAGCTGGGACCATTCGGGTTCGTGCTGCTGTCTGCGGTGATATTGCTGGGCGGCATTGGCCGGGGGCAAACCCCAGCGAAGTCATCTCCGCCTGCCACTGGCGGCTCGTCGAAGAATCCCTTGGATTCCTTTAAGACTTTTTCAGCCACCATCAATGGCGGAATCGGCCGGGATCACGATCGCAAGATCTACCGTTCCGGAAAGCTGATGCGCGTCGATTTCGGGGATTCCTATCGCATTGTGGATCTGGAGAACCCGATGACCTGGGGTGTGGATCCACATTCTTGCGCCCAAATTGCCGCTTCTGATGCCGGCACTTTCCCATTTTCTGCATTTCGCGACTTCAAGGTCGAGCGCTCTCTTACGACGGAAAAAGAAACCGTGGACGGACACCCCTGCGCCATCGAAAATGTCACGTTCACGCCCAACGATAGTCGGCCCTTTGTAGTCAAAATGAAGCTCTGGGAAGCTGAGGATCTGGAACACTTCCCTATCAAGATCGAGGTCGAGCCCACTGGTCCAATGGGGAAAGTGGGACCGAAGTTGGAAATCCTGTACACGAACGTGAGCCTGAAGCTGCCCGACCCGGCGTTATTCAAGCATCCGGCCAAGTGCACGCCCGGTATTGGGCCCGGGCAAAAAGGCGTGCAAACAGTCCCGGCAAAACCGTCGAAGACCGCGCCCCAGCCCGCACCGAAGCCTCCGCAGTAGAGAGTTTCTCGCTCCTGGTTCGTGCAGAAGAGCCTCCGTTACGCGGAGGCTTTCTTGTTTCGCAGGAAGCGGACGATTCGCTTCCAGTCGCCAGCTGCCACCGGGGAGATCGGCGCCGTGATCTGCGGGAATTTGCCTCCTTCGTCCTCAATTGGTATCCCCAGAAGCAGACTTATGCTCCGGAGGAGCGACGCCCGCGTCTCGCAGCGCATTGTCGAACACGGCTCGCAAGGTTTCGATGGGAAGCGCTCCATCTACCTTCCGGCCATTCACGAACATTTCTGGGGTCGCGCTCACGCCGATCTTCTCTCCCTCCTTCTGCGAGGCGCGCACCGCCTTGTCGTCCTGCGCCTTGACACAGGCCTGCAACTTGGTCGCGTCCAGATTGTGCTTTCTGCCTTGCGCCGTGGCCAGTTTGTCGAGGGTCGCATTCCGCGCGCCGGGGCCCTTCGCATTGGTGATTACTTTTTGATTCCCGTGCACGTAGTCGGCAAAATCCCAGTAGGCGTCGGCATTCTGCGCCGCCAGGCAGTTCGCATTCACCGCGGCATGAATCGCCCAGGGATGAATGTCGTCGAGCGGGTAGTCCTTGTAGATAAACAGGACGCGGTCGCCGTACTCCTTCAGCAGCGTGGGGAAGAGCGCTGAGTGCATGCGCGCGCAGAACGGGCACTGGAAATCGTCGTAGTTAACGGCGACAACCTTCGCGTCTTTGGCGCCGC
>JACQDD010000089.1 GCA_016201265.1 Terriglobales bacterium | reverse complement strand
GAAGATGCTTTCCCGTGCGCGGCTAACTAATGGTGCTGCAATCGTTTACAGCCCACTTTTGCAGATGGTCGAGATTCAATCTTGGTGCCGACAAACTGCTGATAAATTCAACGCTACTGTACGGGCCCTACTGGGAACTTCAACGCATCGCCGCGAAGTGTGGCTTCCACACCACATGACCCTTTCGGTAGCGCGTTGTAGCGGGGGGTTTTTCCCCCCGCAAGGAAGTGGACTAAAAGAAGGAGCGGCCCCGCGTTGCGGGGCCGCCCCTGCCACTGAGGAGAGGTGAAGGATGTCTGGCTCATGAAAGGAAGAACTCCTGTGTCAGGCCTGCCCATTTCTCGTCGGGCAGAAGTCCGCTGACGTCTTCCACAGCCACGCCGCCGTCTTGGGCCAGTGCCGTGACCGGCGTGCCCATGTGCAGGAGGAGGCGCGCAGCAGCTTCCTCCATCCAGCGCCGCGCCACCATTCCGCTGAGCAAATTCCGGAAGTTCAACTTGGCGTCTGGCGCGTTCAGCTTGAGCAGCCAGCCTTCCCCGTAGGGGTCGCGTCGCGCGAGCTCGGGATTCTGCTGCACGGCTTCGTTAACGTCCGTGACGATGCCTTCCATCGGTGAGACCATCTCCGCCTTGGCGCCGTTCCGGAAAAGGGTGGCGACTTTCTGTCCTTGGCGCACCCACTGCCCGCGCTGCGGCAGGCTGATGCTGGCCACGTTACCGGCGAGGCGCGCGGCAAAATCGTCCATGCCCACGCGGACCAGGTTCGGGCTTTCGCTGAGCGCCCAAGTGTGGCCCGGGTGATAGCGAAGGTTTTCTGGCAGCGCGAAGCCGGCGACAAATTCCGGCAACATGCGCGGCGGTTTGGGTGCGGCCACTTGTGCGGCGGGTTGCGGCGCTTGCTTTCGGTGCATGAAGTACTCAATGCTCAGGAGAACTGCAAGGGTCAGGAGTACCAGAATGACGGTCATGACTCACCTCTCCGACCCACTCGCTTGTTGCGCCCTCGGTGGGTCGCCTATCGTTGGGCGCCTGCACCTTCTATTAAGGCAACTGCCGTGCCAGAATCGCGCGGACCGTGGCGCAGGGAGGGAATCGCTGTAATTGCTTGGTGGGAAAGCAGATACAGGCCAAATGAAACCCACTCCAGATTTCCTTTGGACAGTTCTGCAACAGCGATGTGTTGAAAAATTCCACGGTCACGAGTGCTGCGCAAAGCATCTCCATGAAAGCCCGCCGCACAATCAACAAGTTGCAGACAATCCGTGGCTGTTGATTTGTTCTATGGGTGCTATTGAAATTCTCAACAGCCACTGTCCCGGGAGCACGTGCTGACTTCTTGAGCGTTTTCACTGGAGTGACTTCAAAGAAAGGGGCCGCCCCGGCTTCCCGGGACGGCCCTGTGGGGAGACGGTGCAGAGAACTCTTATGTAACGGAGCGCACGCCAACTTCGCGGAAGGCGGGCAGGCGCCAGTGGCTGCCGCGGGCGGTGCGACCGCGTGTGACTTCCACGTAGGCTTCCTGCAGGCGGCGGGTGATATGGCCGATGCTGCCCGTGCCCACCGGGTGGCGGTCCACTTCGATGATGGGCGCAATCTCAAACGCCGTGCCGGCGAAGAACGCCTCGGAGGCCACGTACAGCTCGGTGCGGTCCACCGGACGCTCGATGGTTTCGATCCACATGTCGCGGGCGAGATCTATCACCGTGGCGCGGGTGATGCCCTCGAGGATGTTGTCGTACACGGGCGGAGTGATCAACTGGCCGCTGCGCACGAGGAAAATATTGGACGCGGCGCCCTCCGCCACATGGCCGTCGTTGGTCAGCACGACGGCTTCGTCAAAGCCGTTGGCGCGCGCTTCGTCTCCGGAGAGCGCGCTGTTGACGTAAGCGCCGCAAATCTTGCCGCGCGCGGGGATGGCGTTGTCGTCCACACGGCGCCACGACGAAACCGCTACGCGCAGCCCGCGCGTGCTGTCGATGTAGGTGCCGAAGGGCACCGCCACGATGGCCAGCTCAAATTCCGGGCCGAAGGCCACGCCGATGCCCTGGCGCGACTTGAACACCAGCGGCCGGATGTACACATCGGTGCGCAAGTGGTTGCGCGCGATGAGCTCGCAGGTGATATCGCAGAGTTGTTTCGCGGAGAGCGCAATCTCCATCTTCAGCAGCCGCGCGTTGGACTTCCACCGCTCGTAGTGCTCGCGCGCGCGAAAAAGGTACAGCTCTTCATCCTCCGCCGACCAGTACCCGCGGATGCCTTCGAAGACTCCGGAGCCATAGTGCAGCGCATGCGTGAGCAGGCCCACTTTCGCTTCGGCCAGAGGCATATACGTGCCTTCAAAATAGACAATCAGGTTCGCATCCAGCGTGGTTTCCATGGCTTCCTCCCGTTCACTCAGCGCGGCATTAGCTT
>JACQDD010000081.1 GCA_016201265.1 Terriglobales bacterium | reverse complement strand
GCTTTACATTGAAGCTACTGCAATGGCTCTGGGCAAGGTGTATTCGTTCGGCCCAACGTTTCGGGCGGAAAAATCGAAGACGCGGCGCCATCTCACCGAATTCTGGATGGTCGAGCCCGAAGTCGCGTACGGCACGCTCGACGACATCATGGACCTGGCGGAAGGCCTGCTGACTTTCCTCGTGAAGCGATGCCTTGAGCGCCGCCGCGCCGACCTGCAGACTATCGGACGCGATGTCAGCAAGCTGGAAAAGATCGAGCCGCCGTTTCCGCGGATCAGCTACGACGAGGCGGTCGAGAAACTGCAAGAGGGTCATTCGCAAGGCGTACTGGAAAACAAATTCGAGTACGGCGGCGATTTGGGTTCGCCCGACGAAACTTATCTTTCGTCGCAGTACGACAGGCCCGTCATGGTGCACCGCTATCCGGCGGGTGTGAAGGCGTTCTACATGGAGCCCGATCCGCAGCGGCCGGAGTTGGCCCTCTGCGTGGACGTGCTCGCGCCCGAAGGTTATGGCGAGATCATCGGCGGCTCGCAGCGTATGGCTTCGCACGAGCTGCTGCTGCAACGCATTCGCGAGCACAACCTGCCGGAAGAAGCCTTCAAGTGGTATCTTGACCTGCGCAAGTATGGCAGCGTCCCGCACGGCGGCTTCGGCATGGGCATCGAGCGCGCGGTGGCGTGGATCTGCGGCTTGGAACACGTGCGGGAAACGATACCGTTCCCGCGGATGCTGTATCGTCTGTATCCGTAGTTCTCAGTTCTCGGTTCTCAGTTCTCAGTGAAACCCGCCGATCAAGCGGCTGGCTACCCACTGAGAACGGACAACCGAGAACTGAGAACTGATTTCTATGGGGCACACAACAAGAGCATCGTTCTCCAGCATTACTCCCCGGCAGATTCGGGTGATCGGCGTGCCGCTGGATCTTGGGCAGTCCCGCCGCGGCGTGGACATGGGTCCGTCGGCCGTGCGGGTGGCCGGACTGGAAGCGCGTCTGGAAGCCATCGGCCACAAGGTCGAAGACGCTGGCAACATGGCGGTGGCCATTCCTGAGCAGAAAAAAGAAGGCGCCGCCAACGCGAAATACCTGAAAGAGATCACGGCCACCTGCACCAAGAGCGCCGACCTCGTGCTAAAGACGCTGGAGGCGGGCAAGGTTCCCGTGGTGCTCGGCGGAGATCACTCCGTTGCGGTGGGCACGGTATCCGGCGTGGCTGAGTTCTACCGGCGCCAGAACCAGAAGATTGGCCTCATCTGGATTGACGCGCACACCGACATGAACACGCCCGACTCTTCGCCCAGTGGCAACGTCCACGGTATGCCGCTCGCTGCGATCATGGGACTGCCTCCTCTCGAACTTGGCAAAATCT
>JACQDD010000080.1 GCA_016201265.1 Terriglobales bacterium | reverse complement strand
TTTCCGGTTTTACTTGCACGGCATAAATGTCAAGGTAATCTTCCTGCGCTTGCGCGACGGTCAACGCCGCGAGCGCCACAACTACGAGCGAAACCCAGATAGCTTTACGCTGCATAGCAGCCTCCTCATATTGGAAATCCCCACGGATGGCCACGCTACACTCCCGCCATGCCCCCGTCAAGCGACGGGACACCGGGGAAGAGTGCCTTCCCCGCCCGCAGGAACCCAAAGTACTTTGACGGTGGTAGCATCAATCGAACTCGTTGCCGCCGGCTCCCGCGGGATGAACAAGATCAACCAGATTTCCTGGAGGGGATTCAGGCCACATTTGAGCGGCGCGAAATATTCCCAGAGAGGAAACCGGCCTCGCACGTGATCACTGACTGCCACATCCACATTCAGCCGCTGGAGATGTTCAAGCCGGCCGCGCTGGAACTGATGAAGAAAAAGCGGGCGAACTTCGACCAGATCGCGGAGTTTTGCTCGTCGGCGAAATCCCTTCTGAAATATCTGGATGCTGCCGGGATCGATCGGGCGGTGCTCATCAATTACGTGGCGCCGGAAGTCATCGGGTTCACGTCCGGGGTCAACCAGTTCATTGCCGGTTACACCAAGGAGAATCCCAGGCGGCTGGTTTCCTGCGGCGGACTCAATCCGCGGCACAGCGTCAACATCCTGGCGGATGTGGAGCAGATTCTGCGGCTCGGCATCCGCATGATCAAGATTCACCCCCCGCATCAACTTCTGTATCCCAACGATTACCTGAATGGCGTAAAGGAACTGGAGATTATCTACCGGGCTGCGGAAGCCAACGGCGTGCCGGTCATGTTTCATACGGGGACTTCGATTTTTGCGGGCGCGCGCAACCGGTACGGAGATCCGATTTACATCGACGATGTTGCGGTCGACTTTCCCCAGATGAAGATTCTGCTGGCGCACGGAGGGCGGCCGCTGTGGATGAACTCTGCGTTCTTCCTGTTGCGGCGGCATCCGAATGTGTTTCTGGATATCAGCGGGATTCCGCCGCAGGCCCTCCTTAAGTACTTTCCCAGGCTGGAAGAGATCGCACGCAAAACATTGTTCGGCACGGACTGGCCAGGTCCGGGAGTTCCCGAGATCAAGCAGAACCTGGACGACTTCCGCGCGCTGCCGCTGTCCGACGAAACGAAGCAGCAGATCCTCTCGAAGACTGCGCTCACCATTTGGCCGGCATAGTGGAGGGGCCCGGAGTGAGGGCGAGAAATTACCTGCTGCCGGTCCGTAAGGGATGGCTTTGATTTGGCTGCCCCCCAGGGATTCGAACCCCGATAACCTGCTCCAGAGGCAGGTGTCCTAGCCGTTGAACGAGGGGGCAGCGTTGTAAGCGCCGGCTTTCGAAGGAACTCCGCTGCCGGCTGTTTTGATTCTATGGAACGGCACTGATTGGGTCAACACTGGGCAGAACCCGCCTCTCGAACCGCTTTCGGAGTTACAATCGCGGGAACAACGAGGACTTGCCATGGTGACCACCGGAACGATTCAGATCGAAACCGACTACGCCGAAATCGCACGCCGCCCACTTGAAGCCGAACAGTGCGCGCGCATTGTTGTGGACATCCAGGAGAAGCTGCTGCCCTTCGAGTGGGAGAAGGAGCGGCTGGTGCGGAATTCGCAATTGCTCATTCGCCTCGCTGGAGTCCTGAAGATCCCGGCCATCGTAACCACGCAGTACTCCCAAGGTCTGGGGAACACGGTACCGGAAATCGCTTCCCTGCTTCCAGAGAGCGCGCCCATCAACAAGATGATGTTCTCCTGTTTCGGCAGCGACGTCTTTTGCTCCATGTTGAAGCGCTTGCCTGGCCAACGCACCACCGTCTTGCTGTGCGGCATGGAGGCGCATGTCTGCGTGATGCAGACCGCGCTGGCGGCGCTGCGCGAGGGTTACATGGTGCATGTGGCGTCGGATGCGGTGAGTTCGCGGGCAGAATGGAACTGGCGGATCGGGCTGGACCGCATGCGCGCGGCGGGGGCGGTGATCTCCTCGACCGAGATGATGACTTACGAGTTGTTGCGGTCGTCGGGGTCGCCGGCGTTCAAGGAAATGCTGCCGTATTTGAAAGGGTAAGGGGAATTACCAGACCAGAGTTGTGAAATAGCCTCGCGGGCCAGAGTTGGTGCGGCCGGTCACAGCGTTCTTCGGGACGCTTCCGGTAAACTCTACCCGCTGCTACAAGCAGGCACCGCGAGGCTCTCGATGAAATCCCCGAAAACGCCAACCGAAACCCATGCCACCACCAGCGGGTATCGCGTCCGCACCCAACTGATCCACGGCAAGTCGAAGACACCGAAGTGGGACTATTCGCATCATGTCATTCCTCCCATCACATCGTCGGCCACGTTCCGGCTGAGTTCTTCCCAGCGAGGCGCCAAGGGGTTTTTTGAGTTTGCCTGCGACACCATGGATACCAAGCGCCATGTTCCGATCTACATCTATGACCGCCTGGACGAGCCGACGCGCGGCATGCTGGAAGAAAACCTGGCGCTAGCCGAAGAAGGAGAAATGGCAGTCTGCTTTGCCACCGGGATGGCCGCGATTACGGCCGCCATCTGCGTGCTGGTACGCCAGGGGGATGAGGTGCTGGCTCACGACACGCTGTACGGCTGCACCTACAGCTTCCTGACCAACTGGCTGCCGCGGCAGGGCGTCCGCACGCAGTTCGTCAATCTGCGGGAGACGGACAAGATCGCGGGCGCCATCACCGAACGCACGCGGGTGCTGTACCTGGAGTCTCCGGTCAATCCGAACCTGGAGTTGATCGATATGGCGGCGGTGCGGGTGGAAGTGGACCGGGCCAATCGCGGCCGCCGTCCGGAGGAACGGGTCCGCGTCGTGGTGGACAACACCTTCGCCACCCCGTATTGCCAGCGGCCTCTGCATTTGGGCGCCGACGTGGTCGTGCACAGCCTGACCAAGGGGATTGGCGGCTTCGGCACGGACATGGGTGGAGTGGTAATCGGTCCGCGCGAACTGCACAACGTGCTCATGCTATATCGCAAAGATTTGGGCGGCGTGCTCTCGCCGAAGGCGGCGTGGAATGTGCTGGTATATGGGCTGCCGTCGCTCGCCGCCCGGATGGCGAACATGCAACGCACAGCCCTGCATGTGGCGGAATTCCTCGCGCACCATCCCAAGGTGGCGCGGGTGTCGTATCCCGGCCTGGCTTCGTTTCCGCAGCGGGCGCTGGCCGAGAAACAGATGGTGGATTACCGCGGCAAGTTCGCTCCTGGCTCGATGATTTATTTCACGCTGAAAGACAAGTCCGGACACAACCGGGCGGCCGAGCGCTTTATCGACTTCGTCGCCGACAAGGCCTATTGCATCACCCTGGCGGTCAGCCTGGGACAGATCAAGACGCTGATTGAGAACCCCTACTCGATGACCCATTCCGCTTATCAGGCAGCGGCAGGGGGCAAAGCTCCCGGGCACAAAAACAGGGCCCGCGGAATCGAGCCAGGTGGGGTCCGGCTTTCCATCGGCCTGGAAGACCGGCACGACATCATTGCCGATCTGGAGAGGGCGCTGTCAGTCGCTTAGGTGGATCTCGACGGCGCGGCGGATCGAGAATCAGGCTTCGCCCGGGGACCCGCCTGTTTTCTTTACGCGCACCACGGTGATTTTCGAGAAGCCCTCCTCAAAGGTAGGAGCCTTCAGCTTGGCTGCCATCTTGCGCATCACGTCTTCGGAGACCACACGCTCCCGGCGCTGATTGCGCTCCAGGCATAGTTCCACCGGCACATCGAAGAACACACCCTGCACATCGTAGCCGTAGTCCTTGGCCAGCTTGATCCAGCTGTGGCGGTCGTGAGGTGTGAGATTGGTCGCGTCTACATAGTTCATGGGACGCCGGGCCACCAGCCGCGCTTTGAGCATGGAACGGAGATTGGAAAAGACCAGATCCTGAAAACGCTGTTCCTGGGAATCATCGAAGAGAAGCTCGCGCAGCAGATCGCTCGAGAGCGGACGGATGTTGTGCCGCTTGAACCAGGAACTCTTGCCCGAGCCGGGGAGGCCGATCGCCAAAACTACCGTTCCTTTGCTGGCTGGTGCAGGCGCAGGGCGAACCTCACTTACCGGGGCCGCGACCTCCGGTTCCGGCACGGCAGGCTCCGGCGTTGCGGGCCGGGCGGGAGCTTCGCCGGCTTGCCGGCGCGTGCCGGTGCCCCGTCCTCCGCGGCCACGGCGCCGGCGGCGAGAGGGGCGCGCTTCCGTGCGAGCTTCTAATGACGATGCGACCGGTGGTTGCAGCGGCTCAGGTTCCAGCTCGGGCTGAGGCCGGGCTGGAGGAGCTTCGGGCTCGGGTGCGTGCGGCTCGCTCTCAAAATACTTTGGCTGCAGGGGGACGGGCGCGTTGGCCTGTTCCTTGGGCGGACTGTCATCGCCCTTCTTGCGGCGCTTCACGCGCTCGCGCATCCATTTACGCATATAGCGCTTGTAGCATACCAGCGGTCGGGCCGCAATCTCTGTCCCGTGGCAGCCAGGATACCCAGCAGGTGGCGGCCGCATTTTTCGCGGGGGCGCATGATGCACTCCGCCATTTACAATATGGGCTTATGAACCCGTCGCATCCAGCCGCCGCCCCAATTGCCGCCGGGCAACTCCCCGCTGTACCTTTGACCATCGAAGGTTATGCCACCCTGCACCAGATGATGCGCATCCGTTGGACCGCCTGGCGCGCGCTGGGCGAAAACGAGCGCCGGCAGATCGCCGAAGAGGCCGCGAAGCTCCTGGCGCAGATGGAAGCCAGAACGGGCGGACAGTCGGCGCTCTTCTCACTGCTGGGGCACAAGGGCGACCTGATGTTCGTCCACTTTCGCGATAGTTTCGACGAACTGAATCAGGCAGAACTGGATCTTGGACGGTTGCGACTCAGCGACTTTCTGGAGCCGACGACCTCTTATCTATCGGTCATCGAGCTGGGGCTGTACGAGTCGACACTGAAGACGTACAAATCGCTGGCGGAGCGAGGCGTGGAGCCGCACTCGGAAGAGTGGAAGAAGGCGATCCAGGAGACCGTCGCACGCCAGAAAGAAGCGATGAAGCCGCGCCTGTTTCCGGCGATGCCGCCGAACCGCTACCTCTGTTTTTACCCCATGGACCGGCGGCGGGGCGAAGACAAAAACTGGTACACGCTTCCGATGGAGGAGCGCCAGCGCCAGATGAACGAGCATGGGCTGGTGGGACGCCGCTATGCGGGAGAGGTGAAGCAGATCATCACTGGCTCGATCGGCTTCGATGACTGGGAGTGGGGAGTGGATCTGTTTGCCGACGATCCGCTGGTGTTCAAGAAGCTGATTTACGAGATGCGGTTTGACCAGGTCAGCGCCGTGTACGCGCTGTTTGGCAGCTTCTACGTCGGTCTGCGCTGCCCGGCCAATCGCCTGCCCCAGTTGCTGGAAGGCGAATT
>JACQDD010000093.1 GCA_016201265.1 Terriglobales bacterium | reverse complement strand
GACGGGCCAGTTGGACCTGGGAGAGCTGACCCGCGGCATAGCCGAGCATCGCCTCCAGCGCCGCATTTGCCTTGACAATCCGGCCGCTGAGGTCCGCAACCGCTACCCCGACTGCCATTTGGTCGAAGAGCGCCCGGAACAAGGATTCAGCCTCGGAGCGTGAGCGTTCCGCGGCGCGTCTCGCGGCCCGCTCCCCGGCTTCCTCCATGGCGCGGCGAACGGCGGGAGCCAGCCGCGTCAGGCGATGCTTGAGCACGTAATCGATGGCCCCACTCTTGAGGGTCTGAATCGCAAGCTCTTCCCCCATCGCGCCGGAAACGAAGATGAAGGGCACCTCCGGCGCCTTCGCCCGCGCGATCTCCAGGGCTGTAAGCCCGTCAAAGGACGGAAGCGAAAAATCCGAGAGAATCAGGTCGAAGCTGTTCCCTTCGACGGCCGCCAGGAAGTCCGCGCGCGTCTCAACCCGGACGGCCTCACAATCGATGCCTTCACCGGCAAGAGCTTTCAGGATCAACTCCGCATCGGCCGGGTTGTCTTCCAACAATAGGACTCGTAGAGGTGATTTCATCGCGGTTTCCTGCTCCCCAAAGGTGGTTCGTTGATGACCGCCCAGAACTGGCCGAGCTGCCGGACAGACTCGACAAATTGCAGAAACTGCACGGGCTTGACGACATAGGCATTGACGCCCAGCCGGTAGCTCTCCACCAAATCCCGCTCCTCTCGTGAGGAAGTCAGGATCACGACCGGGACCGCCTTCAGCGAGGGATCCTCTTTGATCGTGCGCAGCACCTCCAGACCATCTACTTTCGGCATCTTGATGTCCAGCAGAACGACCGCGGGGTTGCCGTTGCCGCGGTCCGCGTGTTGGCCCCTGCGATACAGATAATCGAGCGCCTCCGCCCCATCCTGAACGACGACCACCTCGTTCGCCAGGTTGTACTCGGCAAGGGCCTCTAGGGTCAGCTCCACGTCGTTCGGGTCGTCCTCCGCAAGGAGAATCGCTTTCAGATCGGCCATTATGCAGCCTCCATGAACTTGGGAAGGGAAAAATAGAAGGTCGCGCCTCCATCCACGGCGCCCTCCGCCCAGGTTCTGCCGCCGTGACGGTGAATGATGCGGCGGACGTTCGCCAGCCCGACGCCGGTCCCCTCAAACTCCTTCGTGCTGTGGAGGCGCTGGAAGACGCCGAAGAGTTTGTGGGCGTATTGCATGTCGAATCCGGCGCCGTTGTCGCGAACGAAGATCACCACCTCGCCGGATGGGTCCTGGCGGCTTCCAATCTCGATTTCCGCCTGAGCTCGCGTCCGCGTGTACTTCAGGGCGTTCGATAGCAGGTTGTCGATCACCAGCCGCATCATCGCGGGGTCGCCTTGTACGAGGGGCAAAGCTCCGATCGTCCACGAGACGATTCTTCCTTGCGCGTCCGGATCGAGTTCCCGCACGGCGTCACGCGCCAGTTGCTCGAGGGGGAGACGCGTGGCGCGCATCTCCGCGCGGCCCATCCGGGAGAAGACCAGCAGGTCGTCGATTAACTGGCCGAGGCGTTTTGCCGAGTGCGAGATGGTATTCAGGTACCGGCGGCTTCGCTCGTCCAGGATGGGCCCGGCACTGTTCACCAGGAGCTCGGCAAAGCCGTCGATATGCCGCAACGGAGCCTTTAGGTCGTGCGAAACCGAATAACTGAAGGCCTCCAGCTCCTTGTTGACGGTCTCCAGTTCGAGGGCCCGAAGCCTCAAATCTTCGTTAAGCTTCTTGATCATTTCCTGGGTCTGCCTACGTTCAGTAATGTCGTGGCAGATTCCCACCAGCCCGATGATGCTTCCGCCGGCATCCCGCAAGGGGACTTTCGTCGTTGAGATCCAGGCCGGGTTGCCGGCCGGATCGACGATGGGCTCTTCCTGGTCGACCAGCGCTTCACCCGAACCCAGGACAACCTGGTCGCCCGCACGATATCGCTCCGCGAGCTCATTCGGAAAGAAGTCGAAATCATTCCGGCCCACGACCTTTTCCGGACTGGCTATCCCTTGAACCCGCATCAGCGCCGCATTGGCCAGGAGATAGCCACTTTGCGCATCCTTGACGAAAATGTATTCCGGCAATTGATCGATGAGCGTGCGCAATAGGTTGCGCTCTTTCGTAAGGGCTTCCTGAGCGTGCCGGCGTTCCGTGGTATCGTTGAACACAACGACGCCGCCTCGCAGAGCGCCGTCTTCCCCTTTGAGCGGTCTTCCCGTCAGCATCAACCACGCGCCCTGTGGAAGCCCCGAATGCCGGACAAAGATCTCGACGTCATCGCTGGATTCGCCCCGGATTGCGCGCGCCAGGGGCAGGTCGCCGGGCGGGTACGGAGTCTTGGCGTCCGGAAGAAAACAACCATAGCGCTCGGTCCAGTCGCCGGGACCGGAGTCCGTCGGGCCCATTTGGAGGATTCGCTCCGCCGCCGGATTAAAAAACAGGAATCTTCCGGCCGTGTCCGCGACAACAACGCCATCGTCTATGCTGGTCAGCACGGATTCCAGGATGTTGGTCTGGTGCTGCAACTCCTTCTGGGCTGCCTGAAGCCGGGCGGCCATGCCGTTGAACGCCTTTGCGAGCACCCCTAGCTCATCCTGGCTCTCCATGGCGACCCGATAGTCGAGCGCCCCGCTGCCAATCTGTTCCGCGGCCTCCACCAGGCGCCCGACCGGACCCGTGATGTGGCTGGCGATCAACACGCTGGCAAAGGACACGAACAGAAAGGCCACAAGCGTCCCGTAACCGCTCACGGAGATCGCTGCCTTCGCGTTGGCTTGGGAGCGTCTTTGGCGCTGATCCAGCAGTTGGTTTTCCTCGTCCTCCATCTGGCGGACGATCATTCGGGTTCGTTCGCCCAGCCGATTCCCCAGGCCGCTTCTCACTGACTCTAAGGCGGCGTCAAGACCCTGCTGATCTCGTAATTCAATCCCATGCTTCGCTACGGCAATCCGTTGCCCCACTGCCTCGGCGAATTCATCCAGCCTTCGCTGTTGGTTGGGATTGTCGGCGGTGAGGCCCCGCAGTTCCCTTACCCGCTGATGTAACTTTGTTTCCGCCGTTCGATACGGCTCCAGATACTGTCGTTCCCCGGTCAGGATGTAGCTCCGCGTCGCGTACTCCAGTTCGCTCAGACTCGCCGTCGAGTCCCTGAGGATTTCGAGCACCTTCAGCGTGTGCTCGACCCAGCGAACTGTCTCCGGGATTTGGACGGCGTTCCGCCACGAAACAGCGCCGACGATGGCTAGAATCACGAGGGGAAAGGCAAACCCCGTGCGAACTTTATTGGTGACCGTCATTACGCCGCCACCCTCGTACCAGCAACTACCGCCTAGCGCTCGGGCCGGGCCGGTTGGCGGAGTCACCGCAATCGGGTCCGCCTCCATGGGTTGCAGACAGCGATCCGGGCCGACCACCAAGAAACCTGGCTCCCTACCAGGACTATCGGCACCATCGCTCAAGTCGTTAATAAGGTATATCTCCTAGGCTCAATGGCGATCGAGTGACCGGCCGCAGCTACAGGAGCTCGCCCGATCTCCAAGATTCCTGCAGACAGCCAAGCTGACCTACTCTCGCAGCAACGGTCGCGGCTCGTCGCGTAAGGCCTTGGGCCGAGTCGACAGCGGCAGCGGGTTCCTCTGCTAGTGGTCCTACATCGCATTGATTCCTGCCTCCAAGCTGCCTGCAAGCCCCTTGCGCACAACCGACGGTTGGGACTACTATTCCCAAGGAGTAACCTATGAACAAGATCAACTGGAATCGGGTCATTCTGGGAGGCCTGGCGGCGGGGCTGATCATCAACTTAGGGGAGTATCTGGTGAACGGTGTGATCCTCCAGCAGCACTGGGCCGAGGCGATGAAACAGCTTGGCAAACCTGGGCAACTCGGTGGCGTTCAAATAGCTGCCTTCAATGTCGCGGGCTTCCTGATGGGTATCTACACCATCTGGTTATACGCCGCGATTCGACCCCGCTACGGGGCGGGGCCAAAGACAGCGGTCTGCGCCGGCGCGGCGGTCTGGGGGCTTGGCTACTTACTGGCAGGGATCGCGCCGCTGGTGACGCACATCCTCCCGCGGCGGCTGATGGCCATCGGAATCGCGGTCGGGCTCATCGAGGTGATTGTCGCGGCCCTTGCGGGAGCGTGGTTCTATAGAGAAGAGGCAGCGTGAACATGAGTTTGAGGTAACGCTGTTGGGAGCCTGTCGCGCCCTTCGCCGTGCGGGCCTCCGAGTTGGAGTGACCCACTCAAATGCGACGAGGCCGGGAGTTTTGGGGTTGCCAGACCGCTGGACCGAGAGATGAGAGAGATGGGCGCATGGCTGGGTCGCCAAGTGTGTATGGCGGACTATACTGGCCGAAATCCAGGAGCCAAAATGGAAGTCCATTCCCTCCCTAGAATTCCTAGTTATTTTCAACACCTTGGGAATCTACCTAAAGTTTCAACAGCTTGGAGCCGATCCACTTACCGGAGAACGGTTTTGTGTTTACCGGCACGGAAGCAAATGCCCGGCTCGAACAAGACCTAGCTCTCTCGCAAGCCTTTTATAAGTCGCTCGTCGAGTCCCTGCCACAGAACATCCTGCGCAAGGACCGGGATGGAAGGTTCACCTTCGCCAATCAGAGATTCTGCGATTTAGTCGGCAAACCACTCGGGCAGATTGTGGGGCGGACCGACTTTGACCTGTTCCCCGCCGATCTGGCCGAGAAGTATCGAGAAGACGATCGAAAAGTACTGGAGTCAGGAGAGAGATATGAAACCATAGAGGAGCACCAGGCGGCTGGCCGTGAAAGGCTCTATGTTCAGGTGATCAAGACGCCGATCTACAGCTTGGAAAATAAAATCCTCGGCGTGCAGTGCATTTTCTGGGATGTTACCGAGCACAAACGCGCGCAGGAAAAGCTTCGCGAGAGCGAGGAGCAGTTTCGGCTCCTTTTTGAGCAAGCGCCCGTCGCATACCACGAAATCGACAGAGAAGGGACGCTTCGGCGCGTCAACCAGGCCGAATGCATTCTGTTCGGGTATGAAGCTTCGGAGCTTGTGGGCCGTCCCATCTGGGATTTTGTGGCACCGGAGGTGCAAGCACAAAGCCGCGAAGCAATCCGGAAAAAAATATCGGCGCAGCAGCCGTTGGCCTCCTTTACGCGCGACTATCGGCGTCGTGACGGAAGCCAGCTTGTGCTCGAGATCCACGAAAGTCTGGTTCGCGATCGAGAGGGCACGGTGGTTGGCATCCGCTCCTCTCTTGTGGACACTACGGCGCGCACGCGGGCCGAGGAGGAGCTTCGGTACCAGGCACGCCTGCTGGAGAATGTCTCGGACGCCATCATCGCCACCAACAGGGATTCCCGGATTACGACCTGGAACTTGGCCGCCCAGAGGATCTATGGTTGGTCCCCGGCGGAGGCGGTGGGCCAGCCGGCGCGGGAGTTCCTTGGGACCGAGGAACGTCCCGGCGCCCGCGAAGACCGGAGGAAGGTCTTGATGGAGAACGGCCGCTGGGAGGGCGAAGTGCTCCAGCGTCGCAAAGATGGCGCCGCTGTCTACGTCCAGGCTTCGGTGACGCTGATCCGGGACTCCTTGGGGAACCCCATCGGCGCGGTGGCGGTCAATCGCGACATCACCGAGCGCCGGCGCCTGGAGGAGCAACTGCGCCAGTCTCAAAAAATGGACGCCGTGGGACAGCTTGCCGGCGGCGTGGCGCACGACTTCAACAACCTGCTGACCGTGATGAACGGCTACAGCGACCTCCTGCTGGAGGAGCTGGCCGGCCAGGAGCCGCTGCGCCAACAGGTCGAGCAGATCGCCAAGGCCGGTGAGCGCGCCGTGGCCCTGATCCGCCAGTTGCTGGCCTTCGGCCGCAAGCAACTGATGAATCCGGCGGTGCTGGACCTGAACGCAGTGGTCGCGGATATGGGGACGATGTTGCGGCGCCTGATCGGCGAGCACATCGAATTGCAAGAGATCCTGGCCCCGGACCTGGGCCGCGTGAAGGCCGACCGCGGCCAACTCGAGCAGGTGCTTCTCAACCTGGCCATCAATGCCCGCGACGCCATGCCCTCCGGCGGCCTGTTGGTCATCCAAACCGCCAACGCCGGCGAAGGCGTGACGCTGGCCGTCTCCGACACCGGCATCGGCATGGACCCGCAGACCCAGGCTCGGATCTTTGAGCCGTTCTTCACCACCAAGGAGCCTGGGCGCGGGACCGGGCTGGGCCTGGCCACGGTCTACGGAATCGTCCAGCAGAGCGGAGGCCGCATCGGCGTGCGCAGCCAGCCTGGCAAAGGCTCCACCTTCACGGTCTGGCTGCCCCTGACGGCCGAAGCGGCCGAGCCGGTCCCAGCCGCGCCCGCCGGCCGCAAGCGGGCGCCCGGCGCCGAAACCATCCTGTTGGTCGAAGACGACGAGACCGTCCGCAAGCTGGTCCATAGCGCGCTGACGAAGAGCGGCTATGCCGTGTTGCCGGCCCGGTCCGGCGAGGAGGCCCTGTCGATCGCGGAACGGCACTCCGGCCCCATCCAACTGTTGCTCACCGATGTCATGATGCCGGGCATGAGCGGTCCCGATCTGGCTCGCCGGCTGGCGGCCCTCCGCGCGCGAATCAAAGTGATCTACATGTCCGGTTACTCCGACCGATTTCTGGCCAGGGAGGATCTGGCGGCGCCGGATACGGTGTTTGTGGAAAAGCCTTTCAATCCCGTGGCGCTGGCGGGGAAGGTTCGCGAGCTGCTGGACCGGCCCGGCGCATCCGCCGCGGTTCTGGTGGTCGATGATGAGGAGGATATCCGGAAACTCCTCTGCCGTATCCTGGAAGGGGGCTACCAGGTGCTGGAGGCCGCCAACGGCCGGGAAGCCCTGGCCGTCGTGGCGGCACAGCGGGTCCACGTGGTGATCACCGACCTGTTCATGCCCGAACAAGAGGGCATCGAAACTCTCCAGCGCCTTCG
Source organism: Terriglobales bacterium (assembly GCA_016201265.1). Taxonomy (GTDB): domain Bacteria; phylum Acidobacteriota; class Terriglobia; order Terriglobales; family Acidobacteriaceae; genus Acidiflorens. The sequence continues at coordinate 7,476 of JACQDD010000093.1, read as the reverse complement.
ACGGGACTACCCCGACTTGAAGGTGGTGGCGATGTCCGGCGGCTTCGGCGGCGCCTTACTGAAGATCGCCGAACATCTGGGGGCTCACGCCGTGATGCAGAAGCCCTTGCGGCCGGAGGTAGTGTTAGAGACCGTGGCCCGGATAGCCGGAGAACACGCGTGACAGATTGGCACTCATGGTGCGTCCTGAAAGACGCGTTACGCCGCCACCCTGGTACAAGCAACAATACCCTTAGCGCTCTGGGCCGGCCCGGTTGGCGAGTCCTTCACCGCAATCGGGTCCGCCTTCGTGGGTTGCGGACAGCGATCCGGGCTCAAGAAAAGCTGGCCCCTACCGCGACTATTCGGCAATATCGCTCAAGTCGTCCATAAGGTTAAACTCCTAGGCTCGATGGGTGGCCTGCAGGCGGGCGACGGCGCGGGAGTTTAGGAGGAAGTCATCTTTGCTGAAGGGGCTGGGATGTAGCCGTTCCACGCCAGGTAGCCCGGACAGGAGGTGCAATCTTGGACCGGGTGTCCGTGTAGCCGTAGAAGTCGATCGGATTGACCATGCTGTGGACGCGCGGCAGGTCCTTGTTGTCTTGGGCTTAGCCCACGCCACATCTTGAGATAGGAGTGCAGGTGGGAGTTCAGGTTGCGCCCCTTGGGTCATAATGAAGGTCTGGTGAGACACGTTGTCTCGGTCCTTCTCCGCTATGCGTGATCTGCCGGCCGTGACCGCACTCGTCGCAGTTGCCTTCGCGGGGGCCGCCGCCGGGCTTGTTGCGCGTTTCCCGGTCGCAACCCGCGCCGCTGCGAAACGCCCGCACTTCACCGACATCGCGCCTCGCTCCCACATCTCCTACATCTCCAACAACGACTTCACCGGCCGCAAGTATTTCCCCCAGCCCATGTGCGGAGGGGTCGCCATCCTCGATTACGACAACGACGGCTTGATGGACATCTTCTTCACGAACGGCGCCAAACTCCCCGAACTAAAGAAGGTCAACTCCTCGTTCCATAGCTGCCTGCTCCGCAACAAGGGCGACGGTACGTTCGAAGACGTCACCGCCAAAGCCGGGGTAGCCGGGGAGAAGCTCGATTTCAGCTTCGGGGTCGCGGCAGGCGACTACGACAATGACGGCTTCACCGACCTCTTCGTCGCCGACGCCGGCCGGAACGCCCTCTATCACAACAACGGAAACGGAACCTTCACCGACGTAACCGATCAGTCGGGCTTGGGCACCAAGCCGCCGGAAACTCTCAGCGTGCAGGCCGCCTGGTTCGATTACGACAACGACGGTCTCCTCGACCTGGTGGTCGCCAACTACACGCTATGGACGCCGGAGCGCGACCGCAGGTGCCTCCGCGGCAGCCAGGAGATGTATTGCAGTCCTAAGACTTACGCGAGCGTCCCCCAGCGGCTCTACCATAATCTGGGCGGCGGAAAGTTCGAGGATGTAACGGACCGGTCAGGCTTCGGAAACGCTCCCGGCAAGGGGATGGGGATCGGCATCGCCGACTTCAATCGCGACGGTTGGACGGATGTCTTCATCGCCAACGACACCGAGCGGAATCTCCTGTTCCTCAATCAGGGCAACGGCGCCTTCAAGGAGGTGGGCTTGCTGTACGGAGTGGCCTACAACGACAGCGGCGCGACTGTCTCGGCTATGGGCTCCGACGTCAAGGACTTTGACAACGACGGTTGGGTGGATGTCTTCTACAACGACCTGATGGGGCAGATCTGGGGACTGTTCCGCAATCGCGGCGGCAAGTCATTCGCCTACTTCTCACCCAGCGCCAAGATCGTGCGTTTGAGTGAAGCTTACTCGGGCTGGAGCGCCGGCTTCATTGACTACAACAACGACGGCTGGAAAGACTTGTTTTCCGCCAACGGCGATGTCGATAACCTGGTGGCCAACTCCGCGCAGCACGACACGCTCTTCGAGAATGTCGAGGGCAAGCAGTTCTCCGACGTGTCGGAGCAGATGGGCAAAGACTTCCTGCGTGTGGGCTATCAGCGTGGTTCGGCGTTGGTGGACCTCAATAACGACGGTTACCTGGACCTCGTGGTCTCATCGCTAAACCAGAAGCCGCGCATCCTGCTGAACTCAGCGGACAACGGCAACCACTGGCTGCTAATCCAGGCGACCGGCCGCAAGAGCAACCGCGACGCCATCGGTGCGAGCTTCAAGGTCACCACGCCGGCCGGCCGCACCCTGTACAACCACGTCACCACCAGCGTCGGTTTCATGTCCTCCAGCGACCGCCGCGTGCATTTTGGTTTGGGCAACGAGCAGACCGCCTCCTCCATTGAGGTCCGCTGGCCGAGCGGCGCTGTGCAGAGCCTGTCGCAGGTGGCCGCGGATCAGATCCTCCGGATCGAGGAGCCCCGCTAGACCCTGGGAAATTCCTTCGATCTATGAGGGCCTCACCGCACCTGAAGCACGCGATGCAGAAGGTACCCGCTCTCGACCGGAACGCCGTTCCTGAAATGCACTTTGAGCACAATCTGGTAGTACGGCGGCAACTTCCCCGACTGAAGACGGATGCGGCCCGCAAGTTCCTTGGCCCGCCATGGTTGGGTCAGCCATTGCGCGGCGGCCATCGTGTCGGGTGAGCCGTTTCCCGCCAGCATCAGCAGTTGGCCTTGTCCCGACAACCCTGGAGTTCGGCTGATCAAAGCGTGGGTCGTGCCGTTAAACTGGGGACCGGGTTCAAAGGTATCGGTGAGAAACCCAGGCTCGCCGGCGCCCGGATTCACAATGCGAATGCCGTTGGTTTCCACCGTGATTTCCTGCTTGACAGGCATGCCCTGGAGCTGGAGGTTGAACTTCGGCGGGCCCAGGAACACCAGATCCGTATCGGAGATCTCCTGCCAGGACAAAAGATTGCTTCTGGTGACCAGGATTTCCCTCCGGCGCGTTCCCAGGAGCTTGCCTACCAGAAAGGCCGCGCTCGCTTCGCCGACCCCCGTGAAGGCGTACCACGGCATGCTATCCCATCCCGGGAGCTCCTTCTTGAACGCCCGGTAGAGCCGTGTTTCTTGCAGATCCTCCCAGGTGTTTGCGGCCGGAGATCGGAAGAAGCCGTCGTTGGGAACCCTCACGAAGAGCGGCGTCCCGACACACAAGATGAGAGGGCGTTTACTCTCTAGGAACGGCGCCCAGAATTCCTGGAGCTCGGGATTCCACGCCTCGGCCACGGGCGCCAGCTCACGATGCAGGCGACCCAGGCTTGCCGTCGCGAAGCCAGCCCACGCAATCGCCAAGATCACCCCCAGGCGCAGAGCGATTAACTCCCTCCGCCATCTGGCGGAGACCTGGGACCTTGCATCGGGCCGCGCCTGCTCGAAATGGACCTTGAAACTGCCCTTGGGCAGGCTGACCAGTATCGGATCGGCGGTGCCTTCATTCTGGTAATACTCTGCAAGCTTGTTGCGCAGCCGGCCCACCTGGATGCGCACCACCGAGTCGTGGCGTGGATCGTAGGTCGAGGGCTTCCCCAGAGCGTCCAGGGCCACGGTATACTCCTTCAACCCGTCCCCCTCGCCGACCAGTGATTTCTCAGCGAGGTATCGAAGCAACTGGCGGTGTACACCCGACCCTTTCAGGCTCCCGCTCTGCAGAATCCGGTCAATCTGCCGTCGAACCTCGATGTCGCTCAAGGCCATGAAAACCAATTGTTGTATACCATGTTATGTACACGAACACAACCCCACAACCGTTCCGAGATCGGGGCTTCGACTTACACTAGATGCCACGGAACGAGATCTCGCCCGTAAGGTACCAAGTGAACTGCTCCAAGTTGAGAACCCAATTCTGGAGGTGTGGCATGAGGACAAAGTTAGGGCTGTCGTCCATCGAGTCGACAGTACGAAGAAACACTTCACGCCTGGTTTTCCTATTAGCCGCGCTGTTCGCTGTTGGGGCTGGCGCTCAGGAATACCGAGGCAGAATCCAGGGCACGGTCACGGACACGAGTCAGGCTGCCATTGCCGGCGCCGCCGTCACCCTCATGAATGTCAATACAGGCGTGCCGGCGGTTCGTCAGACCAATGAGACGGGCCATTACCTGTTCGATCTGGTGCAGCCCGGCTCCTACACGATCAGCGTGGAATTCACGGGCTTCACCAAGTTTGTCCAGGAGAACATGATTCTCCAACAGCGCGGCGACATCACCGTGAACGCCATGTTGAAGGCGGGCGACGTCCGGGAGACGGTGACGGTGTCGGCCGAAGCCACTGTGGTGCAGTTCAACACGGCCAAGCTCGAGACGACCGTGGACAGCAAGCTGACCTCCGCCCTTCCCCAGATCTACCGCACGCCATTTCTGCTAGCCACCTTGGACCCGGCGGTGGAGAAGAACGACTTCGGCTCTGAGTACATGCCCTATCACAGTTGGGGGTCGAACCAGCAGCGGGTCGGCGGCGGCCAGAACTACACAAATGACCTGCAAGTGGACGGCGCGTCGGTCACTATTGGCTACAAGACCAGCTACGTTCCGTCCCCCGACATGGTGCAGGAAGTCAACGTTCAGCAGAACGCCGTGGACGCCGAGTATGGCCATAGCACCGGCTCCGCCATCAGTCTCACGCTCAAATCCGGCAGCAACAAGTACCATGGGAACGCTTTTTATCAAGGGCAGTATCCTTGGGCCAATGCCCTTGAAAACCGGGTGTTTCGAACCGTCAACCTGGGCCGCAATCACATGTTCGGCGGCACGCTGGGCCATCCGATCAAGAAAAACAAGCTGTTCAACTTCGTGGCCTACGAAGGGTGGAAGCAGATCGATCCTCAGACCCTGGTCCACACGCTGCCCACCGACCTGGAACGGAAGGGGGATTTTTCACAGTCGGTGAACACTGCCGGCGGGATGCGCATGATTTATGATCCGTGGAGCACCCAGACCTCGGCCGACGGCGCCACCATCACCCGCACGCCGTATCCGGGCAACGTCATTCCATCGTCGAAGCTGGACCCGGTCGCCGCCGGATACACCGCCAAACTCTGGGCGGCCAATTCAGCGGGCATCGGGCCTTACCACGTGAACAACTACTCGGTCGCCTTGCCCATCAAATTCCCCTTCAAGAACTTTTCCGACCGTGTGGATTACAACGTCACCGATAAGTTGCGGGTCTCCGGCCGCTACAGCCTCTTCCTTACGCCGATCACGACTTCGAATCCCACGGGCTCGGATTACTTCGTTTCGGACCGTGGCAGCAAGCGGGATGCGACTTCCGTCTCCGGCGACGTGACCTACGCCCTTAACCCCCGAACCGTCATCAACGTGCGCGGCGAGTATCACAGCTTCATCGATGCCGCCCAACCCGCGACGCTGTTTACCAAAGAAGGCTGGGGCAAAATCTGGCCCAATTCCAGTTTTTACCAACAGATCTTCCAGGACCCGTCCGTGCCGATTCTGCTGCCGCGCATGTCCATCACCGCCAACGACGGCTCCACCCGGAACTTCAACATGGGTCCGGGCGGAGGCTACTGGGACCAGCGTCCGACCGCGGACAGCATGGACGTGAAGGTTGCGCAGCAGCGAGGCGCCCACTATCTGAAGTTCGGCTTCGACACCCGAGGGCAGCGTTCTCCCCAAGGGATCATTCTGAGCAATCCGGGCTTCGGGTTCTACGCAAACCCGACCGCTAACACGTACGTGAACCCGAATACCAGGCTCTCCGGCGACGGCTTCGCCACGTTTCTGATCGGCGCGGTCGCGCCGACCAACGGCAACCCCAGCGACTGGGATTCCAGCGCAACCTCCATGCCGGCGATCAGCTTCCTGAATCCTTCATCCCGCTTCTACGCCGGCTACCTGAATGACGACTGGAAGATTAGTCGCAAACTGACTTTGAATTTAGGCTTAAGATATGAGTTCGAGCAGTCCTGGCGGGAGGAGAAGGACCGCTCCGTCCGGCCGCTCGACCTCACCAGTCCTATCCCTGAGCTTCAAGGCGCCAATGCGCCCCAGATGCCTGCCGCCGTGCGGCAGTTCTACCAGGGCGGTTGGACCTTGAATGGCGCCTTCCAGTTCACCGATGCCGGCAACCGGGGCCAGTGGAGCTCGGGGAAAGGCACTTGGTCGCCACGCATCGGCGCCGCCTACCGGTTGAACGACAAAACCTCTCTGCGCGCCGCGTATGGACGGTACATCAACCCGTGGATTACGGGCACGACGGATTTCAACAACCTCACCACTCCCGGCTTCACAAGCTACACGGGAGCCCCTCCGCTGGTGTTGGGCGTCCCGCAAATGACGCTGCAGAACCCTTTTTCCGCGTCCTACCCGGTGATTCCAGCCTACCAGAAGACGCTCGGCCGGTACACCGGGCTGGGAGACAGTGTTACGTACTACGCTGCCGACCGTCCGAGACAGTCGAGCGACCGGTTCAACTTCTCGGTGCAACGTCAGTTGCCGCAGGGGATGGTACTCGACGTCACCTATTACCTGAACTACTCCAGCTTTGTCTACGACACCGCCCGCAACATCAACATGGTGGATCCCAACATCGCCTATCAGAACAAAGCCGCGGTGAACCAGAACGTTCCGAACCCCTTCTTCAATCTTCTGCCCGTGGAGAAGCTCCCAGGACCGCTGCGCTATCAGCAGAGCGTCAGCATTCTGTCGCTGATGAAGCCGTATCCCCAATATGGCAACATCACAGTCATCGACGGTCAGCCGGGCGGCAACATGAAGTACCAGTCGTTGCAGTTCAAGCTCCTGAAGAACTTCTCCAACGGCTATTCCCTGCTGTTCGGGTATAACTACCACTATGAGCAGGACGGGCGCTACTACGACGACCGCGCCATCTACGCTCAGCAGTACACCTATATTGACTCACCCGCATCGCGTCATCGTCTCTCGCTGGCCGGCTCATGGGAAATTCCGGTTGGCAAGGGCCGAGCCTACATGAACCAGGCGCCACGCCTGCTGGATGCCTTGGTGGGCGGATGGGAACTGACCCCGCTGCTGACCTGGCGGTCGGGTCGCTTCATGCAGTTCGGCGGTCTGGTGGTGAACGGGGACCCGCACGTGTCTAACCCCGGTCCCAACGGCTGGTTCAACACCTCGGTCTTCTCTCAGCTCCCGGCTTACACGCCACGCTCCAACCCCTGGCTGTATCCCGGTGTTACAGGACCGGGGCAACTGGTCGTCAACGCCTCGTTGGTGAAGGCATTTCATATCACCGAGGGGTACCGTTTCGAACTGAGAATGGATACGTTCAATGCCCTGAACAACATCACCTGGGGCGATCCCAGCACTAACGTGTTCTCCAGTACCTTCGGACGGTCGACCAATCAGTTGCAGAACACCTATGGCCGTCGCACACAACTGGGCTTGCGATTCGAGTTCTGATATGGGACGACCCTGTCAAGTCCTGTTTTAATTGTTGTCGCCTGGTTGGGGGCTTGGGCCAATTACAGATGCAGAGCCGGTAGCAGGGAGAGAGGCAAATGCGACGGTTGATCACTCTGATATTCGCGGGTC
>JACQDD010000077.1 GCA_016201265.1 Terriglobales bacterium | reverse complement strand
TATAAGGCGGCTGTGGCCAAGAAGCTGAATGCCGCCTACGCGCTGGAAGATTACGCGGCTGCCAAGCAATCCCTGAACGCGCTGCATCGCGAACTGATGGAGTTGAATCCGAGTGCGGCACGGAGTTTGGGGGAAGGGCTGGAGGAGCCTCTGACCGTGCATCGGCTTCACCTGCCGATGCCATTGCGGAAGAGCCTGGCCAGCACCAATGTGATCGAGTCGGCGTTCTCGATTGTCGAGCAGGTTTGCAGGAACGTGAAACGGTGGCACGGCGGCGACGAGCGGAAGCGCTGGGTGGGGTCGGGGCTGTTGGTCGCGGAGAAACGGTTCCGCCGGGTCCAGGGATACAAACAGATTCCGGCACTCATCAAGGAACTGGAAGCTCTGAATGTAAAACCTTGAACGTGAGATGTCTCGATACTTTCAAGATGCTTGATGAAATGAACGCAGGTCCATTCTGACAATGAAACCTTCACCAGCACCGAACGTACCGGGCGATACACCATCAGAGCGGCTAAGCAATGCCCTCCACATGGTACTGACGGTATCAAAAGTTGACCTCCTGAAGAAAGAGGCGCGAGTGAAGCGGGCACACGAACGGAAGCGGGCGAAGAAACCTTCCTGACTGTCGGGCCTGTCACGCCACGGCTAGCCGTACCGCCGTGGGTGGTGAGTTGTCAACTATATTGTTGCCCTTGATAGATTCCCACGATCGGCATGCCATGGCGCTCAGCATGCTGAGGGAGTTCGCGGAGTTGCAGCCCGCGGTCTTGATCCTGAGTCGAGACTCTAATGTACAGAACGGCCCTCATGCGCGCGCCCCTGCCACCGCAGCGACAGCGACGCAGGAAGCCCGTTGGCTGACGTTGCGGACTTATGATAAGCCCCGCGTGTGTCTTTACGTGTGTGTAGGGCGATCTTCTAGACCTTTTGGATCTTCTGGACAATCCAAAAATCAACAAGTTGCGTGTTTTCAATGGGCCCCGTGACTTCCGAGCAGGCCGAGGGAAAGAAGGTCGATGCACGGTCGGATATTTTCTCCTTCGGCTCGGTGCTGTACGAGTTGGTGACCGGCGTGCGGGCGTTTCAGGGCGAGGCGAAGATAGCGACGCTATCAGCCATTCTGCACAGGGAGCCGAAGCCTTTTAGCGAAATCGCGCCGTCCGTGCCCCACGAGCTGGAAAGAATCATCCTGCACTGCCTGCGCAAGGATCGCGCTCGCCGCTTCCAGCACATGGAAGATGTGAAAACCTTGCTGGAGGAGTTGAAAGAAGAGTCCGGGTCGGGCAGGATTGCGGCTGCGCTGCCGGCCGGAGCCGCTCCGGCACGCCGCCGCTGGATAACGGTAGCCGCGCCGCTTACCGTTGCGCTGGCAGCGCTCGCGGCGGGTGTGACGTGGTGGTTCCCGCGAGGCGAGCGCGGGGCGGGGACGTCCTCGGAGGCGTCTGTCACACGGCTGACATCCGATTCCGGCCTGACCACCGACGCCGCACTTTCTCCCGATGGCAAGCTGGTGGCTTACTCCTCCGATCGCAGCCTGGATGGCCAGCGGGATCTCTACGTGAAGCAGGTTGCTGGCGGCCAGCCCATCCGTTTGACAACGGATGGCGCGGGCAACCGAACACCGGATTTTTCGCCGGATGGCGGCAAGGTCGTGTTTCGGTCGAACCGGGATGGCGGAGGTGTTTACGAGATCCCCACGTTTGGCGGAGAGGCCCGGTTAGTGGCGCGGGACGGTTTGAATCCGAAGTTTTCGCCGGACGGCTCGCAAGTGGCATATTGGGTTGGCGCCGAAAGTGTGGCCGCCGCGGTACCTGGGAGCGGCGCCGTCTGGGTGGTTCCCGTGGCCGGAGGCCCGCCGCAGCGGGTGGGGCCGAATTTCACGGCTGCTCGCCATCCAATCTGGTCCCCGGACGGGAAGAACCTGCTGCTGGTCGGATACACCTCGGCGAAGGCGTACGAAAGCTCCAGCATCGACTGGTGGCTCGTCGCCCCAAATGGAGGCGGCGCGCTCAGAACCGGCGCGTTCGAAACGTTGGTCCAGGCCGGTCTCCGATCAGTGCCCGTGTTTGTCCCAAGGCCAGCGTGTTGGTTGACGGCCACCAACACCGTTGTGTTCTCGGCGGCCAGCGGCGACGCGAATAGCCTGTTT
>JACQDD010000076.1 GCA_016201265.1 Terriglobales bacterium | reverse complement strand
CGGCAAGCTCTTCTTCCGCCTCGTGCAGCAAGCGTTGGTAGCCGAGCCCGTTCCCCTGGCTCGGATCCTTCACCCCGGAGTTAAAACCAACCCGAAACCACAATCTGTAGGGGTTTGGTGAGTGAAGCAGATACCCATCTTCCAGAATTGCCGCCGCCAGATAACAGAGCGCAATGCGTTGCGTTACACCTAAGAACCGAAAACTGTGGAGATCGAAACCGATGAGCGGCGAAGCGTTTACAAAGAGGCCAATGGCGATCAGAATCAAGCTTCTCTTGAAAACGTGAAACAGGATTTGCGTCCGTGACTCACCGCGCTGAAGTCGCGAGGAGAAGGAGAACGCGATCGAAACGCCGACGAGAAACAGAAAAGATGGAAAAATGAAGTCTGCCGGTGTCCAGCCGTTCCACTGCGCGTGCATGATGGGCCAGTAGGCCTTGGTATCGTTGCCCGGATTGTCTACGAGGATCATGCCCGCAACACAGAGCCCACGGTAGATATCAAGGCACATCAGCCGATTGGAGGCGTGCTTTTCCGTCTCGCCCGCAGGATTTTGTATTGCGAGGTCGAACGACCTGGTTGTCATCGCGAAACCAATATAGCGGCTGAGACCGCAGTTGGCGAGACTGCGATCTTCGCAAAGCCTTGCTCGGCTTCCCCATGCGATACCTTATAGTAGCCAGGAGCCGCGAATCGCCTATGCCCCGCAAGCGCCCACTCAAGCTCCGCTGTCCTATCTGCAAGAAGCCGGTGACGCGCACGGACGCGGACTTCCCCTTCTGCGGCGAACGCTGCCGCGGAATTGACTTGGGCAAATGGGCCAGCGGTGCCTATGTGATTTCATCGCCGGTACCAGATGCCGACGAAGCAATCCGAGACAACAACCCAGACGATCCGGATCGAGAATCGTGAAACCCGCACCCGAAGCCACCACGCAACCCGACCGTAGCGCCGGCGCCTCGCCGGCTGTCGCGGGGGTGCCTCGCCCCCGCCCGCCGCTCTGGGCCACCTTGGTCGCCACCTTCTTCGGCGCAGGCCGCCTGAAGCCGGGCCCAGGAACCTGGGGATCGGTCGCGGCCGTCATCCTGTGGGCACTTGTCAGCTGGCACATCCCGCCCGCAAACCGCACCTGGGCAACAATCGCAGTCGCCACCGTCGTCACATTGATCGGAATCCCTGCTGCTACCCGCGTGTCGCGCACTTCCGGCTTGAAAGATCCGCAATTTGTCGTGATCGACGAAGTCGCCGGCCAACTGGTCGCCCTGATCGCCGTCCCGCTCGGTTGGAAAACCTTTCTCGCGGGCCTTATACTTTTTCGTGTCTTCGATATTCTGAAGCCGCCCCCGGTGCGGCAACTGGAGCCCCTGCCGGAAGGCTTCGGAATCGTGGTGGATGACCTGGCCGCTGGGCTGTATGCCCTCGCAATCATGCATCTGTTGCTGCACTTTCGACTTCTAATAGGGTGAACGGCCAACTCCTGCCGGAACAACACGCATGGGTATTTCCGACCGATTGCTGGGCAAGAAAAACGTGAACGGCAAGCCGCACATCGAGGCGGTCGCGCCCAGCTTTGCCCTGCCGGGAGGCGAAGTCCGCATCGTGGGCAGAGGCCTGCGTCCGCCTGAACTGCGCCGTCCGCGCGTGCACTTCGGAGAGGTGGAAGGCTCGGTCCTGATCAGTTCCGACGATTTCGTGATCGCGCGCGTGCCCGAAGGCGCCGTCTCCGGACCAGTAGTCGTCGGCACCAACGGCCATGTCAGTAACGCCCATTCCATCAAGGTTGCCGTCCCCGTCGCCGACAACCTGCATCCCGTCACCAATCCCGCCCTCGACCATGAGGGCAACATCTACGTCACCTTCTCCGGATCGCGCGGACAGAAGGTCCCAGTTGCGATCTTCAAGATCGACACCAACTACGCGGTCAAGCCGTTCCTGAACGAGATGATGAACGCGACCGCGATCGCCTTCGACCGCGAAGGCCAGATGTACGTGTCATCGCGCCACGACGAAACGGTATATAAGGTCGCACCCAACGGCACCATGTCGTCTTATGCCGAGGGCATGGGGGTCGCGACCGGAATCGCTTTCGACCGCGCACGGAACCTGTACGTCGGCGACCGCAGCGGAACCATCTTCAAGATCGCTCCCGACCGGCAGATTTTCGTTTTCGCCACGCTCGAGCCAAGTGTCTCCGCCTATCACCTCGCTTTTGGCCCGCACGGCGATTTGTTCGTGACCGGGCCGACGACGTCGAGTTTCGACTGCATTCACAAGGTCGACCAGCACGGCAGCGTGTCAGTGTTCTACCGCGGGTTGGGACGTCCGCAGGGCTTGGCCTTCGACGCCGAAGGGAATCTCTACGTCGCCGCGTCGCTGACCGGCAAGCGCGGCATCGTGAAGATCACGCCCGACGGCAAAGCCAGTCTGGAAGTCTCCGGCCAGGGGCTCGTGGGACTTGCTTTTGCACCGGGCAAGTCCGCCATCCTCGCTACCAACAACGCCGTGCATCACATTTCGTGGAATATTCAGGGGTTGCCATTGCTGCCGGAGTAAAACCAGTAGTTCGTCGCTCGGAGTTCGTAGTTCGTGACTTTCGGCACGAAAAGAACTCCGCTTATCGGGAATCTGGCAAGGTTTTGCGAACTCCGACCTACGAACTCCGAACTACTTCCTGTACACCGTGGGCAGCGGGCCCTTCTCCAGCGTCTCACGATCCCAGATCATGCCTTCGCGGGAATAGTTGGCCAGCTCGAAGTCTTGGGTGAGCTCGAGGGCGTCGGTGGGGCAGGCGTCTTCGCACAGGCCGCAGAACATGCAGCGGCTCAGGTCGTAGGTGAAGTTGGTGAGTTCCTTGCGGCGGGTCTTCTCGTTGCGCTCGCTCGACACCACGATCAGGTTTTCGGGACAAGCCAGCGCGCACAGATCACAGGCAATGCAGAGTGTTTCGTCCGTGTCGGGGTTCACGTTCAGCCGCGGCGCGCCCCGGTAACGTTCCGCCACCTGCGGCCGCTCCAGCGGATACTGCTCGGTGTAAATCTCCTTGGGGTGCTGGTACTTGAAGGTCACTTTCAGCCCCTGGAGCAAGTCCACGAGAAACACTTTCCGGACGATCTCGGTCATTCCCATAACCTGCCTAGGATACCACTGCAGTTGTCAGTGGCCAGTGGCCAGAACCCCCCAAAGCCAGTTGCTAGTTGCTGGTTTCTGGTTTCTCGTCGCGAACGACCAGCGACCAGCGACCAGCGACCAACGACCAACGACGGGGTTTTGCTCACGGAACTTCTTCCCAGCCGTCTACGTATCAGGACACAGGACATGGTTATGAAAACCTACCTCGCCAATCTGCCGACCGCAGTTTGGGCCCTCATTGCCCTGCCCGCGCTGGTCGTGACCCGCTGCGTGGTGGCGACGGTTGTCCCCCAGGTGGTCCACGCGGTCGTACCGGAAGTGGTCCGCACCGTACTGCGGATCATCTGAAGAAGCCACCCTCCATTCGCACAGATTTCCCTGCCCGTCGCCCTCCCACTAGAATGTGACTTGTCAGTTCTGCGCGCTCCCGTACCTCCGCGACTGAGAACTGGGCACCGAGAACTGAGAACTGTTTTCTGGCAACTGGCCACCGGCGGCTGACAACTGGTTTCCAACGACGAACTCTGGATGGAAGAGGCCCTCCGCTGCGCCCAGCGAGCACTGGAGATGGGAGAAGTGCCGGTAGGCGCGGTTGTAATCTGTGAAGACCAAGTCGTCGGTCGCGGATGGAATCGCAATCTCACGGACAACGATCCCACCGCCCATGCCGAGATCGTCGCCCTGCGTGACGCCGGTGTCAACGTCGGTAACCACCGTCTGGGCGACTGCGAGCTGTTTGCTACAATTGAGCCGTGCGCCATGTGCGCGGGCGCGCTGGTTCATGCCCGCATCCGCCGCCTGGTGTACGGCGCCGACGATCCCAAAGCAGGCGCCGTCCATTCGGTCCTGCAGGTGTTGAATCACCCGCAACTGAATCATCGGATGGACGTTCGTAGTGGGGTGCTGGCAGGCCGTTCAGCGGAAATCCTGCAGGAGTTCTTTAAGAAACGTCGCTAGTCGCCGGTCGTTAGTCGTTCGATAGGTTCAGGTTCCTGCTGACTACTGGCTACTGACTACTGCTTCCGGAGAGGTGCGTGAGTGGTTGAAACGATCCGCCTCGAAAGCGGACATACCTTAACGGGTATCGTGGGTTCAAATCCCACCCTCTCCGCCATCATTCCCTAAACAAGAAGGACCAATCGTGGGCAGGCAACCCGAGACTCCTTTTGACAGCGTCGAGAATGCTCACGAATACGTCCGGCTGCTGCTCGAAGCCATAACCGACGCACGCCAGGATATTGCGACGGATCTTGTCGCCGCGTCGGGAGCGAAGCCTGACCGGCGGCTCGAGGCGCTACGACTGGTTCACTGCAAGCTGGAAAAGCTGGAACAGCATCTGCACAGCAGCGGCCGCGTGCTGAATGACTTGCGCACTCTGCGGCGCTTGTTGCTCGACGAAAGAGCGGAGCCAGCGACTGCTGTAACCCGTGCCGAAAACGACCCGGAAGCTGCCTGATTACGCCCGCGTCTTCTCCGCGAACTTCGTTTCGAACTTCGCCAGCTTCGGCGAGATTACCAACATGCAGTACGGCTGCCGCGAGTTTTCGTTGTAGTAGTTCTGGTGGTAGTCCTCGGCGACATAGAACTTCGACGCCGGCTCGACCGCCGTGACGATCGGCTCCGGGAAGGACTTGGTGGCAGACAACTTCGCTATCGTCTCTTCCGCAACCCGCTGCTGTTCATCGTCGTTGCAGAAGATCACCGAACGGTACTGCTCGCCGGCATCATTTCCCTGCCGGTTCAGAGTGGTTGGATCGTGCACGGTAAAGAACACGTCCAGCAGTTCGCGAAAGCTGATCTCATCGGGATCGAACGTGACCCGCACAACTTCCACATGCCCGGTATCGCCGCCACAAACCTGGCGGTAGGTCGGATTCTCAACCTGCCCGCCCATGTAGCCGGACTCGACGTGGCTCACGCCGGTGAGACGCTGAAAAATGGCCTCAAGACACCAAAAACATCCCCCGCCAAACACAGCTGTGTGCTCTTTTGCCATGGTGGTTAGATGCGCTTCCGCCCCCGAAGTTACGTCTACTGAACCTCTACCGAAACCACGTCGCCTTCACCATCCGGGCGATCGCGATAGTTGATCGCCACGGCCCGGTTCTTCCAGTCGCAGGAGAATTCGTCGGCCCCGATCAGGACGACATGACCGCTATCGCGCACACGCAGCTTCAGGGACCTGGCGCCGGAGGTTACGCTCAGCAATGCCTGGGGGGCGGCGGAACAATCGACGCTAACAAGCTTGCCTTTCACGAAGCGCACCGCCGCCGGGACAGGAACCTCCACCTTGGTTGCCGCCTCATGTTCGGAGGAATCCCGCGACGGAGGCGTGCTCTCTGACGTTCGGTTTTCGAGGCGCAACTCAAATGTCCGCGGCTGCGCTTTGAAGTTCTCCGCCTGGGCCAGCGCCTGGCTGGCGCGCATGGCAACTTCCGGATTTCCGCTGCCGGCCAGACTCCGGAACATCGCGATCGCCTCGTCTAACTTATGGTTGACCATGTAGATGTTCGCGAGGTTGAACTGATAGCGTTCCTCCCGCGGAGCCAACTCGAGGGCCTTCTTCATGGTCTCCATGCCCTTCTCGGGCTCGCCCGAGAACGCCTGCGCAAAACCCAGCAGCGAATAAGCGTCCGCCAGTTTGGGATCCAGCGCGATGGCCGTCTGCAGCTCTTTCTTGATTTCAGCCGCCTTCGCCTCGTCCTGGGGGCCTCCCAGGTTCAGTAGCATGGCGTAGTAATAGTGGACTCGGGGATCTTTGCTGTCCCGCTCGGCCGCCCGCCGGAAGTATTCCGCGGCGTGTTCGAGGTCTCGCTGTTGCAGGTAGGCGTATCCGACACCCCGCAGTGCGGACGCGTTGTTCGGGTCCATCTTGAGCACGTCTTGAAACTCGGCCAGAGCCTGGTCTTTGTGGTCGGGCGAGTGCGCGTGGATGTCAGCCAGCACGGCCCGGGCGTCCGCCAGACTCACCGGAGCCACAGTGAATTGCGCGGCCACAATTCCCGGTGGTGTTGGAATCGGATAGTAACGGTAGCGCCCACTACTCAAGTAATTGCGCAGAACCTTGTCGAACTGTTCCGGCGGCATTCCAAACGCCGTCTGAATTGCCTGATCGACCGGCTTTTTCTGAACCTTCAGGGCATCGAAATACACAGCAAGCTTCGGAATCAGAAGGTTGTCGTAGAGGTAGTGCATCACCAGCCCGGACTGGGCATAAAACGTGGTGCGGTGGTCCCCGGTCTCGTTGTAAGTCTTGGTGTTTTGCTGCACGCGGAACAGGTCCATTACCTTCATCATGCCGAGCTACTGGAGGATCTCGTAGGTCTCCGCTGGAATCTTCCCGACGCGTGCTTCCTTATTGTCCACTTCAATACTGGAAAAATACTCGGCAAACCCTTCTTCGAACCACGGATCGGTCCGGAACTCGAGATTCCCGTCCATCAGCCGGTGCGCATATTCGTGGAACACCACCGACCACGGGTTCTCGACCGACATATCGAGCATGATGAAACTGCGATCCTCGCCACCCTGGAACAGACCGGCCACTTCCGTTGGCTTGCCGTTGAACATGGGCGCCACTTGGCGCATTTCCTTCGTATTGCGGAACGCCACGATTTGCAGCGGCACCGACAGATTGACGTTCGCCTTCGTCATGAGAGCGCCGAATACCGAACGCATCTGCTCGAAATGGAGCGCCACATCCCGCCCGCGCTTTTCGCCGGCATCGGTAATCACGGAAAAGTTTGGCGACCGCACTTCAACCCACTGGGGATCACCGGCGAAACTGAAGCGGGAACAAAAAACGACGCAACCAAATACGAGGCAGAACTTGAGGTTTCGCACGATTCGCTCCAGGACAGAGCGATGGTACTCCACAATGGATCAATGCCCAATAACTATCTTAGGGGGCTTTGCTCACACTGTTATTACGGGGGTTGGCGACAGGCTACAACCCCACTTACACAGAGACGGTGAACGACGTCTCCGTTCGTGTAACCGGCCGGTACAGAGTATCGCGCTCGACCGGCTCGCGTCCCGCTTCCGTGATCAGGCGAATCAAGTCCTGCCGCCGCAGACCCTGGGGAGTGGTCGCGCCCGCATCGTGATAAATCTTCTCCTCGACCACCGTGCCGTCAATATCGTCCGCCCCGAAACGCAGCGAGATCTGCGCAATTTTCGGCGTCATCATCTGCCAGTAAGACTTGACATGAGGAAAATTGTCGAGCACCAGGCGGCTGACCGCAATCTGCTTGATGTCGAGCATGCCGGTGGTCGTGGGCAGGTGCTGCAGCGGCGTGTTCGCGGGATGGAAAGCCAGCGGAATGAATGTCTGGAAGCCACCGGTCTCATCCTGCAGAGCGCGCAGCCTCAGCAGGTGGTCTACGCGGTCCTCGTCGTTTTCGATGTGGCCGTAGAGCATGGTGGCGTTCGATTTCAGCCCGATCTGGTGGGCCAGGCGCGCGGTGTCGAGCCATTGATCGCCGTCAATCTTGTGGTCGCAGATGATATGCCGTACGCGGTCGGCGAAGATTTCGGCCCCACCACCGGGCAGCGAGTCTACGCCGGCCTCTTTCATCTGCACGAGCGTCTCGCGGATCGAGAGCTTCGCCCGCTTCGCCAGGTAGGCGACTTCCACCATGGTAAAAGCCTTCATGTGTACGTGTGGAAAGCGCTCTTTCAATCCCGAAACCAGGTCCAGAAAATACTGGAACGGCAGGTCAGGATGCAGGCCGCCGACAATGTGAAACTCGGTGATTGCTTCCGAGTACCCCGACGCCGCCGTCTGGAAGGCCTCTTCCAGTGCCATGGTGTAGGCGCCGGGAGTATCTTTCTTACGGCCAAACGCGCAGAGGCGGCACGCCGCCACGCACACGTTCGTTGGATTGATGTGGCGATTGACATTGAAATACGCCTTGTCGCCGTGCATCCGCTCACGCACCCAGTTGGCCAACCAGCCCACGGCGAGGATGTCCCCGGTCGCGTACAGAGTCAGAGCGTCGGCCTCGTTCAGGCGGGCTCCGGCAAGGACCTTGTCCTTAATCGGATGAAGACGCGGATCGTCAGTTTGGAATGGATGCGCGCTTGCCATCGCTTTTATGATACCCCAGCGCCTGGGATTCGATCACACTGCCATGTGGCTTCAGCGGCTCCGTTTTCTTCAAATTCGAAGCAGCAAATCGGCGCCGATAAACAGGAAGAAGACCACCGAAATCACGCCATTCATAGTGAAGAACGCCGCGTTCAGTTTGCTCAGGTCGTCATGGCGTACCAGGGAATGCTCGTATGCCAAGAGCGCAGCTACTGCGATCACTCCCACCACCGCCAGCTTGCCCAGTCCAAAAACCAGCACCAGCGCCACCAGCAGGCCGAGCATCGCAATATGAAAGGAGCGCGCAATCCACAGCGCAGTATGGATTCCCATGTGACGCGGCAGCGAGTGCAATCCATGGCTGCGGTCGAATTCATAGTCCTGGCAGGCGTAGATCACGTCAAACCCGCCCACCCAGAAGGTGACGGCTGCGGTCAGTAGTAAAATCCGCGGGTCGAGCGAACCGCGAACAGCGATCCAGGCAGCAGCGGGGGCGATGCCTAGAGCGAACCCCAGGAACAGGTGCGAGAAACGTGTGAATCGCTTTGAATACGAGTACAACAGCACGACCGCGAGAGCCACCGGCGATAGCATCAGGGTCAAGCGGTTCAACTGCGAGGCTGCCAGCACAAAAATCCCGCAGGAAACTAAGACAAATGTGCTCACGAATCCTAGGGTCAGCAGACCCGCCGGCAAAGCGCGAATGCTGGTGCGAGGATTGGCCGCGTCAAAGCTCGTGTCGGCCAGACGATTGAAGGCCATAGCCGCCGACCGCGCCGCAACCATGGCGACAATGATCCAGGCAAGTTGATGCCACGCTGGCAATCCGCCTGCGGCCAGCATCGCACCGCAGAGCGCAAACGGGAGCGCAAAAATGGAGTGCTCCCACTTGATCATCTCCAGCGT
>JACQDD010000073.1 GCA_016201265.1 Terriglobales bacterium | reverse complement strand
TTTCGAACGCGGGACTGACGGTGCCGAATCCGGGAATCAATACGGTGCAGGTGCGGGTCGGAGTGGGGAAGTTTTTTGGGAAGAAATAGCGGCCGGCGAGGGCGCTGGCGCTACACACAAAAACAAGTCCTTCGCTTCGCTCAGGATGACAATCGAAAAAAACTATTGTTGGTGCGACATGGCGGCGGAGGTGCGCGCGGGCTCCGCCTGGCGTCCGCAGCACGGTCCGGGCGGAATGGGTGAGCCGTGGGGGCAGGTGCGCGGGTGGTTGAGGAAGGTGCAGATCTTGTCGGTGGCTTCGGACGAGAGGATGTGCTCGAACTTGCAGGCCTGCTGCTCGATTTCGGTTTCGCTGTCCATGGCGAGCGAGTCGGTAAAGAGGCGCTCGGCGAGGCGGTGGCGGCGGATGATGTCGGCGGCGCGCTGGCGTCCGCGAACGGTGAGGGCGACGATAGCCGAGCCGTCTCCGACAGAGACGCCGGCGGGCTTGAGCGCGTCGTGACAGGGGTTCACGAACGGTTTGTGGTCGTGCGAAACCGGTGGATGCGGCTGGGTCGCGACCAGCCCCATGGCTGCCATCTTCTCGACGGCAATGGAAACGGGAAGGGCACCGTGGACTTCCATGCGGTCAATCTCAGCGATTTCCCCGTTCTCTTCTAAGGCGAACAATTCTTCCAGCACCTCGTCGAATTGCTCTTCGTCCGCCATGGCGAAGACTTCCTGGGCGGCGATTTTGCCGTGGTGGAGTTCAACACGGCGGTCGGCCAGTCGGGCTACGACCGGGTCATGGGTGACCATGACGATGGTGCGTCCTTGCTGATGGAGTTCGCGCAAGAGACGCAGGACAATTTCTTCGTTCGAGGCGTCGAGATTGCCGGTGGGCTCGTCGGCGAGGACGATTTTGGGATCGTTGATGAGCGCGCGCGCGATGCAGACGCGCTGCTGCTCGCCTCCGGAAAGCTGCGAAGGCAGGTGCCAGGCACGGTCTTTCAGGCCGACGCGCTCGATGGCGTCCAGTGCTTCCTTCTCGTCGGTCATGCTGTGGAAGTACTGCGCGAGCATCACGTTCTCGACGGCGGTGAGATACGGGATCATGTGGAACTGCTGGAAGACGAAGCCGATTTTCTCCGCGCGCACGCGGTTCAGGTCGGCAGCGCTGAAGCCGGCGACGTTTTCGCCGTCGAGCCAGATCTCGCCCGAGGTGGGGCGGTCGAGGCAGCCGATCAGGTTGACCATGGTGCTCTTACCCGAGCCGGAGGGACCCATCATGGCAACCCACTCGCCGGGGGCGATGGAGAGAGAGATCTCGTCGAGCGCGCGGATGCGGCCGCCGTTCTTCTCTTCTTCCTTAGCGGGATAGTGCTTGCTGACGTTCTTGAGCTGAATCATTTCACTCTCCCCTCAGTATGAGCGCGGGCTGCACGCGGCGCAACAATCCAATGGGCAGGACCGCCGAGATGAGCGCCACGGCGATGCTGCCGGCGAGCACGTACGGGAACACGCTGAAGCGCGGGACCACGGGCGCATGAAAGTTGACGCGTCCGATCCAGGCGGCGACGCCGATGCCGATCCCGAAGCCGAGCACCGCGCCGATCGCGCCCAGGGCGGCGGCTTCGGCGGCGAAGAATCCGTTGACCAGTCGTTCGGAAGCGCCGAGGGCTTTCATGATGGCGAAGTCGCGGCGGCGGTCAAAGACCCATCCGATGAGGGTGGCGAGCACGCACAGCGCGGCGGTCAGCACGATGAGCGTGGCGGCGGCGTAGAGTGTGGCGCGCGTCTTGTTCAGCACGTTGGCTTCGGCTTCCATGATCTGGCGGACGGGGCGGACGTCGACGGTGGGCAGGGCCCGCGTGAGTTGCTTGATGCCTTGCTCGATCTCTTCGCTGGAGCCGTTGACGGCGATTTCGATGGTCGAAGGCGCGACGCCGGTCCAGGTTTGGAATTCAGATTGGTCGAGATAGATGCGGCTGTCCTCGCTGGCGCCCGTTTGGAGGAGGCCCGCGGGACTTAGTTGCAGAGTGCGGCCCTGGAAGGTGAGTTCGAAGGGCTTGCGGTCGGGAGTGACGGCGGTGGCGGCGCGCATGCCGACGAGAGCTTCGACGGGCGCTGTCTGTCGCCCCTCCGAGGCTTGCATCGTTTCCGTCGCTAACCCACGGCTTGCGCCGTGGGCTGTATTCTGGCGCCCCTTCGGGGCTGCTTGGCCGGTGACTACTGTCGGTGCGACCTTCGCAGATGGGCTGCTGGGCGGTGAAGCGTTCGGCCAGTGGCTCACATTCCACCAACGGTTCAGCTGACGGGCGCGGTTGAAGTCGGTGCCAACGACGACAACGGATTGGCCGTCTTTGGTACGTGCCACCGCGTAGGAGAAGGGAACGGCGAGCGTCTTCGAGCCGAGCGACGATTCAACTCTGGCAAGCGCATCGGCTGGAAGCGAATTGCTTTCCTTCGCCACCACGACTACGTTCGCGCCGTAGTTGCGAAATTCGGTGCGGAGCTTGGCCTGCACGTCCACGTAGAGGTTCATCATTGCGGTAGCGACGGCGGCAGCCACGACCATGGCGAGTAGAGCAGAGGCGGCACGTCCGCGGCGGAGCACGGCGGCACGAATGAGCATGCGCACGAACATCGAGGTGTGCGGGGCTTTTGCTCGACGGCCGGCGACTTGCTGCGGCGTATGCACGGTGCTGGGAGAAGCGCTCATGCTTCACCTCGCAGAGCGAAGACCGGGTCGAATTTCACAGCGCGGCGGATGGCGGCGGCGCTTCCGGCAAACGTCACGAAGACGGCTATCGCCAAGATGACGGGGAAGAGCACCGGCTCGATCGAGATCTGGGAGTTGAAAATTGAGCGGCCAATCTGGCGGGCGAGCAGCGATCCGGCACCGAAGCCGGCGACGCCACCGATAATCGCCAGTAGCAGAGCTTCTGCGAAGAAGAGAGCAGCCACGGCGAAGCTGCCGGCGCCGAGAGCTCTCATCAATCCGACTTCGACACGGCGTTCGAAGATGGCGGTCGCCATCGCAGCAGAAACAGCGAGCGCCGAGGCGAAGAGCGCGGCGAGCGTAACCAGCAGCATCAGTCCCTTGATGCGCGAAAGCACCGTGCCTTCGTTTTGCGCAACCTGGCGAATCTGCTCGGCGTGCGAGTGCGGGATTGCTTCCTGCAGTTGGTACCCGATCGACTGCACGTAGGGCGAGCAGTACCAGCGATCGAATAATTCCGGGTTCATGGTCTTGGGGTCGCGGCGCGAGAGGGCGTCTTCCGGTTTGGTTAGCGCGCTGACGTAGACGCGGCGTACGGCGCCGGGCTTGCCCAGGATCTCTTGTGCAACCGAAAGCGGAGCGACGACCTGATCGTCTTCGGTGGCGCCCGTGGAGAGGATGCCGGAGATGGTCAGCTGACGTCCGGAGACTTCGATCGAATCACCGGGCTTCCTGCCTAGCTTTGCGGCCAGACGTTCGCCGAGGAGCACATTCTGAGAAGTGTCATCCGGCCATCCGCACGAGTCGTTGGGTCCAGCCGGACGGGCGGGGGCGCCTGTCGCTCCAGCGACCTGTACTTGGGCTGCACGGCCGAGGTGCCCGTCCCCACACGAACCTTCCACTTTCCACCAGGGATGCGTGATCCGCACGCCGGTGGTGAAGTCGTCTTTGCCGAAGCGGAGAGCTTTGTTGAAGTAGGTGCCTACCAGCGTGGCGTCTTTCGCGTCGGCGCCGCGGCCAAGCTTCACAGTCACCGGCAGCATGGGCGAAAAGCCGACGATGTTGTGATGCCAAAACGTGCCGCGAATCTTCGGAAGATCAGCTTCGTTGAGGAACGCTCCGTCGCTCGGCGGTTTCAGATTCACGCCACCGATTTCTACATCGAGCGTATCTTCCTGCGGCGTGACGACCAGGTTGGCGCCGTAGCTGCGCAGTTCGCGGTTGATCTTGTCGCCGATATCGGTGGCGACGGCGATCATCGCAGTGGCGACGGCTACGCCCAGCGTGATGGCAACTCCGGCGAGCAGCTTGCGGCGAGTCTGGCGGCGGAACGACTCGTAGACGAGGCGGGGAAACATCTATTTCTGCTCGAAGTAGTGGCTGCCGGCCGCTACGTCCGCCTCCGAGATGATGACCGCGTCGCTGGTGACTTCGGATTGCAGTGGGATGGGATTGCAGCCGCCGGGCATGCCAACCGATTGCGGGTTGATGGGCGCGGCGCAATTCTTGCAGACGATCCCGGTCGGTCCCTTGTAAAAGCCAACCGGGCCGCAGATTTCGCAGGCGTCGAACAGCGTAGCGATTTTGCCGTCGGGCTTCTGATAGAGCCAGAATCGGACTTCGACTCCGCCTTCTTTGGCAGCGAAGCGGTGCAATTCGCCGTCATAGACCTGGTTGAGCGGAATCGAGACCTTGCCGTTGACAAACGTCACTTCGGCGGCCGGGGAGAGTGCGCTGGCGCTCTTCTCATAGATGAAGCCGGCGGTGACCATCACGATGAAGATGAATGAACAGACGTACACCGAAGCCATCCAGAGGCGCTCGCGGCGGGCGGTCCAGAGTGCTTTGCGGCGAGCGGCGCCCGCGGTGGGGATCTCGGCCGGCTGGCGGCTCTTCATTTCAAACAGCACCATGAGCGCGGCTAGTACAAGGATGGTGATGAAGAAAAACAGATCGTTGCGGACGATTGGTCCGATGATGGCCATCTCCTGGCGGGAAGAGGGAAGCACACCGTTTTCGGAGAGTTCGTGCAGGCCCGCGATCAAAAGCTGGACGGCGACGAAGAACAGGATCGCCGTCGTCACCTTGAAGAACTTTTGCAGGTTGATCTTGACGCTGCCCTTGACGAACATCACGCCAAACATGACGGCAACCACCACGCCCAGACCGGTGCCGATGAAGCTCAGCAGTTCGCTCGAGTTGAGGGACACGGCGGAGAGGATCAGGACGGTTTCAACACCTTCGCGGAGCACCATGAGGAAGACGAAGAGGAACAGGCCGATCCCGGCGTCGTTGCGGGCGAACAGACCGATTTTGCCTTCGATCTGGCCCTTGAGCTTGCGGCCGGTCTTGATCATGAAAATGATCATGCTGACCACGAACGCCGCCGCTACCAGCATGACCCAGCCTTCGAAGATGTCCTGGTTCCACTTCAGGCGGGAGATGAGCAGGGCGACGCCGATCGAGCCCACGAAGGCGACGCCAAGGGCGGCATAGACCGACTTGCGGAGATCGTTCCGGCCGATCTTGGCGAGATACGCCAGGGTGATGCCGACGATGAGGGCGGCTTCGACGCCCTCGAGGAGGGTGATGATAAAGGCCTGGAGCATTTAAGGAAGCACCTGTCCCAAGTTGAAAATGAATTTCAATTTCAATATCAATAGGATACGGGGTGAAGCGGGCGCAGGTCAACGCGGGATATCACCACTTGATGTGACATAGGTCACACGAAAGAACGTGGCGCAAGGTCACAGAGGGAGCCGCCGCCGGTCTGGGAAAGCCCATTTAGCCAAACCGGGAGCCGTATCCCCTAAACGTGCTTGAGGAATTTCCGGGCGTCCTCCAGCGCCGGGAACAGTTTTTCTTCTGCCACGAATTCCGTCGAGTGCACGCAGCGGCGGCTGCCGCGAAGTTTGACGGGGTGCTTCAGGTGCAGCATCTCGTGGAACACGATGTACTCGACCACATAGCGTGGAACTCGAGGGTGGTCGAAGACGCGGCTAATGACGATGGCGTTGTGGGCGGGATCGTAGTGCCCGAGGCGGTTGCGGGCGTGGTTCCGGCTCCAGGTAAGCTGGGGGCGTCCCATCAGGCCGTGGAAGAAGCGCCGGTTCAGGTCTTCGAAGATCTCATCGAGATGATAGTAGTGGCCGCGTGCGGAGTGGATGTGTTTGCGTCCGCGCATCTGACGGACGAGACGGGCCTTGGCCGAGACGTCGTGACTGGCGACATAGCGGCGATAGCGCGCGCTCTGAGCGCGGTCGATGGGCTTCCGGTAGAGCTTGGCGAGCAGGATGTGCGCGATGGCGCGTAAGACGGGTTCGGGTGCGCCTTCGAGAAGATCGGAAACGCGGATGTAAAGCTCTCCCTGCCGCAGACGGATCGTGTTGTTGATGGAGACGAAACTATAGAAACGAAGCTGCATCGGCGGAAGCGGCGTCCGCGGGCGTAGTTCGCGGTAGGTCTCCTGGAAGATTTCTGCGAGCTTGGGGGACACGTTGAGGGAAGGGTAGCATGAGTTCAGTTGCCAGTAGCCAGTAGCCAGTGAAACCAGTTCTACTTACTACTATTTCTTCTTCTTGCGCTTCAGGTACGCCTCGACTTCGGTGACGGTCGAGCGGTGCTCGTCGGCGCTGGAGTCGACGGTCTCGATGGCGTTGCTGAGGAGGAATTCGTACTGTTTGGCTTCGGCGGCGTCGGCGTTGGCGGCGTCTTTGAGGGCGCGCAGCTTGGCCTGGAATTCGGTGTCGGCTTCAATGACGAGTTTGAGCGGCTTGCGGATGTCGTCTTTCCGGCCGACGTACATGTCCACGTTGTCGTTGAGCTCGTCGTAAACGGCTAGGAAGTCTTCGAGCAGGTCGTGGGTCTGGCGGGCGCGGCCGGTGGTCTTGGGGTCGGCGCGCATTAGTTCCAACTTGTTCATACGATCCCGGGCAAAGGTCACGTAGAGCTTTAAGCGCTGGTCGGGGTCGAGCATGGCATCGCGCAGTTGGCTGATTTCCAGCGCATTGAGCGGATCGCGGCGGCGCTGGGCGCAGAGTGGGAGGGCGACCAGCAGGACCAGCCCCAGGGCCACGCGAGAGCAGTGGCGGCGTGTCATTTTTTCTCCTTCTTGAACATTTCCTTGAGAAGGCTGGTCCGGACCTCTTCCAAATGCTGGATGGCGTGCTCGACCGGGGGCTGGTCTTCGAAGGCGAGCGTGCGCTTGATGTCTTTCAGCTTCTCGGCCATCCTGCGGACCGCGATCTCGACATTCTTCAAGCGTTTCCTGGATTCCCTGGCGGAGTCACGGGCTTTTTCGGAGTAGGCGACAACTTCGTCGAGGGCGGCACGCGCCTGCTCAACATTGCCGTCCGTGTAAAGTTTGTCGGCGTTGCGCAGTTGCAGCTGCGCGATCTGGACACAAATTCCGGGACGATCCTGGGGCAGGGCGTTCTGAACCCGGAACTTGAGTTCGTCCACGGTTTCGTCCTTGGCCACCGCAGGGCCCGCAGTGAGGGCGAAGAGAAGCATCCAGGTGGGGAGACGGCGCATAGGGGTCAGCGTTTCTTGGGTTCGATGGCGATCAGGCGATGACGAGCCTGCCACTCCTGATCAGGATACTGTCCTTTGGCCGCATCGAGGAAGAGGTGATAGTACACGGAAGCCTGCTTGTAGTCGTGCAGATGATCGTAGGCAGTGGCGCGCAGGAAGTAGGCGACGGGAGTCGCGGGCAGAAGCTTGTCGCGAATCTCCAGCGCTCGGATGGCCAGCGGATAGTTCTGGTTTTCGTTGGCGGCGACGGCCAGGCTGCCATAGGCCACGCCGAAATCGGGCTTGAGCCTGATTGCGGCCTGGAATTCCTGTTCTGCTTCCGGGAAGTGGCGCTGCTTGAGCAGCACTTCGCCGAGTAACTGGTGAAGTTCGGCGTCGTTGGGGCGAGCCGCAAGCAAATCGCGATAGATTTTTTCCGCGCCGGCTAGTTTTCCGGATTGTGTCAGCAGGTCCGCGAGATCGCGCTGTGCGTCGGTGTCGCCGGGAGAGAGCTTGAGGGCGGTCTGGATTTCGGGGATGGCCTCGTCTTTCTTTCCCTCGGCGGCGAGCACGCGGCCCAGCTGCAGATGGATGCCGGCATCGTCGGGACACTCGGTCGAGAGGCGGCGCAGTAGAGGCTCGGCTTCGGCGATGCGGCTGGACTTCATGTAGATGTTGGTCAGGCCGATAACGGCTTCGTTGGAGCGCGGATCGAGAGCAAGCACCAGCTTGTATTCGGCTTCCGCGCCGAGGAAGTCCTTCCGCCGTTCGCGCAGCAGGCCGGCAGAAAGATGGGGTTCGGGATCCTTGGGCGTGAGCGCGGCGGCTTTCTGGTAGGCGTCGAGAGCGTCGTCGGGCTTGGTGTTTTCGAGCAGGTGCCCGAGTGAAAGCCAGGCGCGGGCTTGGCCGTCCTCAACGTGGTCCGTGGGCTTGAGCTTGGTGGCCGCGCGCAGGAACGGCTCGGCTTCGGGACTGTTGGAGCGGGCCAGCATGAGACCAAGGTTCAGGTTGGACTCGAAAACGTCAGGCTTGGCAGCGACCGATTGGCGATAGGCGTGAATGGATTCTTCTGCGCGGCCCAGGCGGTTGAAAACGAATCCGAGATCGAACCAGGCCTGGTAGTTTTTGGGGTCGCGCTCGATGGCCTTTTTCAGCAGAGGTTCGGCGGAGGCGAAGTCGTTCTTCTGGATGGCTTCTTCAGCCTGAGCGATTTCCGCGGGCTGCTCTTCGACGACTTCCCTGCGATGGCGAACGGTGGTGTGAGTTTGGGACAGAGCGCAACCCGTCGCAACGATGAGGAGAATCGTTTTGGCGACCAGGCGGTTCATGCGTGAGCCGACTACTGACTACTGACTACTGACTTTCGGTTGCCGTTTCCGTTCAACATCCGCGCCAGATATTGTCCGGTGTAAGAGTTCTGGATCTCGGCGATGGCTTCCGGCGGGCCTGATCCCACGATGTTTCCGCCGCGCTCGCCGCCTTCGGGGCCGAGGTCAATGACCCAGTCGGCGGTTTTGATGACTTCCAGGTTGTGCTCGATCACCACGATGGAGCCCCCTACATCTATAAGACGGCGGAAGGCCGAAAGTAGTTTGCTGACGTCGTCAAAATGCAGGCCGGTCGTGGGCTCATCGAAGATGTAGAGCATGCGGCGCCTGCGCTTCGGGCCGTCGCCGCCTTCCGAAGCGCGGCGGGCTTCGCGGGCCGCGGGCTGCAGATGCGCGGCCAGTTTCATGCGTTGGGCTTCTCCGCCGGAGAGAGTGGTCGCCGACTGGCCCAGGCGCAAGTAGCCGAGTCCGACCTCATCGAGTACGCGCAGTTTGTCGGTCAGCTTGGGGACGTCGGCATAGAACTTCAGGGCTTCGCGGATGGTCAGGTTCAGCACTTCGTGGATGTTCTTGCCCTTGTAGCGGACCTCGAGCACCTGGGGTTTGTAGCGCGTGCCCTTGCACTCGTCGCAGATCAATTCGACGTCAGCGAGAAACTGCATCTCGACAGTGACCGTGCCGTCCCCCTGGCAGTTTTCGCAGCGGCCGCCGGGGACGTTGAAAGAAAAATGTCCAGCGGCGAAACCGCGTTTCCGGGACTCCGGGAGCGAAGCGAACAGGTCGCGGATGACGTCGAAGGCCTTGATGTAGGTGACCGGGTTGGAGCGCGGAGTGCGCCCGATGGGCGACTGATCGACGAGGATGACTTCGTCGAGGAACTGGCCGCCTTCCACCTCGTCCCACGTGACGGCGGCCGGCGCGCTGCCGTTGGCTTGTCTTTTGGCGATTGCCAGAGCCTGATAAAGCACATCGTGCAGCAGAGTGGACTTGCCCGATCCGGAGACGCCGGTGATGGCGACCAGCATTCCGAGCGGGATCTCGAGGTTGATACGCTTCAGATTGTGCGCGCGGGCGCCGGCGATGCGAATTTTCTGCGGGCCGGGTTTGCGGCGCGTGGGCGGGATCGGGATGTGCAGTTCGTCGGCAAGGTACCGTCCTGTCAGCGAGTGCGGAAGCTTCTTAATCTCGTCGTAGGTTCCGGCGCCGATCACTTTGCCGCCATTTTCTCCGGCGCCGGGCCCGAGGTCGAGAATGTGGTCGGCCGCGCGCATGATATCGGGATCGTGCTCGACGACCAGGATCGTATTTCCCAGATCGCGCAAGCCGCGCAGGATCTTGATGAGCCGGCCGGTGTCGCGGCAGTGCAGGCCGATGGAAGGCTCGTCAAGAACGTAGAGCGTGCCCACCAGACGCGAACCGAGCGAGGTCGCGAGTTGAATCCGTTGCGCTTCGCCGCCCGAGAGCGTGGAAGCGAGGCGGTCAAGGGTCAGGTATTCGAGGCCTACTTCGTTGAGGAAACGCAGCCGCTCCTGAATGTCGGTGAGAAGGATTTCGGCGATGGCTGCCTGCTGGGGTGAGAGTTTGAGCTGATCGAAGAAGCGCGCCGCCGCCTCGACCGTCATGCTGCAGACCTGGCACAGGTCCTTGCCTTCGATTTTGACCTGGCGAGCTTCCTGCCTGAGGCGGGTACCGCCGCAGGTCGAGCACAAGGAGTATCCGCGATAGCGGCTGAGAAAGACGCGGACATGCAGCTTGTATTTCTTGCGCTCCAGGTGCTGGAAGAATCCGCGCACGCCGGGAAAGCGGCCTTCGCCTTGAATGATCAGCTGCTGGTGTTCGGGGCCGAGCTCGAACCAGGGAACGTCCATGGGAATCTCGACCTGGCGAGCGAAGCGTCTAAGCTCGGTAAACAGCGGGCGGTACTTCGGTTTGGTCCAGGGCTCGATGGCGCCTTCGTTGAGAGTTTTGCCTTTATCAGGGATGACGAGATCGAGATCGAAGTCAATCGTGTTGCCGAAGCCCTGGCAGCGCGGACATGCGCCGTAAGGATTGTTGAACGAGAACAGTCGCGGTTCGGGCTCTTCGTAGCGGCTGCCGTCGTTCTTACATTCGAAGCGCTGCGAGAAGCGCAGGCGCTGCGGCGTTTCCCCGTCGCGCGCGGCGGTTTCAAAGATGGCTTCGGCGGCCTCGCGGTAACCGATCTCAACCGCGTCCACGATGCGGGAGCGGGCGTCAGTGGACACGGTGAGGCGATCGACGAGGGCAAAGAGTGGTTCTGAAAAATTGACGTCGAGTAACGACTCCGGAGTCGAGAACTCGAAGACTTGTCCGTTCTGGAACAGGCGGTTGAAGCCGCGCTTGCGGAGATCGAAGAGGCGCGTCTTGATCGCGTCGGAGGGAAGGTTGGCCCCGGGCTCGGCTTTCTTCTTTGCGCGACCCTTCTTACCAATGGTTTCAGTCGCTGCCGGCACGTGCGACTGGATCGGGAACAGCACGTTGAGCCGCGTGCCTTCACCCAGAGCCAGAAGCCGGTCCGCGACCTCGTCCACCGTGTCTTTCTTCACCTCTTGGCCGCATTGGAAACAGAAAGTGCGGCCGACGCGCGCAAACAACAGACGCAGGTAGTCGTAGATTTCGGTGGCAGTCGCGACGGTGGAGCGCGGGTTGCGAGTGGAGTTCTTCTGCTTGATGGCAACGGCCGGGGCGATGCCATCGATCAGGTCGGCATCGGGCTTCTCGATGCGTTCCAGAAACTGCCGCGCGTAGGCGGACAGCGACTCGACATAGCGGCGCTGGCCTTCGGCGTAGATCGTATCGAAAGCAAGCGACGATTTGCCGGAGCCGGACACACCGGTGACGACCGTCAGCTGGTTATGCGGGATCTCAAAATCAATGTTCTTGAGGTTATGGACCCGGGCCCCGCGAACAACAATGCTTTCCGTGGACATCTTCCCCTGGGGTATCTCCCCCTCCGCCGGAGAGGGCGAGGGCCCTAACAGGCGCGGTCAGGAGCAGTACCGAATCTTTCTATTATAAAGCGTCGTTGGTCGCTAGTGGTGAACCAGTCGTTGGTCGTTAGTCGTTCGTCGTTCGCGGTGCACGCTGTGCGCAACGGTTGTGCTAACGACCAACGACCAGCGACCAACGACTGCACTACTGCGCCGCGAACGCGAACAGCACGAGGATGTAGACCCAGAGTCCAGTCATGCAGTGCCAATACCACGACGTAATATCCACCACGATGCGGCGGGATTCGACGGGGCGGTGCAGAAGCGACGCGACATTAGCGAACAGGAGGGCGAGTGCCCCGCCAGCCAGGTGAACTCCGTGCATAGCGGTGAGTATGTAGACGAAGGAACTACTGGTACCGCCGGCGAGGTGAAACCCGCGGGAGGAAAGCTCTCTCCAGGCGAACAGTTGGCCGGCGAGGAAGAAAAGCCCTAGGAGGGTGGTCAGGCCAAGCCAGGGGACGGGGTGCTCATTGCCGAGCGAGACGCCGGGGATGGACTTGACCGGAGCG
The DNA here is from genome assembly GCA_016201265.1 of Terriglobales bacterium. Taxonomy (GTDB): domain Bacteria; phylum Acidobacteriota; class Terriglobia; order Terriglobales; family Acidobacteriaceae; genus Acidiflorens. The sequence continues at coordinate 6,753 of JACQDD010000073.1, read as the reverse complement.
AGCGCAGCCTCGCGCGTGATCGCGCGCCGCGCTAGGTCCATGGTTACGCTGCTGGCGATGAGAACGGCGGTGTTGGCCAGCAATAACGCCCAGGGAAGGCGCACCGGAACCCACGTCCGGACGTATGCGGCGTTGGCCATGTCAAAGCTGAGGAAGCCGCGCCGTACCAGGTAGACCGCCGTGAAGGAAATGAACAGCATGAGGATCGGCGTCATGAAGACGGCCAATGCCAGGCGGGCCTGACGCAGGCGCTGACCATAATTCGGCATGCTGTCGCCGCGGCCGCGGCCGCGGCCGCTTCGGCCATCATCGCCACCGCCGGTGTGGGACGGAAGGCCGCCTCCGTTGTGGCCGGTGGAGGGACGCTGCGAGATGGAAGTTGGCCGGACCATATTCACTTGGGTTCGTCTTAGCCTGGGATAGGCCAGACTCGCTCGCGGTTGGCGCTAGAATCCGAAGGCATGCCTTCCTCCGACGAACGCGAGCGTTGGAACCGAAAATACCGGGAAAACCCGGAGGCCTGGCTCGATCCCGATCCCTTTCTGGCGCAGGCGTTTTCCAAATACGTCCAGCCGCTGTTTCCGCGCGGAGGAAGTGCGCTCGACCTCGCGGGAGGAGCCGGACGCCACTCCATCTGGCTGGCAAAACAGGGCTGGAAAGTAACACTCATGGATATTTCGGAGACCGGCATCGAACTGGCGCGGCGCAATGCCGGCCCGCTCGCGCCCCACATTCACTTTGTAGTAGATGATCTCACTCAGTTCCGGGCTTCGCAAACCGGGTTCGACCTGGTGATAGGATTTTTCTACCTGGAGCGGGGGATGTTTCCAGAAATCTTGAAGGCGGTGCGTCCGGGCGGGCTGCTGGTGTACAAGACCTACACGGTCGAGCAGTTGAAGCTGTCGAGCGGGCCGAAGGATCCGTCGCACCTGCTGGAGCCGAAAGAGCTCTTGCGATTGGTGGAGGGGCTGCAAGTGCTGCACTACAGCGAGACGGTGGCAGAAAAAGCGACCGCGGAGATCGTGGCCAGGAGGAAAGATTCCTAGCGATCTCCGCGGGCGGATTCTACCGGTCAGTGTTCGTTTCTTTATTCGCCTCCGCAGCGAGGCATCCGGAAGCTTCCGATCCGGGTTTGCCAGCCGGCTGAGCTGGTGAGTTGGCCCTCGAGTGTGTAGTACTCATTCACATACCAGAATGTGCAGTCGTCGTTGGGGTCGACGTTCATGGAAGTGTAGTCGCCCCATCGTGAGTTAGTGGTTGTCTGCACGCCGGTGCCGTTAACGATTACGCCCTCGCCCAGAGTCATCTGGCCGAGTGGGTCTTTGCGGAGCCGGCCGGTATAGCGAATGCCGGGGTACACATCCGTGGCATTCGTTACGCTGTAGCCCAGAGCCATGTTGCCCTTGCGGTCCATGGCGATGCTCCCCATCCAGCGGTGAACGCCGTCATCGGGTGCATACGTGCCCTGCTGATAGAGCGAGTACACTCCCTCGATTCTTCGGATCTCGTACCAGCGGACGCCGGCCATGCCGGGAGCAGCCTCGACCGACTGATTCGTCACCATCGAAGCGTGATCGCTGAATTTCCGGTACGCGAGTCGCCAGGTGGGACGCTGCCGGTAAGACAGAATGTCCAGGAACCGGCTGCCATCGGTGATGCCCGGCTGTGGCAGGCAGTCTCGGGAACTCGGCGGCTGCGAACCGGGGACAACGCCGCACGGGAAGACCGAGTCGAAGGGTTCGACTGGGAGCTGGGTGGCGAGGACCAGCGACGCTTTAGGGCCGGCCGTCCGCCATTTGATCGTCAACTCCCAGATGTTGAGAGCGTCGAACGTGGCGCCATACGCAGCATTGTCATCCTGGGTGCCGACGATGGGCACTGGCGAATTGGATGCGGGCAGGTGATGACCGTCCGTGTCCGCCGGCAGCAATCCGTCGCCGATCAGGTTAAGCGGTACGACAAGGTAGTCGAGGAAGAACTTCACCGAACGCGCGTTCGGATCCCCGGCGTTCATCTTGTCCTTTTCGAGGGCGTAAACGCTGATACCGTATTCGCCGTTGGGACCGAAGTCACGCGAGGTGAGCAGATACGACTTGGGCCATGTTCCGTATTTGGGGTAGTCGGGGAAAAACTCCCCGGCGGAGAAGGCATAGCGGTAGTAGGCGCCGGTGGGGTCACCGGTCTGCGAGATGGCGACGCAGTTGTAGTAGATAGGACCACGAGTTGTGAACTGGCTGAGCAGCCAGCGGTCCGTAAGGTGATCGTAAAGCACGATCGGGTCGCCCGAGGGGTCGGTGCAATCGGCAATCGCAAACCCCGCCCACAGGTCGCCGAGCCGCGTCGCTCCAATGAGGCTGTTGCCTTGCTTGTCGTAGACGTTGAAGACCAGGTTGATCATCTCGACGTAGTGGTTGGGGCCCACGTCGCCAACCGGGTCGGGAGGGTTTACGCGGAACCCGTACGCGTTGAAGTTGTCCAGGTTGGACAGGCCTTCGAAAGTCAGCATGGGACTCGGGATAACCGGGCCAAACTGTCCGGGCCGGGCCACGGTGAGCTGTCGGGCCGCGTCCCCCGAGAATCCGCGATCTTTCGCGACGATTCCACCCTCGGGCCGGATTTCGCGCTCCTCGGACGAAGAGTACTGTGGCACCGCCAGTGGCAGATTTCGGACGGGTTGAGATACATCAAAGGCCAGCGCGGTCGAAAACTTTGCCGCCGGCGCCTGGAAATTCTGTTGCCGGGAGACTTGCGCGGTAGAGGCCGAGAACAGGCCGGCCAGGCTGACTATCGCCGCAAGAGTGACTAGAAGCGTGATGATTTTTTTGATTCGCATGTGCAATTTCCTCCGTAATGACGGCGGTTGAAAGAACGTGGAGTTTTGCTAGTGCGGGGGAGTCGCGGTCAACCTACGACGGGCGATAGTACATCCGGCAGGGATGCTTGTCTACGCGCTCGGGCACAAAATTCTTAGGTGTGCAATCTATTTCACTTTCGCAACAGGCGACGGGCGCTGAGAGACAGTTGTGGCCCATTCCCGAGAGACTGGCCGGACTTCTGAGAACACACAAGACAATCGATTGCTGTGGAGAAGAGGTAGGCCGTCACTCGGCGGTGACGGCTTTGTGGTACTGCTCGAGGTGATCGCGAGCTTCGTCCATGATCTTCTGATATTCAGGATCGCTGCGCAGGCTGTTGTAGTTCTTGTCCCGCTGAAACCAGGGATAGTTATGGTTGCCGAGGACGACTGCGCGGCGCAGCCAGATGAGCGCCTGTTGCCGGTCCCCGAGCATCGCGTAAATCCCGCCCAACCAATAGGCGCCGTCGCCATCGATGTACTGGTCCGGCCGGTAGCGGAACACGTCGGGGTCGATTCGGTCGCGTTGTCCCTGCGAGGCGTAAAGAAACGCCGCCAGCACGGGAGGCGCTTCGTCACCGCTGCCGCGGCTCAGTTCGGCGGCCCGGGTGAGAACCTTACCAGCCTCCTCGAACTTGTCCTGGTAGTAAAGGAATTCCCCCATGTAGGCGAGCGCCTTGAACTGATCGGGACTCACCGCCAGCACGCGCCGCATTTCCTGTTCGGCTTCTTGAGGGCGTCCCTGGTAGAGGTGCATGCGGGCGCGCATCCAGTGAATGCGCGTAGTGGTCGGATTCAGCTCAATGCTGCGGTCATAGGCCTTTTCCGCGAGGTCCAGTAGCCCGGTGTAGTGATAGAGATACCCGAGCAGGTCCCAGGCGGTCTCGGAGTTCGGGGCGATTGTGGTTGCCTGACGCAATACCTTGAGGGCTTCCAGATTGCGGCCCTGTTCGGTAAGAGCACCCCCCAAGGCCATGAGGGCGTCGGCCGAGTTCGGCTTGAGCGCGAGCGCCCGCCGCGCGGCGCGCTCGCCGGCGGCGAGGTTTTCTGCTGCATTGGCAGCGATGTTCGCGCTCTCCATCACGTAGAGCGTGGAAAGCAAGGCGTGGGCTTCGGCGAAGTTCGGATCTTTTGCGATGGCGTCCTGCGCATACCGCCTGCCCTGGCGAAGGCTCTCGCCCTGGGTGCGCATGAAGTAGTCGTTGCGGTAAAAGCGCGCCTGCAGGTAAAGGTTGTAAGCCTGGGGAGAAGAGGTCAGCGGCGCCTCGAGTGTCTGCTGCTCGTTTCCCGATACCTGGACCTGCAAACCGTCCACGACCTTCTTCGCAACTTCGTCCTGGAACTTGAGCATTTCGTTTGCGCGCAGGTCGTAGTGATTGGCCCAGCGCGCCGCCCGGTTCTGTCGGTCGATGAGTTGCACCGACACCCGCACCACTCCTCCGACGCGCTGGTACGTTCCATCGAGCACCGAATCAACCTGGAGTTCCTGCGCAGCTTGCGAAGGGTCAGCGGGAGCCTTGACATATTTCAGGACGGAAGTGGTCGGACGGACCGCCAGATTCTGCAAGGTTGCCAGGCGCGTGATGATGGCGTCGGTCATGCCGATGCCCCAGGCTTCATCGGCCGTAGATCCCGAGAGGGAGCGAAAGGGAAGAACCGCAACGGTGTGGACTCCGGACTGCGCGGGGGAAGTGGCCGGGGCGTGCGCCGTTTCTTGCGAATGGTTGGGACGAGAGCGCGTGTACACCACGAAAAGCGTCCCGAGCGCCAGAACCGCTGCCAAAATGCCAATGCTCCATTTCACGAGAGAACCACGCGCAGAGCCAGCGCCGACGGCCGCACTAGCGGACGTAATCCGTCCCGACTCGGTGTCGCGCATCAGACGCTTGAGGTCGGCGCGCATCTCGGAGGCGTGCTGATAACGGACTTCGCGATCTTTCTCCAGCGCCTTTCCGATAATGCGCTCCAGTTCCGGAGGAGTTGCGGGATTCAGACGGACGGGCGGAGTGGGCTCCCGGTTCAGGAGGCCATCGAAAATTTCCGCGGTGCCGTCGCCGCGGAAAGGCACGAAGCCCGTAATCATCTCGTAAAGAACCGAGCCAAAGGAAAACAGGTCGGTGCGGGAATCCAACTCTTTGCCGCGGGCCTGCTCCGGAGACATGTAAGCAATCGTCCCAAGGCTGGTGCCGGGGCTGGTGAGATGCCCTTGTGAAAGGGTGGGGGCGGATTCGATGCTGCCGCTCAGGGAAGTCTGCTTAGCCAGACCGAAATCGAGAATCTTGACCTGGTCGCGGTGGGAAACAAAAATATTGGCCGGCTTGATGTCGCGGTGGACGATTCCCTTGGTATGCGCGGCCTCCAGACCCTCGGCGATCTGGACCGCCAATGCGAGTGCGCGGTCAATCTCCATCGGCCGATTGTTGATCAAATGCTTCAGGGTCTCGCCTTCCAGAAATTCCATGCACAGGAAGGGCTGTCCGTCGTGCTCATCAATCTCGTAAATGGTGCAGATGTGCGGGTGGTTCAGAGCCGAAGCCGCGCGCGCTTCCCGCTGAAACCGCTCGAGCGCCTGGGGATCGCGGGAAAGTTCCGGAGGGAGAAACTTGAGGGCGACATGGCGGCCGAGTTTGAGATCCTCGGCCTCGTAAACCACTCCCATACCCCCGCCGCCGAGTTTACCCAGGATGCGGTAGTGAGAGATGATTTGACCGATCATGGAGCGCAGGTGCGAGAGTGGCTATGGTAGGCCGTGGGTGTGGCGGAGTCAATGGAAAGCCGGCACCTGCAGTGGTTCTCTTTGCGTCCTTCGCGAATCCTTAGCGAACTTTGCGGTCAAAAGCTTTACCGCTAAGGCCGCAAAGGATTCGCAAAGAGCGCAAAGAAATACCCGCCTGCCATATTCAGACTGACCATCGGGTCCTCGCCGATCAGCTGGCCCGCCGCAGTACCAGCGCCGAGTTCTTGCTGCCAAACGCGATGCAGTTTGCTACGGCGCGCTCGATCGCGGCGCGACGGCCGGGCTGCGGGACGTAGTCAAGGTCGCAGGCTGGGTCGGGCGTTTCAAGGTTGATGGTCGGCGGGATCTGGCCGGTCTGCATGGCGATGATGGTGGCGGCGACTCCGGCGGCGCCGCATGCGCCCTGGGGGTGGCCGATCTGCGATTTCAGGGCTGACATCGGAACCTGGTGGGCACGCTCTTCGCCGAGGGCCAGCTTCAGCGCGCGCGTTTCGATGCGGTCGTTAAGTTCGGTCGAAGTCCCATGCAGGTTGACGTAGTGCACATCGCCGGGACCAATCCGGGCTTCCTTCATGGCGAGTCCGATGGCGCGGGCCGGTTCTTCGCCGCACTCCTGCAAGCGCACGCGATGAAATGCCTCGCAGGTCGAACCGTATCCCACGATTTCGGCCAGCACGTGCGTGCCCCGCGCCTTCGCATGTTCGTACTCTTCGAGAACAAACATCCAGGAACCCTCGGCCAGCACGAAGCCGTCGCGATCGGCCGAGAACGGGCGCGAACCTTTTTCCGGCGCGTGGTTCCAGGAACTGGTCATGATCTTCATCAGGATGAAGCCCTTCATGATGCCGAGCGCGATAGGCGAATCGGCGCCGCCGCTGAGAACGAGGTCGGCGCGCCCGGACTGGATCTGTCGCGTGGCGTAGGAGAGCGCGTCGGTCGAGGAGGTGCAGCCGGTGGTAACCACGTGGCTCGGTCCGCGCAGGCCGAAGCGAATGCTCAGGTCACTGGCCAGCGTGCCCATGACGGTGGTCGGCACGCAGTGAACGCTCATCTGGCGCTGCTTGTCGTGGAAGAACAATTCGTACTGCTGCTCGGTGAATTCCTGCGAGCCGCCGCCGGAACCGATGATCACGCCGAAGCGGCGGAGTCGGTCTATCGAGAG
>JACQDD010000087.1 GCA_016201265.1 Terriglobales bacterium | reverse complement strand
CTCCAGACGCCATGTCTCGGTCGTCAGGTAGCGGGCGTGCAGCATCTGGCCGTGGTAGTTCTCCTCTTCGTCGTCGGTACGAACCACGGTGGCCAGGTCGCCCGCAATGTGCGCGGAGTAGGACGCGATCTTGATGATCCCCGAGGCTCCTGCCGGCAGAGGTTCGAGCTGCTTCAGGAACTCCGCGCGTTCGATCACCGTCCCGTTCTCATCGACGTAAACGGCGTCGGCAGCCAGTGCCCGGTCCCACACTTTCCGGTTGCCCGGCGCAATAGCGTCCAGGAGAGCTTGATCCTTGGCCCGCAGCAGTTCCACGTTCTTGTCAGCCATGTTGGGAGAATTCAGCATTGCCAGAGCGGCAGCCAGCAGAAGTTCGATCATCTCAGTTCCTCCATCCCATTCTGAACCAGGACGTGATGCATCGGAAATTAGGAGGCACGCGGAAATGGGGTCCGGGTCCGAAAACGACTAGCGGCTTCCGCCAAGGTCGGCATACCGGAAGCACTCCACCGCGTGGTCATTTACCATGCCGACCGCTTGCATGAAAGCGTAGCAGATGGTCGAGCCGACAAAGTTAAACCCGTGTTTCTTGAGCTCCTTGCTCATCGCGTCGGATTCGGCCGTCCGTGCTGGGACCTGTTTCGCCGATCTCCATCGGTTTACGCGCGGCTTCCCTCCCACGAACTCCCAGATGTAGCGATCGAAGCTGCCGACCTCTCCCTGTACAGCCAGAAACGCCTTCGCGTTCTGCACGGCCGAAACAATCTTGAGCCGGTTGCGGACAATACCATCGTCCCGCAGCAGCGCCTGGATCTTTCGCTGGCTGTACCGCGCAACCTTGATTGGGTCAAAGTTGTCGAAGGCCCGCCGGTAGTTCTCGCGTTTGTTGAGGATTGTGTCCCAGCTCAGCCCGGCTTGCGCGCCCTCCAGGATCAACAATTCAAAAAGAACGCGGTCCTCGTGTTGCGGAACGCCCCACTCCCGATCGTGATAGACGATCGAAGGCTCGTTCTTCGCCCACCCGCAACGCGCCACATCTTGTTCGTTTCGGCCCTTCATCATGAGAGGTCAACGACCCTGCAAGAAGATGCATATTCTACTTTAGACATTCCGCGCTCAGGCTTCGTCGCTGTATGCCCGCCTCCCTCCCCGGATCCTTGTCTTCCGAAGCCCAGGGACTGGCAACCTTTCGGCGTTTCGTAACTCGTTTCCGCTGTTTCATTTGCCGGCTACTGTACATATATAGTTATACGTATAGGAAAGTCAGTACAAACTGTTCCACGTGGAACATTACGCAACTAAAAGCTGAAAGCTGAGAGCTGAGAGCTGGCTCTCTCAGTCATACCTCTCATACAGGATCGCCTTCCGATCCCACCCCAGCGACTTCAGCAACTCACGGTTCGCGCTGACCATCTTGTCCAGCCCGCAGATGTAAGCCATCACATCGGTGCGGACGCCGACAATTCCAGGCAAGTGCTCCTGCACATACCCGCGCAGCCCCGTCCACTCCGGGCCACCCCGGCTCAGCGTGGGCAAAAAATGAAAGTTCGAGTGCTCTGAAGCGAGCCGCTCGAACTCCTCGCGATAGTAAATATCCCGCTCGTAGCGCACGCCGAACAGCAGCCAAAACTGACGCCCCTCGTGGCGCGATCGATCCGCCAGCAGCCAGTGCAGCATGGAGCGGAACGGAGCGATCCCGGTTCCGGTTGCAATGAAGGCCGTATCCCGCAAGGGAGGACGCAGGATAAAGCTGCCGAACGGCCCTTGAAACGTGATCTCAGCGCCTTCGTTCAGATCGCAGAGATAGTTCGACATGAACCCGTCCTGCACGCGATTCAGGCAGAAGGCGAAGCGGCCGTTGTCGGAGGGCGGTGACGCAATCGAATACGCCCGCGTGATCTCCTCGCCGTCGGGAGCCGAAGCTCTCAGCGAAAGCCACTGGCCAGAGACGAAGCCGAAGCGAGGCGACCCATTCACCTCGAATTCCAGGTGCTTGGTAAACTCAGAAAGTGGAACCGAACGCACCAGGCGCGCGCTCAGGGTGTGGAATCGAGCCATCGTCTATGTAGATGATCTCCGATGACAAGCGGACGCTTCGGTGGCCGGCGTCAGGAAAACTAGAGACTCAAGGAAGAGGACATGGAAAATCACACTTGCCCCTGGTGGCTCGGCTACATTCTGATCAGCCCGGTGCGCCGGTGGTTGCAGGACCCGGCCGCGATCGTGCGGCCCTATGTTCAGGAGGGGATGACGGTCTTCGAACCGGGACCAGGGATGGGGTTCTTCACCTTGGAACTGGCCCGGCGGGTTGGTCCCGGCGGACGAGTAGTTGCGGTGGATGTCGAGCCCCGGATGATCGCCGCGCTGAAGCGGCGCTTGGAGAAAGCCGGGTTGCACGATCGTACTGACGCGCGTGTGTCACCCGCCGATTCCATGGGACTCGGCGATCTGCGCGGAAAAGTGGACTTCACGCTCGCCTTCTTCATGGTGCACGAGATGCCGAGCGCTGAGCGGTTCTTCGCAGAGGCGGCGGAAGCGATGAAACCGGGTGGGACTCTCCTGCTGGTGGAGCCGCCCGGCCATGTGAAAAAAGAAAAGTTCGAGGACGAATTGCGGGCAGCGGCCAGAGCCGGTCTCACCCTGACCGATCGTCCAACGATTCGCCGCTCCCAGACCGCATTGTTGAAGAAGATCGCCTGATGGGGCCGGAAAAGAAGCGTCACGCAGCCGACTGCTTGCCCGCGAGGATCCCGTCGATTTTTCGCAACTCCTCGGCCGTGAACGCGAGGTTCTTCAGCGCGGCGACGTTGTCGTCCACTTGCTCGACCTTGCTGGTTCCGACGAGCGCGCTGGTGACGCACGGATCGCGCAGCACCCAGGCCACCGCCATCTGGGCCAGCGACTGTCCGCGCTGTTGCGCCAGCGTGTTCAGTTCCCGGATCATCGCTACCGTGTGCTCGTCGATGTCTTTCCGTTTCAGGAAGAAGTCGCGCGCGGCGCGCGAGTCCGTGGGAATTCCCTGCAAATAACGATCCGACAGCAACCCTTGCGCCAGCGGACTGAAGACGATGCAACCCACGCCTTCTTCGCCGAGCACATCGAGCAAGCCCTGCTCTGGATCGCGCACGAGCATCGAGTACTTGGGCTGGTGAATCAGGCACGGTGTTCCGAGATCACGCAGGATCTTGATCGCCTCGCTGGTCTGCTTGGCATCATAGGCGGAGATGCCCGCGTACAGTGCCTTTCCCGAACGCACGGCGCTGTCGAGCGCACCGAGCGTCTCTTCCATCGGCGTGTGCCGATCGGGCCGATGGTGATAGAAGATGTCCACATATTCCAGGCCCATGCGCTTCAGGCTCTGATCGAGGCTGGCCAGCAGATACTTGCGCGACCCGAAGTTGCCGTAGGGGCCGGGCCACATGTCCCATCCAGCCTTGGTCGAAATGATCAATTCGTCGCGGTAGGGAAGAAAATCTTTTTTCAGGATGTGCCCGAAATTCTCTTCGGCTGATCCGTAGGGCGGGCCGTAGTTGTTGGCGAGATCGAAATGCGTGATACCGAGATCGAAGGCGCGGCGCAGCATGGCGCGGGCGTTTTCGAAATTGTCCACGCCGCCGAAGTTGTGCCACAAGCCGAGCGAGATGGCGGGCAGCAGGATGCCGCTCCGTCCGGAGCGGCGGTAGTGCATGGCGTCGTAGCGTGTGCTGTCGGGTACGTACAAGGTCCGATCTCCTGAGCGATGACTCGTCTTCCAAGAGAAAGGATTATAGCCCGCTGACCGCGGTTACGTAGACGCCGCCGTCCATGGCCTTTGAACGATTTCCAGAATGTTGTTGAGGACGCCAGAAGGCGACCCTCAGAGGCTAAAGCCCGCATTCCTGGCAGCCTTTGGCGGCACGGCTGAAGCCGTGCCCTCCCCAAAAGCTGGTTCACAAACCAGTTCTACTTCCTCCCGTGCAGTTTGATGGAGGCCAGGGCTTCGGCGGCTTGCTGGACCAAGTCATCAGGATTTTTCAGAGACGCCACCGAGACGGTCGAGCCGCAGCAGGAAGCTTTCTTGTGGAAGCCCTCGGGCGCGAGCAGTTTGACCATGTCCCGTCCCAGGGCGATGCGCGGAACGGTCAGGTCACGCAAGCCGGCGGCGGCGGCGATGCTGAGATATTCGGTCAGCAGGCTGGCGCCGGCAATGCAGCCGACGAAGGCGCTGATGTCGCTGGCCACTTCTTCGGGAAGCGGTTTGAGCAGGACGATGTCGCTGACGGCGAACTGTCCGCCCGGCTTGAGCACGCGCGCGATCTCGCGGAAGACGGCGGGCTTGTCGGGCGAGAGATTAATGACGCAGTTGCTGATGACATAATCAACCGTGCCGCTTTCGACGGGCAACTGCTCAATTTGTCCTTTACGGAATTCGACGTTGGTGGCGCCGCGTTTTTCGGCGTTGGCGCGGGCGAGTGCGAGCATGTCGTCGGTCATGTCCACGCCGATGACACGGCCTGTTGGCCCAACACGATTCCAAGCGAGAAAGGCGTCGAAGCCGGCGCCCGCTCCCAGGTCCAGCACGGTCATGCCGGGCTTGAGTTCGGTGAGCGCCAGCGGATTGCCGCAGCCGAGGCCGAGATTGGCGTCGCCAGCCAGGGCCAATTCTTCTTCGCTGTATCCGACAGCGCGCGCCACATCTTCCGCAGGCGCGCCGCAGGCTGAAGCCTCGCCGCGAGCTACCGCTGCATAGTGTTCTTCGACTGCGTTTGTGATCGTTTCCGGTTTCATGATTTCTCCTCCGCGATTGGCGGGATTCAACGGTTATGAGATTCGGTTATGGTTACCAGCTCCACCGGTGTGTTCAGGCCACAACATCCGGAGGAGGCAATGACGTCGTTCAGCAGTTTCAACGCGGCCAGGACTTGCCCGCGTTGCTTCGCGGGGATGGTGGCAATGATGGTGCGGGTACGCTCGCGCATCAGTTCGTCCAACTGCTGGCGGACCTGACGGCCGGCGGCAGTGATCTTCACGCTGGCGGCTCGCCCATCGGCCAGCGTGCCGCGCACGCGTTCCACCAACTTGCGGGCTTCGAGCTTTTCGAGCACGCGCGTCATGGCGCTGGGACTGATGCAAGAACTGGCGGCCAGGTTGGAGATGCGCGCGCCTTCCTGCGCGACCAGCGTCCGGAGAATGGCGCATTGGCGCTGGCTCAGGCCGCCGCAACAGACCTCGTCGGGACCGACTTGCCCCAGGATGCGAGCCAGGCGTTCGAGTTCGTCCCACCACTGCTGGACCTGGGCTTTGATTGCGGACTGCTGCGCCATGAGAAGAGAATACCCCTAGATAGTTGCATGTGTCAAGCAACTAAAAAGCCGTCGGAGCGGGATTTGCCGCGTTTGGGATGAACAGGTGACGGCACGGGTAAGGCTGCCGGGAGCGGCAACAGAAAGTTCAAATGGAGTAGGGGTCCTTCGACTGCGCGAGAACTTCACTTCGTGAAGTTCCCGCTCCGCTCAGGATGACAGTTGTGGTGGGCGCGAAAGGGTGACAATTGTGGTGGGCGCGAGAGGGCGGGTTTCGAGGCGCGAGCTGAGAGCTTTCCTACTCCACTGTCACGGACTTGGCCAGGTTCCGCGGTTGGTCCACGTCGCAGCCACGGCGGACGCCGATGTGATAGGCCAGCAGTTGCAGGGGTACGATCTCGAGGATCGCCGACAGTTCTTCCGGCGCGGGCGGGATGTAGAGCACGTGATCGGCGTTGGCGCCGATTTCTTCGTCCCCTTCGGTGGCCAGTGCGATTACCTGGCCGGAGCGCGCTTTCACTTCCTGCAGGTTGGAGATGGTCTTCTCGTAGCGGGTCATGGATGCCGGACTGTTCACGTCGCGCGTCGCGATGATCACCACCGGCAGGTTTTCGTCAATCAGAGCGTTGGGACCGTGCTTCATCTCGCCGGCGGGATAGCCTTCGGCGTGGATGTAAGAGATTTCCTTCAGTTTGAGGGCGCCTTCGAGGGCGATGGGGTAATGAATGCCGCGTCCGAGGAAGAGAAAGTCCTGGGCGCGGACATAGGTCTTGGCGAGTTCGTCGCAAACTTGATCGTGGGTCAGGATCTGTTCCAGCTTGCCGGGGATGTGGGTCAGTTGCTGGACCAGGGCCCGGGCTTGATCGGGTGTCATCGCGCCGCGCAGCTGCGCCAGGTAGAGGGCGAAGAGATAAAGCGCGGTCAGTTGTCCGCTGAAGGCCTTGGTGGAAGCGACGCCGATTTCCGGACCGGCATGGGTGTAGATGGTTCCCGCGGCCTCGCGTGTGATCATGGAGCCGACGACGTTGCAGATGGCGAGCGTTTTCGAGCCTTTGGCTTTGGCTTCGCGCTGGGCGGCAATGGTGTCGGCGGTTTCGCCGGACTGCGAGATCAGCAGCGTGATCGTGTCCGGCGCCATGATGGGATCGCGGTAGCGCCATTCGCTGGCATAGTCCACTTCCACGGGGACCCGCGCCAGCGTCTCGATCATGAATTTGCCGGCGAGTGCGGCATGCCAACTGGTGCCGCAGGCGGCGATATTGATTTTTTTCAGCGCCTTGAACTCGGCTTCGGTCACCTGCATTTCGTCGAGGAAGACCTGGCCGCTATCCTGCGAGACCCGGCCCAGCGTGGTGTCGCGGATGGTGCGGGGCTGCTCATAAATTTCCTTGAGCATGAAATGCTTGAAGCCGCCCTTTTCGGCCATGATGGGGTCCCAGGTGACGTGCTGCACCTGGCGCTCGACGGGGTTGCCGTCGAAATCAGAGAGCCGGACGCCATCCTGCGTGATCACGGCCAAGTCGCCATCGGCGAGGAAAAACAGGTCGCGGGTGTGATAGAGGATGGCGGGGACGTCGGAGGCGACGAAGTATTCGTCTTTGCCGAGACCGATGACCGCGGGCGGGCCATTGCGAGCGGCCACAATCTTGTTGGGTTCGTCAACGGCGATTACGACCAGCGCGAAGACTCCCGTCAGTTCTTTCACGGCCTTACGCACCGCCTCTTCCAGCGAAGGCCGCTGACCGTTACCGGTTTTCAGGTAATACTTTTCGATCAGGTGGGCGATGATCTCGGTATCAGTTTCGGTGGTGAACTTGTGGCCCTCTTCGATCAGCTTCTTCTTGAGTGAAAGATAGTTCTCGACGATACCGTTATGGACGACGACGATGCGACCGCTGCAGTCACGATGGGGATGGGCATTTTCTTCGGTGGGGCGGCCATGGGTGGCCCAGCGGGTGTGTCCGATGCCGTAGGTGCCGTCGAGGGGTTTGTTGCGGATGGACTCTTCCAGATTGCGCAGCTTGCCTTCGGCGCGGCGGATCTGTAGACCTTCGCCGTTGCCGGCGACGGCGATCCCGGCGGAGTCGTAGCCGCGATACTCGAGCCGCCTCAGGCCCTCGATGATGACGGGGACCACTTGTTTCTTCCCCACATATCCGACAATGCCGCACATGGATTTTCAGCTCCTTCGATCCATCGGTGGGGGAACCGGTGATTGTTCCGGGTCGAGTTGATGCGGGTCAGGTTCGCCATGAACCCGAGCCTGAGTAACTACTCTTCGAGGGAGAAACGAAATTCTTCAATCACAGGGTTGGTGAGAACTTCGCGCGCGATCCTCTCCACTTCCGCTTGCGCCTGGTCTTTTGAAAGGCCGCCGTTCAGCGTAATTTCGAAGTACTTACCCTGGCGCACGTCCTGTAAACCCTGGTAGCCCATCTTGTTGAGAGCGCCTTGAATGGTCTTGCCCTGGGGGTCCAGCACGCTCTTCTTTAACGAGACATATACGTAGGCCTTCATGAACATGGTCATTATACGTCAGGTGAGCTGAATCTCGACCGCGGTTTTGGTTATGGCGGGCATCGGTTTCCGGCGTGTCCGGAGACGCACGAAAAGTTCGCAACCTATTCAAGAGACGCGAGTTGGCGGTCGAGTTCGGCGATGGCTTGTTCTAACATTTGGCGGTGTCGAGGATGGTTGCTCGCCTCGAGCTGGCGCGACAGGTGGCTGCGGGAAAGAAGGAGACCCTGGCGCTTGCGGCTGCGTTCCTGCTGCTCGGGAGTAAGCGTTGGATGTACAGGCTGCCCGCGCTCGGGCATATCGGCCTGCTGCTGCTCAACTGACTTACTTTCCCAGCCTCGTGCCATCGTGGGAATCCTAACTGAAAACTGCACAGAAAAAAGAACTAGATTGTGAAACAGAAAACGAGTACGATAAGCCGCTCTCAGAATGTAAGCACCGTCCGAGAGTCTAGTGTCGCAGACCTGAGGGGGTCTCCCGTTCGGGAGGAAGAGACTGGTTCCCAAGCAAAGGAGCCAGCAACCTGCGGCGCATTCCATTACCAGGCGAAGTCACGTCGCACTGCTTTGCGAAGGCGGTGGCGACTTACCCGCAGTTCCCGACGTTCAAATATCGCTGCCCGAGGTAGCGCTGCGGCAGAGTCGAAAGAGGTGCCTGCATGGCGGAGAACTCATCCGGGCTTGAGGGAGAAGCCCGCCGGGACGATCATGGGTCCGACAATCAACCTGATTCGCCTCCACCCGAGCGCTGCCGATATCGGCTGCTGCTCGAGACCACCGACCTTGTAGTTCGGACCCGAAACCTGCCGGACCTGTTCAAAGAACTCGCCCCCCGCGTACTGAGTCTGACTGCTTGCGATTTTCTGAATTTCTCTTTGTACGACCCGCGCCAGAGCTGCATGCTCACGCACTACTGGAAGAGGAACCAGGAAAGCGGAGAACTGGACGCCTTCGCGGTGGACGAGTGTGTCAGCGGATGGGTGTGGACACAGCAGGAGGCCGCCGCCATCCCCGATGTCGAGAAGGAGAAACGCTTCCCCGAGTGCATGCAGGTGCTGCGCAAGCATGGCGTGCGATCGTACAGCATGCTGCCGATGAGCACGGCCGCCCACCGCTTTGGCGCGCTGGGTTTGGGCAAGAATGTCCCCGAGGTTTTGAACGCCCAGGACGTGGAGTTCCTCTCGAGCGTGGCGCGGATGGTAGCGCTGGCGCTGGAGAATCAGAAGGCGCACGCTAGTGCTTACCGTGAGATCGCACAACTCAAGGATCTGCTTGCGGATGAGAAGGGTTATTTGGAGAAGCTCCTGGAAACGAGCGCTGCTTTGTTAGGGTCCAAGCTCGAACCGCAGGAAATGTTTCCCCAGATCGCTGCCTGCGTTCGCAAGGTGGTGCCTCATGATCTTGCGGTGATTTCTTTGCTGGATGAAGCTGCCGGGTACGTTCGGGTTTGCGCCCTGGAACCCAATGTGGCGCCCGAAATCTCCTATCCCGGCAGGACGATCCCGATGAAAGAGAGTCTTTCGGCCGAGATTGCCGCCGGAGAGGCAAGGACCTTCAGTCGCCGTGAAATGGAAGCCCTCGCGGTCCGCATCCCGGCGATGGGCCCGCCTTTACAGGCAGGAGTTCAATCGCTATGCGCGGTTTCCCTGGCGACTGCTAAGAAGAGACTCGGAGTGCTGTACTTGGCGAGCAGGCAGGAGGGCGCTTTCCATCAGCAAGACCTTGAGTCTCTGAAATCATTGGCAGCGGAAGTGGCATTGGTGATCGAGAACGCGGCCACGCATCAAGATCTGGAGCGGAAAAAAGAGCGGCTGCAAACGCTCCTGGAAGTGAGTGCTTCCCTGGCAGGAGCGAAGCTCGGCCTGGAGGAACTGTCTCCGCAGATCGCCTCCTGCCTCCGCCAGTTGATGCCTCACGATCTGGCGATGATCTCTCTGACGGATGAGGCTGGCCAGCGGGTTCGAATCTGCGCGTTGGAACCACTGATGCCCGGAATCTCCTATCCCGGCATGTTCATCCCGATCAGAGAATGTCTGTCGTCGGAGATTGCGGCAGGAGAGGCCAGGATCTTTGATCGCCGCGAAATCGAAGCCGTTGCTCCCCGCTTCCCAGTCGTGAACGAAAGTTTGAAAGCAGGATTTCAGTGGATTTGCGCCGTTGACCTCGCGACCGCGAAGGGAAGGCTCGGAGTTTTGTACTTGGCCGGTAAGCAGGCGAACGGCTTCCACGAGCGGGACCTCGAGCTTTTGAGACCGGTGGCGAATTACGTCGCGCTAGCGGTCGAGAACGCAGTCACGCACGAAGCCCTGCAGCAGGAGAAAGGACGGCTGCAAGGCCTGGTCGCGATCGGTCGGGACCTGAGTTCCAGCATGGACATGGAGTACCTGTTGACGAACGTCCTAAGCAATCTCCACCGGATCATGAGCCACGATCATGCAGTGCTGATGTTGTTGGAGGAAGATGGCAAGACCTTGAAGGTGGGTGCGATGGATTCGCCTGCGTGGGAGGCCTACCGAACCCAAGGCGATCGCGTGCCGCTCGAGCACGCCTTATCGGCGCGGGCGATGAAAACGCGCACCGTGACGTTTTGGAGCGCAGAGGACTTGGACAACCTGGGAACCCCGCTGGCGAATGCGTTGCGCGCGAGCGGGATTCAATCTTTGTGCAACGTGCCGCTAATCTCAGACAACCAGGCATCGGGCTCGCTCGATCTGGGCAGTGTGCAGAAGGATGCGTTCAGCCAGCAGGATGCCGAGTACCTGCAGCAGGTAGCGAGCCAGATCGCAGCTGCGCTGCGGAATGCCAGCGCTTATCGCGAGATCGCGCAACTCAAAGACCGGCTGGCCGGCGAGAAACGCTATCTGGAGAACGAAATCCGCGGGGAGACGAGATGGGATGAAATTGTCGGCAGCAGTCCGTCGCTGAAACGCGTGCTGGAATATGCCACGATTGTCGCCGCCACCAGTTCCACGGTCCTGATCACGGGCGAAACCGGGACCGGCAAAGAACGGGTGGCGCGCGCGATTCACAGCCTGAGCCGGCGCAAGGACCGCAGTTTCATCAAGCTGAATTGCGCCGCCATTCCCACTGGTCTGCTGGAAAGCGAACTGTTCGGCCATGAGAAGGGGGCGTTCACGGGTGCGGTGAGCCAAAAGGTCGGACGTCTGGAGTTGGCCGACAAGGGCACGCTGTTACTCGACGAAATTGGAGACATTCCGCTCGAGTTGCAGCCGAAACTGCTGCGGGTTCTGCAGGACCAGGAGTTCGAACGGCTGGGAGGCACGCGGACGATTCGGGTGGACGTGCGGCTCATCGCCGCGACCAACCACGACCTGATCCAAGCCGTCGAAGACAAGCAATTCCGCAGCGACCTGTTCTATCGTCTGCACGTGTTCCCGCTGCACTTGCCCGCCTTGCGGGAACGCCGCGAGGATATCCCCGTGCTGGTCCAGCATTTTGTGGAGAAGTGTGCAGCGCGGTTGAACCGGCGTATTGAATTCATTCCCGACGAGGCGATCGAGGCGATGTTGAAGTGGAGCTGGCCGGGCAACATCCGTGAGTTGGAGAATTTCGTCGAGCGCTCGGTCATCCTGTCGGAAGGCAAGATCCTGCGCGCGCCGCTGGCCGAGTTGCGTCAGGAAATCTCGCGGCAGCGGACCGGTTCGGAGGGCACGCTGCGAGACAGGGAGCGGGACCACATCATTGAGGTGCTAGAGCAGACCCGAGGGGTGCTGTCGGGCCCGGGAGGAGCGGCGTCGCGGTTGGGAGTGAAGCGGACAACGTTGCAGTACAAGATGCAGAAACTGGGCATCTCACGGCTGGAATATCTGGACTGAAAGTCTGCCCAATCCTCGTCACCCGTGCCAGTCTTTCGGCGGCCGGATCCCCGCAGCGACCATGCCGAGCTTGCTAACAATCTTGTTCTCGGTCATTTGATCGAATTCACCGTGTGGCAGCCGGCATGCATTGCTCGGAATGCTCGGCACATCCAACTCCCCCAGCGAAACGACCTCCCCAGCCAAGATCGTGGCGAGCAGGAGCACGCCATGGGTGTCCTGCGCCGCTTCATGTCTTCCGATGGTTGCCTGGACTGTACCCTGCGCCGCGACGGCGATTTCTGCAACCTGCCCCATGAACTACTGGTTCCATTCAGCGGGATGGGGCATCTGACGCTGTACCCGCCCTATGTTGTGCTGCTGACGGAGGGGCAAGCGCCGCGCGGAGTCTACATCGTGTGTTCGGGCCGGGCCAAGCTTTCTGTATTGGCAAAGGATGGCAAGACGGTGATCCTGCAAGTGGCGGGTGAGCGCCAGGTGCTGGGATTGAGTGCAGTGGTTTCCGGGCGGCCCTCCCCAATCGAAGCCACTACGATTGAGTCCTGCCAGATCAAGTTCGTGGAGCGGGAAAGTTTTCTGAACCTGCTTGAGCACAATAGCGACGCGGCTCTGGAGTGTGCCCGGCTGCTGAGCAAGGAGATCGGGACCGCCTTCCGGGATGTGCATGTGGGCCGCGATTTCACGCATGAAGAGATGGCGCAAATGATTGGATCGTCGCGAGAAACGGTAACCCGCTTGCTCAGTGATATGAAACGCAGAGAGCTGATTCGACTGGAAGGCTCGACACTGGTGATCCCGAACCGCGTCGCCTTGCAGGCTATTGCCGCGTAGGGTTTCCTCCCCTGGGGCGGACGCTCAGCACGATCGAGGCCGCCCATTTTTTCGCCTACAAATTTCCGCTACAGATTGAAGAGTTCGCGCAGACGGCGGGTCTGGGCGCGGCTTACGGGAATTTCTGTTTGCTTCTTGTCGTCCATGCGGAGCTGGTAGGAGCTCTTGAACCAGGGCACCACTTCGCGGATGTGGTTGATGTTCACGAGGAAAGACCGGTGGGCACGCCAAAACAGGCTGGGATTGAGGTTGTCGTTGAGTTCTTCCAGAGTGCGGCAGTTGGACTGGCCTTCCATGCCGGCGTGGCCGCTGGTCACCACCGTGATGACGCCGTCTTCAATCGTCGCGTAGCAAATGTCTTTTGGGTTCGCCAGGAATAACCTTCCGGCCGCCTTGATGAGGATCTTCGCGGTCTGCGGCTTCTGCGATTCCAGCATCCGCACCAGCGTCTCGAACTTTTCTTCTGGCCCCGCGCCCGCTTCAATCTTCGCCCGCACCTTTTCGATCGACTGCGCCACCCGCTTTTTGTCGAAGGGCTTCAGGATGTAGTCAACCGCGTTCACCTCGAACGCCTTGACCGCGTACTGATCGAACGCCGTGGCAAACACAATCTTGGGCAGAGGCACCTTCCGGTCAAGCAGCTTCTTGATCACGCCAAAGCCGTCGAGGCCTGGCATCTGGACGTCGAGAAAGACCAGGTCAGGATTGTGCTCTTTGATCAGGCTGATAGCCTCCAGGCCGTTCTTGCCCTGGGCGACCACGTTGACATCGCCGACGTTCTTGACAAGATAGGCAAGCTCGTCGCGGGCGAGTTGCTCGTCGTCAACGATGACAGCGGAGAGAGGCATAGGGTTCAGCGCGGAGCCGGTGCGGAGCGAGATCCAAGGATCCGGGCCGCCGCGTGTATTCCTTGTGAGTATAGCGACCGCGAGAAAACAGGGTCAATGCGTCGGGGTGAGAACCGGACGGGATGGAGTTAGGCCCCCATCTGCCGGAAAGCAACAGGGGGACAAGTGTACGATATTACCTGACTGACTTCGCACTCCTCGCCTACCCTGCCCCTCCACACCGATGGTGCATTGTAGGGTGGTTCGCTGCAAGGCGGTTCTCCTTTCTTTCGAAAGCCTCTACCCCGGACTCTACCAACAGCCGGGTCGAGAACCGCCCCTCAACCTTCAACTAGGGATGGGACACCCTCGATTGCAGTGGTCGCAGTAGGGCTGGTGGCGGCGCTGCCAATGATCACGATGATGGTGACGGTCATCGTGATGATGATGTTGTTGCTGCTGTTTCTGCTGGTACTGCTGCGCCAACCAAGTGATCGCCGGACAAAAGTGCAACTGAGCTACGGCACTCTGGAGCGCATAACCCATCATAAACGGGCGAATTCGAGCAACGGCTGGATGTCGCTGTTGTCCGCCGTTCTGATAGCGTCCAAATATCTGGCTCGCGATTCCCCCGGTTTGATGAGGTCGGTGGAACCCCAAGTGAATGCAGGACGACCAAGCTTCATTACCAGTACGTCCGCCATGAGGCGAGCATGCCTGCCGTTGCCGTTCGGGAACGGATGAATGGCTACGAGGCGGTAGTGGAACCGAACAGCTATTTCATCGGGAGAAAACGTGCCGTTCTCAATCCAGTAGCGAACGTCGCCGAACAAAACGGCAAGTCCCTCTCGAATTTCATGGAAGGGAATCCCGATGTTTTTCTCGATTTGTCGGTACTGCCCTGCCCACTTCCAGGTCTGGTCGAACATTTTCAGGTGCAATTTCCGAAGGTATTCGTCGGAGACCATGTCATTCGGACTGGTGCGGTCTCTGGTGGCCCACTCTCTTGCAAGCAGTATGTTGTCCCTTTCCCACTCGTTTAATTCTTCCTTTGTGGCGAGACTCGGGAGCAAGTCTGCAAGTTCTTCCGGCGAGAGGGGGGTGTTGCCGCCGCTGGTTGTCATCAGTGGCGTCATTTGTTTGGACTTCTTTTCAGAGTGCGTCTCGTTTCTTCCTCAATCTTCTCCTCCACCCTTCCTACAGCTTGGTCTTCCAAGGCCATGCTGTGCTCAACGGCGCGGACGTTTTCTGAAGCCCGAGCTCTTGCACGCTCCTCCGAAAGCTCTTGAATACTCCCGGTCTTTGGGACGAGAGCATATACAAGCTGACACCCAAGTGCATCAGCAGCTTCGCGCAGGCTCCCTAAGGTGATGCGGTACTCAGCTTCAGACTTTTCTAGGTAAACCGCCAGCGAAGGGGCTTTGCGGAGCCGCTTCGCCATCTCGCGTACCGTCACCCCCGTCGCCTCGCGAATGGCACGAATCCAGCCTTTTTGTGGACGAGGCCAGTCCTTCACGGCAAGGTAGGGTTTGAGTGCCCGATCAAGCTGTCCAATACGTAGCTTTCTGAATTCAGGCTTCATGGCAGGTGTGCCCGCATTTTGTTTCGGCTAATACTTGAACAATTGTAGCACTATGTTCAATTATATATGAACATAATACATTATAATATTCATACATAAATGAACACAACACTATTAATTGTACAGAAATAATTGAACACAACCGAACGACCGACGACATTTCGCCTTCCACCACGTCCAGCTAACTCCTTCCCGTTGAGCAACTTCCATACGAATGCGATAGTCTAGAGAGAAGTCAATGTCCCACGTGGAACATTCGCCACGGAACACCCCGCGCCCTCTTACTCGGACCGTGGCGCTGCGGTTACGCGATCAGGCGATATTCTCCAGGGCCAGCGCCATCCCCATACCGCCGCTGACGCAGAGGGTAGCGAGACCGCACTTCGACTTGCGCTTCAGCATCTCGTGCAGCAGCGTGACCGTGATGCGCGTGCCGGTGCAGCCGATGGGGTGGCCGAGCGCGATGGCC
>JACQDD010000086.1 GCA_016201265.1 Terriglobales bacterium | reverse complement strand
TCAATTGCCACCACCTGGCTTTGCGACCAGAGGGAGCGGTCCACCCCTCCCCATCCTTCCGGCTTGTCATCCAGGTCGGTCAGATAGAAGATGCTGTATGATCTCGAGGCGCTCACATAGAAGAGGCCGGTCTCGGGATTGAAGCTCGGTGGCGGCCAGTTCGTCGCGCCCCCAGAGCTGGGCGAGACTAGTGCGCCGTCCGGGGTGGGATCCTTGGCGAGGTTGCGAATCGGACGGCCCTTTGCATCGATTCCTGTCGCCCAATTGGTCTTGATGAACGGCGCGGTCAGCAAGTGTTGCCCGTTCGTTCGGTCCAGCAGGAAGAAGTAGCCGTTGCGGCTCGCCTGCGCGACGAGCTTCCGTTTCTGTCCATTGAATTCCGCGTCGAAGAGAACCGGAGTCTGTACGGCGTCCCAGTCGTGCGTGTCGTGCGGCGACGGCTGAAAATACCAGGCCAGCTTGCCCGTGTCGGGATTCAGAGCCAGGATGCTTTCCGTGTAAAGATTATCTCCGCCCCGCCCCTTGCCGGCGAGCACGGGTTGCGGGTTACCGGTTCCAAGGTAGATCAGATTCAACTCCGGATCGTACGTGCTGGGCACCCACGTCATTCCCCCGCCGTGCATCATGGCTTCGACGTTCGGCCACGTTTCGGAGCCCGGCTCGCCCGGCTGCGGATGCGTCTCAAAATGCCACTGCAGCCTTCCGGTCTCTGGATCGCGAGCCTCCAGATACCCTGGTATATCCAGGTCGTCCCCACTCACGCCGACTATGACGTGATTCTTCACAATGACGGGAGCGACGGAAGCATAATACTGCTGATTCAGGTCGCAAATCTCCGTGTTCCAGCGCTCCTTGCCGTCCTTCAGATTCAAAGACACTAGGTGGCAATCCGGTGTCTCGAAGAACAACCAATTGCCGTACACGCCTACCCCGCGGTTGCCGATGTGGATGCCCCCCTTTGACTGCCACGCATAATGCCATAGTTCGCGGCCCGTTCGTGCGTCCAGCGCCCAAACATGGTCGGGAACCGTGAAGTAAAGGGTCCCATTGATTTCGAGCGGCGTGCTTTTGATCGTTGTGTTACCGCCCTGGCCTGGGTTGATCCGGTACACCCACGCCAGCGTCATCGATTTGACGTTGGACGCGCTAATGCTGGACAACGTGCTGAAGCGCCGGCCTGAATAGTCGCCGTTATAGGTCGGCCATGTGTCCGTCGGCGGCTGCAGGAGCTTCGCGGGGTCGAGAAGCTGTCCCAAAACGGCGGCGGAGAGCATCAACAGGAGCGTTAGAGATTGGAACAATTTCATTTCAGGGTCTCCAGGTAGGCAAGCATGTTGTGCATGTCTCGGTCGGTGTATTGGTCCAGCAGCTCGACATGGACCGCCAGGGGATCTTTGACGTCGACTTTCAGGCCCGGGATAAGATCGCGCCGCCACGAATGGTATTCGCCCGCAGAATCGCGCAGCGACACGCTGAAATCATCGAGATGCGCCAAGGCGCCGGAGAGCGCCTTGCCGGATGGCTCCGTCACCGTCACCAGGGCCGGTTTCGATGGCGGACCGGGGTTCGGCATGCCGGGAAACGTGCGCGTCCGCGGGTATAAGAACCGCGATTGCAGAGTCACGGGATCGTACTTCTTTGCGACTCCGCCCAGATCGCCGGTCGGTGAGTGGCAGGTATAGCACTTGCCGGCGCCGTTGAAGTAGGCTTGGCCCGCTTTTGCGTCTCCGGTGACAACGTCCTGGATCTTGTAGGTCCTCCGGTTGCTCTTCTCCAGCATCCGCTCATGCAGAAACGTGGAGATATCGGAGATCTGCGCCGGCGTCATGGTAAGTTTGGGCATGCCCTTATCCGGGCGGCCGTTCAGAATCACCGGCCCGATCTGGTCGCCCCCTCTATCGTGCAGGACGAGCACCGAGCGAATCAGGTCAGGACCGCCCTGGCCGCCGGTGGCGCTGGTGCCGTGGCAGAACGCGCACGCGGCGACGTACTCTTTCTTCCCGCGTTCAATGGCGGCTGGATCCCGAGTGCCGTAACCAGCCGCAGGACCGGCTCTCATACCTCCCCCGGGCGGGCCTCCTCCCGGAGGCCCTTGCGGACGCCGGGGCGTCTGGGCACCGAGGTTGACAGCGCCTGCGCCAAGGACCAGCAGGCTCAGGTTCGAGTGAAAACCATGTTTGCTCCTCGCCCAGCGCTGGGCAATGCCCTGCGTGCAGATCAGTATATCAACTACCCCGCGGGGCATCCCGTGTTCAAGACCCATCCCACGCAATTGCGCCCCAGTGACCAGGCACCGTGTTTCACCGCCTGTCGGAGCTGCGCGAAAACAATGTTGGAGCTACAAGAATCACACCGCAAAGATTTCGAAGCCGTCGAGCTGTCAAACGAACCGGGCCCGGAAGTTGATTGGGACAACCGACCGCAGGCGGAGCCCAATCCGCCGCCGAGATCGTTGCTGGATGAACGACCATGCCAATATGCTTGACACTATGCATGAGGGTGCTACTTTCCGTAGGTGATCCCAGCACTCAAGATCTTCCTCGGGAAGGGGCGCCCTTTTCTGATGCGTTGAGATGGTGGGCGCGACAGGACTCGAACCTGTGACCTCCTGCGTGTGAAGCAGGCGCTCTAACCAACTGAGCTACGCGCCCTCTGATTGATTCTAAACTACTTCCCGATCTGTGACAACGGGGTTCCATAATCACTGCACGCGCCCCGCACTTTCCGGCCAAAGCGTTCCATCCAACGCACACTTGTTGAGGTCATGGTCGATGCCCGGTATTGACGCCCGGGCTTCACCTTCTCGTTCTGCGCATCTCCTGAAACAGCTTCATCTGCCGATCGGCCTCCGCCGGCCGTCCCCATTTTCGGTAAATCAACGACAGTTGATAGTGCGCGGATTCGGCAAGGCTCGACGCCTGTTCCTGCTCGATCACCCGACGCAGCAGTTTCTCCGCCGCCGCAAGATCTCCCGCCGCAGCGGTCGCTTTGCCCAACTCCAGCAACGTCTCCGGCATGTCGGGCTCGAGCGCATTGGCGCGCTTCAGTTCCGCCAGCGCATCGGGAATCCGGCCGCGATTCAAGAGCACAACTCCCAGCTTCGATGCCGCGGCGGCAGATCCCGGAGCCAGGCGGACCTCCTCCCGGAACTCCCGCTCGGCGCCCGCGTAATCTCCCGAGCCGAGGTACAGCTCCCCCAGCGACAAATGTATCCCGCGCAAATCCGGCCGCATTTCGAGCGCGGCGCGAAAATCCTTCTCCGCCGCGTCGCGGTTTCCCGCTGCCGCATGCGCTTCACCCAGCAGTTGGCGTGTGCGCGCCGAATCCGGACTGCGTGCCGCCAGCCGGTCAAACACTTGCTTGGACAGTCGTCCATGCGCCTGGGTCAGATAGTAGAGCAGATCAGAGTCGTCGGGCCGCTTCTCGAGTGCGGCTTCCAACTTGTCCACTGCCTCGCGGACGCGGCCCGTCTCCAGCAGCGCCACGCCCAACAAGTCGTCGGCCCCGGCTTTCTCCAAATGCGGAAGCGACTCCGACGCGTAACCCAGCGCCAGCAACGCCGTTCCCAGCATGCCATGCGCGCCCGGCAGGTCCGGATCGAGCTCCAGCGCTCTCCGCAACGGAGGAATCGCATCGGCGTAATCTTTCTTCGCGAGGTAGACGGCGCCGAGGTTGACATGCGCCGCAGCCATCTCCGGAGCGATCTCGGCGACGCGCTGGAACTCGCGGATGGCGGTATCCAGGTCGCCGGCGTTCTTGGCCTTGAGCCCGGCCTCCACGTGCTGCTTCAACGCGGGCGTTACCTGTAAGGCAAACAGCAGCAGCACGGCCGCGGGCGTGATCATGGCGTCTCCTTCACGGTCACGATCCGATCGGCCATCACATTTTCGAGGACCTGTTTCTTTCCGCTGGGCCAGACGATTTCCACCGTCGCCTGCTGAGCCGATCCCAGACCGAAGTGGACGCGCGCATCGCTAGCCGAGAGATAACTGCCCGACGTGGTTGCGTACCCCCACTGCTTCCCCACCCGCACCCTGGCGCCCAGTCCATCGCGATTACTATGAGTACCCACAAGCTTCAGCGTGAGCCAGTGGTTCTTGCCGCCACGATTGAGAAACATCAATGGACGGCCGCCCAGCACCGACACAACCACGTCCACGTAGCCGTCATTGTTCAGATCTCCAAAGGCCGCGCCCCGTCCCGCCACACTCGGCATCTCCGGAAGCTCGACCTTCTGGAACCGTCCCCCCACATTCCGGAAGAGCGCGGGAGGCTCCAGGTAGTGCAGTCCTGAATTGATCTTCTCCACGTTGTCGAGCACGTGGCTCTGCGCCACAAACAGGTCCTTCCAACCGTCGTTATCGAAGTCGTACAGTCCCACTCCCCATCCGGAGCTGCGAGCGGTCTCGGCCGCGAGGCCGGTGGTCAGGCTCGCGTAGCGGAACTGCCCGCTGCCCTCGTTCCGAAATATGGCGTATTTTTCCAGGGCGAGGTTGGTCACCGCAATGTCCGGCTGGCCGTCGTTGTCGTAGTCCGCAAATGCTACGCCCATACCGGCGAACGGCTTGCCATCGTCGGAGAACGCCACGCCGGCCTCCAGCGCCCGCTCTTCGAACGTGCCGTCCCCTTTGTTGTGGAACAGAAACTGTTCCATACCGTCGTTG
>JACQDD010000085.1 GCA_016201265.1 Terriglobales bacterium | reverse complement strand
GTCGCGGGCGGCGTCGCCCGCGCCACACAATCTCCACTTTTACGACTCCATCAGCCCGATCGTCGAAGCCGACTCCATCGACATGAGCAAGGTGTACATGGCCGCCCGCTACGACAAGGGCTCCGCCGACTACATCAACTGCCCCATGTCGAAGGAAGAATACGACGCGTTCTACGATGCCCTGCTGGCGGCGCAATCGGTAGAAGAAAAGGATTGGGAGAAGCTCAACTACTTCGAAGGTTGTCTGCCCATCGAAGAGATCGCCCGCCGTGGCCGCGATACTCTGCGATTCGGGCCGATGAAGCCAGTGGGGTTAATCGATCCGCGAACCGGCAAGCGTCCCTACGCCGTCGTCCAACTGCGCCAGGAAAATCTGCGCGCCGATTCCTACAATCTCGTCGGATTCCAGAACCACCTGAAATTCGGCGAGCAAGCGCGGGTTCTGCGCCTGATCCCCGGCCTCGAAAACGCCCGCTTCCTCCGCTACGGACAAATCCACCGCAACACCTACATCAACGCCCCTGCGCTGCTCACCCCGACATTGCAAATGAAAGGCCATCCCCACGTTCTGTTCGCGGGCCAGATCTGCGGAGTCGAAGGCTACGTCGAATCCGTTGCCACCGGCCTGATGGCCGGAGTGAACGTGGCGGCACTGGCGAGCGACAGCGAGCCCATACCCCCGCCCCGAGCGACGGCATTCGGTTCCCTCGTGCACTACATCACGCAGGCGGATCCCCGGAACTTCCAACCGGCCAACATCACTTTCGACCTTCTGCCCGCTCTCGAAACCCGCGTTCGCGACCGCAAAGAACGGCACCGCCAGCAGTGCCAGATTGCGCTCAACGAGTTCCAGAGGTGGTGGGACCAAACTTCGTCTTGAAGTCAGTTCTTTTGTGACGGCGGTTGACCTTTGCCCAAGCCGGGTTTGCGCTCCCCGCCCCAACTGAAGCGCCGCCCGATGATGAACTTGAGAATCAGGCGGTCCGTGGAGCGGGTCACGCCCACGCCGGCTCCGAAATTGAATTCCCACTTGGGCGAAAGATTGAGGTCGATGGAAGGAAAAAACTGCTGCGACTGGTTGGAGAGCTTGTCGAAGTCGGGCACCGGGCCCAGTCCTCCGTAGTATTCCAGCCCGCCGGTAATTTTCTTGGTGAAATCGAAGCTTACCTTGGCGTTCGGCGAGAAATCGAAACCGCGGTCCTGATTCAGGCCATGAATCGACTTCCCGAACGCCGGATTGAACGACAGGTACCAGCGGCCGATCTTCTTGTCCACGATCGGGCGCAGTTCGTAGGTCCAACTATCTTCAGAAAATTTGCGGCGTTGGTAACCGATCTCCTGCGAGAGGCTTAGGCCGACCGGCAAGTGCCACGATTCCGGAGCGGTAATGCGCGGACGAACGTGATCGCCCACCCAATTCCACCCGCTGTCCGGCTGAATGCTGGAAAACACGTAGAAACCGACTTCAAACCAGGGAGTGAAGCCATGTGTGATCTCCAGGGTTTCGTGCAGAGAATGGTGCGTCGGCGCGACTCCGTTCTCGACTTGCTTGCGTCCCTCGACGGTGAAATTGGAATGAAATTCCAGCATCGTCACGCCGCGCGGAACAGTCTCTGAGTCGTACACCTGGATTTCGTAGTTGTCCTGGGCGAAAGCCTGCGAGCCCAGACACAACACCAACAACACCATCAGCGGTAGATGCTTCGGCATGATCCCCGGCGGCCAGAGTTCAATTGTTTGTCACCGCACACTGACTGACGTATTCCGATTCTATCTGCTCCCCTCCGAACGGGCGAGGCCGCCGGGGAGCAAGCCTCCGCCGGGATCTCTCTGCGTCTGCAAGGTGTCCAATTCACCAGACACGCGCGTGCCCGAGAGGAGAAATTTCCATGGCATTCTCAACGGCAGGCGGTGGTCCGTCCGGGCCCCAGATGAACGTCACGCCCCTGATTGACGTTCTGCTGGTGCTCATCATCATTTTCATGATCGTGGTCATCGAGGAGAAGCCGCACGGGCTTGAGGCTCAGATTCCGCAGGAGGCAAATCCCAAGGACCACACAATCCCGCCGCCCGATGACGACGACATCGAGTTCCAGAGAGTGGCCGACGTGATCGATACCGCCCACAACGCCGGCGTGGATCGTCTCGGCCTTTTGCACGATGAAACGGCCGCCGTCCATCATCGCGACCACTAACCAACGCTGTCAACCGTTTGCTTTTTCCGTTGTCCGACTGTAGAAAAGTTCAGCTAGGTGGGGAGTCGGACATGGCAGACACTTCGAATCGGGTGCGCGAGAGCTTCGCGCAGCAGCAGTTCATGAAGACCCTCGGCGCTTCGCTGCTCTCGGTGAAGCCGGGCGCGGTCGAAATTGGAGTTCCCTTTCGCGCGGACCTCACGCAGCAGAACGGATTCATTCATGCCGGAGTCATCACCAGCGTGCTCGATTCAGCCTGTGGCTACGCGGCCCTGAGCGTGGCCCCGGAAGGCGCGGGCGTTCTCAGTGTCGAGTTCAAGGTGAACCTGCTGTCGCCCGCGGTGGGAGAACGATTCGTAGCCAGAGCGCAGGTGAAACGGGCGGGGCGAAGAGTCACGGTGTGCGCCGCCGACGCGTTTGCCATCAATGGCGGAGAAGAAAAACTGGTTGCCACCATGCTGGCCACGGTTATGACGATGAATGAACGCTGAACGGTCGGCGCTACCGTGCCCGGTTCTTGATCCAGATCGGCGTCCCCATGAATCGAAACGCGTGCCGAATCTGATTCTCAAGGAAGCGCTCGTAGGAGAAGTGCAGTTTTACCGGACGGTCGGTAAACAGAATGAATGTCGGCGGCGCCACCGCCGCCTGCGTCATGTAGTAGATCCTCACGCGCTTGCTCACCGGAACCGAGGCGCGGTCGAAATCAACTTTCTTCAGAAAGCGATTCATCTCGCCGGTCGAAATGCGCTTGCGGCGTTCGGCGGCGACCTCCTCGATCATCGGCAGGATTCTGTCGGTGCCCCTGCCGTTCTCGGCGGAGATGAAAAGCACCGGTGCGTAGCTCAGGAATTTGAGGCCGTAGCGCAAGCGCTCCTCGTAGAGTTTCCGATCCTGAGGGCGCTTCGCGTCCTGGATGCGCGCCGCCTTCGACTGGCTGATGGCCCGTTTTTCACCGCTCGCGATCAGATCCCACTTATTCACGAGGATGATGACGGACCGGCCGCTCTCGTGCGCGTATCCGGCGATCGACGCGTCGAGTCCGCTGACGCCTTCGGTCGCGTCCACCATAAAGAGCGCGATGTCGGCGGCTTCGAGATGCTTGCGTGACATGACGACCGAAAGCTTCTCCGCCATCAGCCGGGTCTTGCCCTTGCGCCGGATCCCGGCCGTGTCAATGAAGCGAATGCGCTTGCCGTTGTGCTCGATGAGTTCGTCCACCGCGTCGCGCGTCGTGCCCGGGATGGGCGAGACAATGGCGCGAGAGGTGCCGGTGAGTTGGTTGAGCAGCGTGGACTTCCCGACATTGGGATGGCCGATGATGGCCACTCTAATCTCGCGCGGCTCCGCGCTGCTTTGTTCACCTTCGTCGTCCCTTATCGGCGATTCTTCCGTTTCTGCCTCTTCCGCATCTTCTGGAACTTCCGGCAAGCCTGCGGTCTCCGGAATCCTAACCTCCTCCGTCGCAGTTTCAGGCGCCGGGGGAAAAACCTCAAGCACTCCATCGAGAAGGTCGTCAATGCCGCGGCCGTGCTCGGCAGAGATGGGAAACAACTTGTGGATACCCAGGCGGTGGACCTCGGCATGCAACACCATCTGCTTGTCGGAATCCACCTTATTTACGGCGAGGAACAGCGGTTTGCCCGTTTTGATCAGCCGCCGCGCCAGTTCCACGTCCGGGGCGGCGAGTTCTGTGCGGCCATCCACCACCATCACGATGGCTGCGGACTCTTCCAGCGCGACTCTGGCCTGGCGAAAGATCTCCGAGGGAATGTGTTCTTTGTCTTCAGGAAGGATGCCGCCGGTATCGACGACTCGGAACTCGCGTCCGCG
The DNA here is from genome assembly GCA_016201265.1 of Terriglobales bacterium. Lineage (GTDB taxonomy): Bacteria > Acidobacteriota > Terriglobia > Terriglobales > Acidobacteriaceae > Acidiflorens. Next base: position 31,608 of record JACQDD010000085.1, on the reverse strand, counting down.
CCATTCGGATTCGCCGTAAAGGCGGTCGCGAGTGATACCGGGTTCATCGCCGACAATGGCGCGACGGGAGCCGGTCAGCCGGTTGAAAAGCGTGGACTTGCCCACGTTGGGACGGCCGACGATAGCGAGCAAGGGAAGCGTGGCGGACTGCGGGGTAGATTTCGGCATCATGCTCCAGCAAGTATTATAGAGACTCCGTGGCGCCTTCTACTCAGTCCGTGCCTGCGACTCAATTTGGATTCTCGCTCTACCAGTTCTTTGCCCCCGGCGGCCTTCTCTCGAAAACGCATCCCGCTTACGAATTCCGGCGGGGACAACTGCAGATGGCCCAATCGGTCGAAGAGGCCATTGCGGAGAAGCGGCACTTGATCGTCGAAGCTGGCACCGGCACGGGCAAGACTCTCGCCTATCTGCTGCCGGTCATCCGTTCCGGCAAGCGCGTCATCATTTCCACCGGCACCAAGAACCTGCAGGAACAGCTCTTCTTCAAAGACGTCCCTTTTCTGGAACGCGCCCTCTTCGCCGATAGTGTCGGCAAGCTTTCCGTCTGTTACATGAAGGGCCGCAACAACTATCTTTGCCGCAAGAAGCTCTACGACCTCACCGACCAACCCGTACTGAGCGGTCTGGAAGAGATCGAGCACTATCGCGCAATCGCAGCCTGGGAAAAAACAACCCAGACCGGCGACCGCGCCGAACTGGCCGAACTGCCCGAAGCCAGCGCGCTCTGGCGCAAGCTGGATGCGCGCGCCGATACCTGTCTCGGCCAGAAATGCAAAGAGTGGGAGCGCTGCTTCATCACGGAAATGCGGCGCCGCGCAGCCGAGAGCGACATCATCATCGTGAATCACCATCTGTTCTTCGCCGACCTGGCCATCAAGCTGGAAGCGGAGAATGCGCCCGATGCCGGCGTGCTGCCCGACTGCGGAGTGGTCATCTTCGACGAAGCGCACGAACTGGAAGAAGTCGCCGGCAATTATTTCGGCATCTCGGTAAGCAACATGCGGATGGAGGAGCTGGCGCGCGACATCGAAGCCCTGCTACAGCGCGAAAAGCTCTATACGCCGGGAATTTCGGGCGCAATCAAAACGCTGCGCGAGCGGTCCCAACTCTTTTTCTCGCTGCTGCCCGCACACGAAGGGCGGATGGCTTTCGATGGCCGGCGGGAGTTCCTGGAAGAAAACGGCGAAGAGTACAACGCTCTGCATCAGGCGCTGCGCCGCATCGGCGCCGAACTTGAGCAGCTTCCGCAAAAGCCGGATCAGGTGTTCAGCGTCGCGCGTCGCGCGCAGCAGTTGCAGGCGCAGCTTGGCTTTGTCATGGAGGATGAAAATCCGAACACAGTGTTCTGGATCGAGCGGCGGGGAGCACGTGGAGTGGCGGGCGTGGGCGCCCGCCGGACGGCCGAGGAAAAGCCAAGCCGCGGCCGCACTAACGTCTTTCTCCAGGCCACGCCCATCGAAGTCGGCCCCATCCTGCGCGAATGCCTGTGGTCAAAGATGGAGACGGCCGTCCTGACTTCGGCCACGCTGGCGGTGGGCGGCGGATTCGACTACATCCGTCAACGCCTCGGCCTCGATCACGCGCGCGAGTCCATCGTGCCCTCGCACTTCGACTACGAGAGCCAGGTAATTCTCTACGTCCCGCCCGATCTCCCCGACCCACGCACGCCGCAATTCGCCGCGCAAGCGTCCGACCGCGTCCGCCGCCTGCTCGAAATCACACGCGGGCGCGCTTTCGTCCTCTTCACCAGCTACGCGCAGATGAACGAAATCTACGGGCGGCTCCTCGGCTTGCTGGAATTCCCGATGCTCAAGCAGGGCGATGCGCCAAAGTCGGCGCTGCTCGAGGAGTTCCGCATCACGCCCCACGCTGTGCTCTTTGGGACGTCATCCTTCTGGCAAGGTGTGGATGTGCAGGGCGAGCAACTGAGCTGCGTGATCATTGACCGCCTGCCGTTCGCCGCCCCGAGCGACCCAGTGGTGGCCGCTCGCGTCAAGGCCATCGATTCCGGCGGCGGCAACGCGTTCTACGAATACCAGGTGCCCGGCGCGGTCATCACCCTGAAACAGGGCTTCGGACGCCTGATCCGGTCGCTGCACGATCGCGGACTGCTGGCGCTGCTCGATAACCGCATTCTGAAGAAACAGTACGGAAAAGTATTCGTGGAGAGCTTGCCGAGCTACAGTAGGACGACTGACCTGAGGAAGGTGGAGGAATTTTTTGGGATTGGCCGTGTGGAGGCGGGTCTTTGACCCGCCTGGGCCGGGTCGAAGACCCGGCCCCACTAAAGTGAGGAAATCTACTCCGCTGGTTCCTTGCCGATGACCACTTTCAGGTGCGTGGTCACGTCCTTGTGCAGCTTCACCGGAACAGTGAACTCGCCAATCGTCTTCAGCGGCTCGTGCAGCTGGATCTTGCGGCGGTCGATGTGGAAGCTTTTCTTTTCGAGTGCTTCGGCAATGTCGCCCGCAGTCACCGATCCGAAGAGTTGATCGGCTTCGCCGGACTTGCGGGTGAACGAAACCTCGAGCCCGTCAAACTGCTTGGACAGCGCTTCGGCGTCGGATTTCTCCTTGGCCGAGCGGCGCACCGCAGCGGCCTTCATCTGCTCGATGACAGCCTTGTTGGCGGCGTTGGCTTCGATCGCCAGCTTCCGCGGGAGAAGAAAATTCCTCCCGTATCCTTCGGCGACCTTAATCACGTCGCCGCGATTGCCCAGCTTGGGCACGTCTTCTTTCAGGATGACTTCCATGAATGACTCCGTTTCTTTGTTTTCCTTCGTGTACCTTCGTGTCCTTCGTGGTTAGAAAAAAGGCGTTAACCACCAAGGACACAAAGGAGCACGAAGGAAATCTCTGATCCCAATCGGTTTGGTCCGGACGATCCGCGCAAATCCGCGTTCATCTGCGGAAATTGAAGTTACTGCGCCCTTCCGGCAAACGGCAGCAGCGCGATGTTGCGCGCCTGCTTGATCGCCGCCGACAGCCGCCGCTGGTGCGGCGTGCAGACTCCGGTCAGGCGCCGCGGAACGATCTTGCCGCTCTCGGCGACGAACCCGGCCAGCAGACGCACGTCTTTGTAGTTGACCGCTTCGATCTTCTCGACGCAGAACTTGCAGACCTTCTTGCGCCGGAAGTATTTGCGTCCGCCTTCGCGGGAACCGCCGGGGCCTCCGCCGGGCCGCGGGCCGCGCGGCCCACGATCGCTGCGCTCGCTTCGTTCGGGACGGCTCTCGCTGCTGCGCTCTGCCGGACGAGTCTCGCCGCCGCTTGCTGCCGCCGTAGCGGCGGGTGCTTTCGTTTCTTCTGCCATAGTGCTCCTTCAAACTTTCGGTCGTCCCTACGGGACTTGCGTTGCTATTACCAGCCTTCCCAGCGCTGAAGCGCTGGGCTAAGCTGGTTCGCCCTTCCGGGGCTGGTTTTCTGCCGTGGCTGCGCTCGGGGCTGGCGCGCTACGCCTAGGCCGTCGCTGGCGTTGGTTCCGTCCCCGCTTCTGGTGTAGCCGGGGCGGGAGCGGCGCTGGCCTTCTTGCGCGACTCGCGGATCTTCTTGATCTTGTCCAGCCGCTTCAATTCTTCGTCGGTGCGCACAGTGAGGAACTTGATCACCGGTTCGGTTACGCGCAGCCGGCGCTCCAGTTCGTGCACCATGGCGCCCGTCCCCTCGAGAAGCAGCAGGACAAAGATGCCGTCGTTGAACCCGCGCACGGTGTAGGCGAGACGGCGCTTGCCCCAGATCTCGCTTTTAACGGTCCCGTGCGCCGAAGTCACCGAAGAATCCAGCGTGGAAATCAGTTTGTTCAGATCCTCGTCCACCATGTCGGGCCGGACGATGAACATCAGTTCATAAGTACGATTCATTCGTTATCTCCAAAATCAGTGGCCGGTGGCCAGTGGTCGGTGGTCAGAATCACCCGTGGGCGACTGACCACTGGCGACTGATCACTGACCACTGCTGTCTTCCGGCTTTCGATTGAACCGGTTCATGGCCGCTGCCGGTCCCTCTTTCAAAATCACCTCAACCGCATCCGCCGCCGCGTCGAGGATTTCGTCCACAACTTTCAACTGCGCCTTGCGGAACGGCGTCAGCACGAATTTCACGCTGTCCGCGATCTTGCGATCGGGCGCAATCCCCAATCGAATCCGCAGAAATTCATCCGTAGCCAGCGCGCCCAGGATGGACTCCATTCCGTTATGTCCCGCCGAACTGCCCCGCTGCCGGATGCGCATCGTGCCCAGCGGCAGGTCGAGCTCGTCGTAAATCACGGTCAGGTCCGATTTCACGTCGGCCTGGTACTCCGCCACCAGTTCCCGCACCGAAAGCCCACTCAGGTTCATGAAGGTTTCCGGTTTGGCCAGGATCACCGGCTGGCCGCCGATCACGGCCCGCGCGGTCAGCGCGCGGCACTGGCGATTCCTGATTTCCAACCCAAGGTTGTTAGCGATCCGATCGATCGTCAAATACCCGAGGTTATGCGGCGTGAACTGGTACTCGATTCCAGGATTTCCCAAACCGACAATCAGTTTCACGCTGCGGTCCATGCGAGTCTGTGTGGGACCGGGTCTTCGACCCGGTCAGGCGGGTCAGAGACCCGCCTCCACACACAAGCGCTATTTCTTTTCCTTCTTCTCAGCCTTCTCAGGTTTGCCCTCGGGCTTGCCCTCAGCCTCGCCTTCACCCTCGGCTTCCTGCTTGCCCTTCTTGATGACTTCAGGCTCAGCCGGCACTGCAGTCGCAGCTTCGGCAACCGCTTCCGGAGTCGCAACCACTTCTTCCTTCACCGAAGTGATGTGCGCGACCATGCGATCTTCATTGGTCAGGAACTTGAGCTTGTCGCCGTGCGCCAGGTCTTTGACCCGCAAATCGACGCCGAACACCAGATGGCTGATGTCGGCTTCAATCGCCTTCGGGATGTCGCCCGGCAGACACTCCAGCTCAACCTCGCGCAGCAACTGCTCGAGGATGCCGCCCTGCTGCTTCACGCCTTCCGCCTCGCCCTTGAGGAGGATGGGCACCGTGACGGTCAGCTTCTTGTCCATCGCGATGCGCTGAAGGTCGACGTGGAGCAGTTTTCCCTTGATGGGTTCAAACTGCCAATCCACGATCATGGCCTTGACGCGATCGCTGCCGAGCGCCAGATCAAAAATCGTGTTGTGGCCGCTCTCGGACTTCAGGATGCGCAACACCTGCCGCGGATCGACCGCGATCACGGCCGTGTCCTTGCCGGCGCCGTACACAACGGCTGGGATTTTTCCGCCCGCGCGCACCCGCCGGGCCGCATTCTTGTTGCCTGGTTCGCGCTGCTGCGCCTCCAGGATGTTGATTTCTGTAGCAGTAGCCATAATTCCGTTCCGTCCTTCTAGAGAAACAGTTTGCTGACCGAAGTCTCTTCGTGAATGGACTGGATCGCCCGTCCAATCAGTCCCGCGATCGTAAGAACCTTGATTTTCGAAACCTGCTTCGCCGCTTCACTCAGCGGAATGGTGTTGGTCACCACCACCTCGGTGAGCGGCGAGTTCACAATGTTTTCTACCGCCGGCCCCGACAGTACCGGGTGCGAGCAGCAGGCATAGACCGCGCTTGCGCCGTTGTCGAGCAGGGCCTGTGCCGTCTTGACCAGGGTTCCCGCGGTGTCGATCAAATCGTCAATCACCAAGCAAGTCCGCCCGTGTACGTCGCCGATGACGTGCATCACTTCCGCGACGTTCATTTCGACACGCCGCTTGTCCACGATAGCCAGCGCCGCGTCCATCTTCTTGGCAAAAAACCGCGCCCGCTCCACGCCGCCCGCATCAGGTGACACCACCGTCAGGTTCGGCAGATTCAACTTCTTGAAGTAGTCCACCAGCACCGGCGACGCGAACAGGTGATCCACCGGGATGTTGAAAAAACCCTGCAACTGCGCGGTGTGCGGATCGATAACCAGCGCCCGATGCGCTCCGGCGGTGGTCAGCAAGTCCGCCACCAGCTTCGACGAAATCGGAACGCGTGGCTTGTCCTTGCGGTCCTGGCGCGCATACCCGTAATAGGGAATCACCGCCGTGATGCGCCGTGCGGAAGCGCGCTTCAGCGCATCCAGCATCAACAGCAGCTCCATCAGGTGCATGTCCACCGGATGGCAAGTGGGCTGCATGACGAAGACGTCAGCCCCGCGCACATTCTCCTGAATCTGCACGTAAGCTTCGCCGTCGGCAAAGCGCGTCACCAGCGCCTGGCCGCGCGTCAGGCCCAGGAAGTGGCTGACCTCATCGCAGAGCGGCTCGTTGGCCGTTCCGCAAAATATCTTGAACTTGTCGTCCACCCGGCTGCGCTGGGGCTTGCGTTCCGGCTTTTCGTCCGCCATCGGCTTTTTTTCCGTTTTCTCTGCGGTCGTGATCGCTGTGGCCATAGTTCAGTTCTCAGTTCCCGGATCTCAGTTCTCAGTTTTGGGCTTCAGTTTCTCTCTGAGAACCGAGAACTGGGAACTGAGAACTGGTTTCTTGGCTGGGCCGCTAGGATTCGAACCTAGACAAAGTGCTCCAAAGGCACTTGACCTACCATTAGTCGACGGCCCAAAATTCAGTTGCTAGTTGCTAGTTTTAGTGAAAACCAAAACCGTACGCTTTTACTATGCCCGATTTGGCGCTTCCAAGAAACTAGAAACCAGCGACTAGCGACTAGCGACCAGCGACTTCTTCCAATACTGCTGGCGCGTCAGCGTGACCGTCGCGACCGCCCTCAGGCCCTGCTTCTGCAGACGCCCCACCGCCCGAGCAGCCGCGGCTCGTGTCGAGAACAACCCGTACAGGGTTGACCCCGATCCGGAGAGGGAAGCATACAACGCTCCAGCGCGCTCCAACGCACCTTTGATGTCACGTAGGTCGGGATATTGCGGGAAGACGACTTTTTCGAAGTCGTTTTCAATCCCGGTACGGACAAGGTCGAGAAGCGGGCTCCCGGCCCGGCTCCTGCCACGCGCAGGAGCACCGGTGTTAGGTGAACCAAGCCACGCCGACAGCACGCGGCCAACCTCCATTAGTCTATCGGACGCCTCGGAGTGCGTCAATTGATCCCAGTCTGCAAAGGCTTTCGGAGTCGACACGCCGGCATCGGGAGTGACCGCCACTACCGGTGTGGCGGGCAGATTGGGGAGGGGATAGACTTCCTCGCCGCGGCCCACTCCAAGCACCGTCCCACCCACCAGAAACATCGGTAGATCGGACCCAACCTCGGCCGCGATCCGCAGGCGGGCTGGTTGGGAAAGGGGCTTCTTGAGCGCCCGCTCCAAAGCAATCAGGGTCGCCACCGCATTCGACGATGCCGCCCCCAGGCCGCCCTGCACCGGCAGACGCTTCTCGATCTCGATGGTGACTTTCCCCTTGGCGCGGAGTACGTCCATCACCTGCTCGGCGACGCGATAACAGGTGTTGGACTCATCGCACGGAACCCGCGGGTCCGCGCAGTAGATCTCAATTCCCGAGCCCTTCCCGACGCTCACACGGAGCACGTCATGCAGTGCGATCGTCTGGTACACGGTGCGCAGATCGTGGTATCCGTCCGGGCGCAGCGGACCGATGTACAGACCAAGATTGATCTTGGCAAAGGAACGGGCTGTGACCGTCATGAAGGGGAGATTGTAAGCGATTTTCAGCCAGCGACCGGGTCTTGTCCTTTGGCAAAGCCTTGCTTTTATGTGATTTATAAGTTACAATCAGTTTTGTGATCGAGATTCGTCACTACGTCAGCCGCTCTGGAAAAGATGTTTTCGACGACTGGCTGTCAGAGTTGGCGGATCCCCGCGCCCAGGCGAAGGTTGCGAGCCGCATCAACCGCCTCGCCGCCGGCAACTTCGGCGACTGCAAGCCGTTGCGAAAAGGTCTGTGCGAACTGCGGATTGACTGGGGACCGGGCTACCGGGTCTATTACACAATGATCGGCAGGGTTTGCGTATTGCTGCTGTGCGGGGGCGACAAGCGGAAACAGTCCTCGGACATCGTCCGGGCGCTCGAATACCTCGAGGATTACAAAGAAAGGACCAACTCCTTATGAAACGTAAAGCCAGCACCTCGCACGACGAGGCGATTGTCCGGCGGCTCCGCCACGATCCTGAGTTTGCCGCCGAATACCTCAAGTCCGCGCTCGATGACGAAGACGAACCGGGCGTACTGCTGATCGCGTTGCGCCACATTGCCCAAGCGCGGGGCGTAGCCAAAGTGGCCAAAGCCGCTGGCATCGAGCGCGAGAGCCTGTATCGGGCCCTGTCGGCCCATGGCAATCCTCGGCTATCTACGCTGGTAGCCGTAACTAGAGCCATCGGTCTCAGACTCACGGTCGAGACGGTTTAGACGAACGTAGGGCGGGCCTACTTCTTTTCCAGACTCGCGTCCAGCGTCAACTCCGAGCCGATCGTGATCATCATCTCTTTCGTCCACGGCTTGTATCCCGGTTTCTCCACGCGGAACGTATGCTTCCCCGGAGGCAGGTTGATCTTGGCCGGGGTGTATCCCATGGAGTCTCCGTCCACGAAAACTTCGGAGAGATACGGCGTGGAGCGCACGTTGACGGTCCCAGTGGTGGGCGGCAGAGGCGGCGGGGGCGGAGCGGTCTCAGCCGGTTTGGTGGCGCCGCCTGCGGACTTGTCTTCCGAGAACCCGACCAGCGATCCGGGCGGCGCTTCGATCTCCTCCAGGCTCTTCTTCTCATCGGCCGTGAGCGGCATCATGGGGCGGGCGTTCTTACGCCGGACGATGTGCAGCCTCAGATCCCCCGTCGGCGCCCGCAGGTAGAGGTTGTCTCCCACAACCTGGACTCTCAGCGGATAATTCGTCGTCCATTCCTCCGGAGGGGGAGACCCCTCGGGTGTGAGTTCGTAGTTCCCCACAAGAATCTTGTCGAGCACGTGAACGGAGATCGTGTAAACGATCTCATCCTCGGTAATCGGAGTGTTCACCACCCAGGCCTTGGTCTTGGTCGTGACCGACTTGCGGACGTCCGCGATGCGTCCGTATTGCCAGGGGGAGTCGGCTGCAGTGAGCCTACCGCAGCCAATCAACACGCAGACGATCAGCAGAACCCGCTTCATCCTGTACTCCAGTTTACTAGGACGTGGGGAGATGGGCACTCTTTGCTAAACTCCTCCCGTGCCTCTTGTCACCTATCTCGAAGCCATCCGCCAGGGAATCTGGGAAGAGATGGAGCGCGATCCGAGCGTGTTCTGCCTGGGAGAAGACATCGGCATCTACGGCGGCGCGTTCAAGGTCACCGACGGTTTCATTGATCGTTTCGGTCCCGAGCGCGTGATTGATACGCCGATCGCCGAGATGGCGATTGTGGGCGCGGCGTTTGGAGCGGCGCTCACGGGCTTAAGACCAGTGGCCGAGTTCCAGTTCATGGATTTTATCGGATGCGCCTTCAACCAGATCGTCAACATGGTGGCCAAGGCGCACTATCGGTGGGGAGCGCCGGCGCCGCTGGTGATCCGCGGACCGAGTGGCGGCAACGTGCATGGTGGGCCGTTTCACTCGCAGAATCCGGAGATGTGGTTCGTGCACGCGCCGGGGTTAAAGGTCGTTTGTCCGGCAACTGCCTATGACGCCAAGGGCCTGATCAAGGCGGCCATCCGCGACAACAATCCGGTGATCTTTTTTGAGCACAAGTATCTGTATCGCAGGATTAAAGAAGAAATTCCGAGCGACGACTACATCGTTCCGCTGGGCAAGGCTCGCGTGGCGCGCGAAGGACGTCATCTCAGCGTGATCACTTACGCTGCGATGGTGCACACTGCGCTCGAAGCGGCGGAGATCCTGAGCAAAGAAGGAATCGAGATCGAGATTCTCGACCTGCGCACGGTTTCGCCTCTGGATCGCGAGGCCATCGCCGCCACCGTCAAGAAGACGAACAAAGTCATCATCCTGCACGAGCACGCGCGCACGGGCGGGCTGGCGGGAGAGATTTCGGCCATCATCAACGAAGAAGCGTTTGACGATCTCGATGGGCCGATCGTGCGGCTGACGTCGCTCGATACGCCCGTTCCCTTTTCTCCGCCTCAGGAGGAGTTCTTCCTGCCGAAAGTGAGCGATCTGGTGCGCGAGGCTCGGCGCCTGCACGCGTACTGATCGTCTGCTTTACACTTCTTCACAATCCGGCGTGTGGACTGCACCGCGCGTTATATATACTTGATTTTTCTCGCCGAGGGATTCGATGAGCAAATTTGTTCTGGGAGTAGTGGTCGCGGTTCTGGTTCTGTTGGTTGGGGGCGCGGGATTGGCCTTGCTCGGCTTTCTCCCGACTAACGCCAACTCCAGCCCGCCGCGACTGGAGCGGCAGATCGCCATGAGCGCGCTCGACGCGTCGATGGAACGCCATGCTCCTCGACTGAACAATCCGGTGCCGCCGACGGACGAGAATCTGATCGGCGGCATGAAGATCTACACGATGAATTGCGCGCTCTGCCACGGCGGTCTCGACCGCCAAGTCTCGGCTCTCGGCAAGTCGTTCTATCCGCCGGCTCCAAGCCTGATCCTCTACCCGATTGACGATCCGGAGTGGCGTGTCTTTTACGCGATTCGTACCGGAGTGCGCTACACCGGCATGCCGGCCTGGGACAAAGTGCTGTCCGAGCCGGACACCTGGAAAGTGACGGCATTCCTCACGCGCGTGGAAAAGCTGCCGCCAGGGGTTCAGGATTTCTGGAAGAAGTCAGTTGGAGTTGCCGCGCCCATCGAAAGCCACGCACACGAAGGGCACAATCACGCAGATCACAAGTAGCGGGTCGTTGGTCGATAGTCGATGGTCGTTCGCGACGTGGAGCCAGGGTGGGCGTTTTCGCCTGGCCAAAGGGAGGCTCACGACCAACGACTATCGACCAACGACAATGTCAACGCCCTGCGCCGCACAAAATCGAAAGACCAGTTCTATCCGGGCGGATAGCTGAAGTTCACGGTGATCACGGTCTGGGCTTCTACCGGACGGCCGTTGATGCTGCTGGGACGGAAGCGCCACTGCTTTACGGCGGCGATGGCGGCGCGCGCGAGTGCGAAGTATCCACGAACCAGCTTCAGATCCTGCACACTTCCATCGCGTCCAATCGTCGCCTGCAATACGACCGTTCCCTGGAGTTTCTGCGCCATGGCTACGGGAGGATACACGGGATCTACGGAGTGGACCACGAGCGCCCGGGCTGCTTCTTCATTCAGGTGGACGGGTTCGCCGTACTGCGGAATCGGAGGCGGCGGCGTGGAGACGGGCATCATCTGACCCGGCCCCACCGTCACCACGACCGGCCGGGCGATGGGAGCGGAGGACTTGAGACTGTCCGGAACCTGCGCACGCTCCACGCGGGCGGGAAGCGGATCCACGTGCAGTTCCGGCACAGGCAGCGGAAAATCAAAAGCGGCGCGCAAGCGTCCGGGTGTATCCGGCAGGGTGATCTCCGCCGAGACCACTCCCAGAGGCGCCGATTGGGTATTCGCGTTGCCGGGAGTTCTCGTGAAGTAAGGGTCCGGTTGCACGCCGGTCATCGCCGAACCAACCGACTGCGACCGGTTGACATAGAAAAGGACGGATTCCTGCAACACGTGCAATGTTCCCTCGCGCGTCTGGGCCAGATAGCGAAACGCCTCGCGCGATCTCCACAGGCAAAATGCCGCGGCGACGGCCAGCACGGCAGCACAAACGGGGCGGAACGGGATCGGATGGCGCTGGGGTCTTTCCTCGGGCGCGGGTTCGTCGGCAAAGGTGCCTTCTTCAACTTCCGCTTCCGCGGAAACGCACGAAGGAGGAGGCTCGGGCAGATCGGTAGCGGTGGAAACCAGGTTGGGATCTTCGGAGTCCTCCAGGGGCTCCTCAAACTCCGGATGGTCGAGGGAAGTGCCGGAATCGGTGGCGAAGGCGGTGGACTGCAATTGCATCTGCTGGCGCGCTTTGGCCAGCACGGCCCGCGCTTCATCAACAGCAATCGGGCGAAAAATCAGGAAGTCGAGGCGATTTTCGCGTTCCTCATCGGGGGTTGGCTCGTCCTCAACGATGGCGATCGCCACCGTGTTTCGGTTCTGCCCCGACTCGCGCGCGCGTTTCAGCAGAAAGCCCGCCTCGGGCTGGTCCGACCAGTCCACAAGGATGCAAGCAAAGGGCTGCTTGGTTCCTTTCTCCATGGCGGCGAAGATGTCGGCGCAGACTTCCGCGCGGATGCCGGCTTCCCTGAGGACCGCGGTCAGCGAATCGGCGGTTTCCGGGTTCTTCGAAAACAACAGGGCGCGGAGAGCCATTCCACCATCAGCTTAACGGGAATCTCTCTGCGGAGGCAGGTAACCAGGGGTACTGGACTTAGGGCGGGATTCGGAAACTGTTGGGCGAGAAGGGGCCTGTACTTGTAGGCAGTGACTTTGGTCACCAACGAGCTGCCGCCGTCTTGCGCTCAGTCGCGTCGACGGATCAGATCTCGGCCCATTCTCCCGCGACTTCGTGGTGGAGCTTTTCCCCTTGCTGCTGGATCTTGCGCTGCGAGTCCTGCAATTTTCGTTGCAGGTCTTTCAAGCAGGGAGTCGCCCGCTGTACTCTCTCCAGCGCCGGGGCAATGCGCGCGATTTCCTCTCCGACGCGGCTGAGTTCAACCTCGGTCTCGGCGGTCAGCTCGGGGATGTCGAAGCTCTCCTCCATCAGCAGCCCCCCTGAATCCTTCTTGTCGGGAAGGGTTAGGTTCAGGTTCTGCTCTTTCTTGTCGCGAATCACCGTAACGGCCGCCGTGCCGCCGGAGGTTGCTCGCAGAGCTCGGGTGAAGTCAGAGGTATCGTGCACCGACTGGCTGTTGACGCGCACGATCACATCACCGGCATGGAATCCAGCTTTCTCCGACCGGCTGCCTTTCTCCACCGACCGCACCAGCACGCCGTTGCCGTTCTTGACCCCGAAAAACTCACCGAGCTGTGGCGTAATGTTTTCCACCATCAGCCCGCTGCGCAGGGAGGAATGGGCGATCACGACCGAAACCGGAATATCGAGGTCCGCAATCACGGGCATCGCCGGCATCTCAAACTTGAAATCCTGGGGCATGGACCGCAAAGCAAAAGCCTTCCCGCGGTTTGCGAGTTGTACTTTGATGGACTGCGGCTGACCGTCCCGGCTGATGCCGAGCGTGACCACGCGGCCGGCGGGAGTTTCGCGAATCATGCGGCGCAACTGGGCGGCACTCTCCACCGCCGCGCCGTTCAAGCTCAAGATGACGTCGTGCTCTTTCAAGCCGGCTTTTCCGGCGGGCGCATCCTGGTCCACCATGGTGACTTCCGCGCCGTGCTCTTCCTTGAGCTTCAAGGCTCCCAGCCGTTCGGTCGTGACATCGGCGATGTCCACTCCCAGGTACGATGAGCCGCCTCCGCCCTCTTCCACGCCGTAGCCCCAGTTCCAGTTTTCGCCAGGGCGGTCGTAAGCCAGTTCCGCAGGTTGTGCGGTGGCGACTAGCGTCAACAGAACCACACCGAGCAGAATGCGATGTGTCATGGGCCCTCCTGAAGAAAGAATCGTCCCCCGCTAGTGACTGACGCGGAGGAATTTGATGTTCCCGGAATTTGTCCGGACCTTGAGTACCGGTCCGCCGCCGTTTAGCTTGCCTTCGGCCGTCACCGTTCTCGGCCCCCAGTCTCCACCTTCGCTGGCAATGTGAATATCGGAAAAATCCGTACGAATGGTGTGGCCGTTGGCCAGTTCGATCGCCGCTCGAATGGAGATCGGCAGATCGCTGGCGAGATAGACGGTGATGTCGCCAGCGCCAGTTTCCAGTGTCGAGTCGGTTCGTTCACCTGCGGACGGCAGGAACCTGGCAATGATTCCGCCCCCTCCGGTTTCGGCCCGGGCGGACGGAACTCCGTTCAACTCAATACAACCGCCCCCGGTTTCCGCCTTCACCGCACCTTTGGCTGAACTCAGGCGGATGCTGCCCCCGCCGGTCTCAATTTCCACGGGACCACCGATGTCGCCCAAATCGATACTGCCGCCGCCGGTGGTGGCGCGCACCGTTCCCTGACAGCGCTCCACCTGGATGTTGCCGCCGCCGGTTTCCAACGTCGCTCCCTGCAGGCAGGAGAGAACCACGACGCTTCCACCACCGCTTTCGGCGGCCAGCTTGCCTTTGGCCGAGGCGACCTTGATATTTCCGCCTCCCGTGCGAACGTTTACATCGCTGCCTACCGTGCCTACGTCGATGGCGCCGCCGCCGGTTTCGCCGTTGATCGCACCGCCGATGTCGTCAAGGTGAATACTCCCACCTCCACTCTGGATTTCAGTACGGCCGGCAATCCCCGTGGTGCGGACGTTCCCGCCTCTGATCTTGTACGCGTCGAATTCGCGCCGAGCCTGCTGCTCCGAGGAGGTATAAGCACGACTATGAATGACGTAACTGACCCCCGGCTGCGAACCGCCCTCGACCCGAACCGATCCCATGTCCACCTTCACGCGCAGAGTTTTGGCAGCGCCCAGGGTCCCGGTGATCTCCTGAACCCAGTTGCTGCCCTCGCGGTAGACGCGAGTTTCCTGGCCCGCGGCCAGGGACGCCAGCGCTGCCAGAACTACTCCGGTGCCAGCCAGTTGGAAAATTCTAGCGACTTCTAATCCATTTCCGGTACCTGCGCCAGCATGGCGCGGGCCTGGGAACGGATAGAAACATTCTGATCGCTCTGCGACAGCTTGGTTAGCACCGAACGCACGCCGCTGTCCGCTTTCATCGGCTCCACCAGGCGCAGGGCCTGCACTCGCACACCGGGATTGGCATCGCTGATCAACGATTGCAAGACCGCGTTCCGCACCCGCACATCCTGCCGGACGAAGCCGCTCAGCCCGTCCAGCGCTTTCAGGCGCACGCCCGGATTGGTGTCGTTCTGCAGCGAGTACATCAGTACCTCTCGGACATTGGTATCGTTGGGCGCCTGCGTCAGCAGGTCCACCGAGTCCATGCGAACTCCCGAGTTGAAGTTATTGCGGGCCGCGAAGAGAAGGAGCTGCTGGATGCGCTGGTCGTTCAGAGAACCCTGCGTCTCCTGCGTGGAAACCGTGTCGTACTTAATGCTGACCTGATTGGATCCTGGCTCCTGGGTGACGGATCGAATACCGGTGACGGAAGCTTCGAGAGGGGAGGCGCCGGAGCTGGATGTTCCGCTCGCAAGATTCGTTACTGTGGAATGCGACCCAACGAAATTGTAGGTGGCTGCGATTCCCCCGCCGAAGCCCACGATGAAAATCACTGCGGCCACAGCCGGGGCCATTCGGACCTGCCGCAGCCAGTTGCCCGGATCGAAGATCAGGCGCTGCCAGAAGCCGCCCTGGGTGGTGGTCTCGAGCGCTTCCTGCAGGCGCATGCGCGAGGCGGCCAGAAGGTTCGGGCTCGGCTCCGCTACCGGCGCTTGCGAAAGCGTGGCATGGAACTTGCGCGCCGCCTTCAGTTCGACGGTGCACTCCGGACACCGCGCCAGATGCTGCTCTACTTCATAACGAGCGTCGTCTTCCAACTCGTTATAAACGTAGAAAACGATATTGTCTTTTACCCAATCACATTTCATGTTTGCACCCCTTCGCGGGGAGTCGATCGAAACTCTTCATCGCATCTCCGACAGCGCGCTGCGCAGTTTCTGCGTGGCGCGGAACAGCGTATTTTTGGCCGTTTCTTCCGTGGTATTGAGCATCTCGCCCACGGTGCGCAACTTGAGGCCGTGATAGTGCTTCAACTCGAACACCATGCGCTCGCGAGGAGTCAGGCGAGACAGCGCCGCGCCAATCTTGCGGCCCAGTTCGCGGCGCATCAGGTCGCGTTCCGGATTCGCCCCCGCTCGCCCGTCAGCGACCTGCTCCAGCAGGCTGTACTCTTCGCCCGACTGATCCGTCGCCACCGGAGCGTCCTCTTTGCGAACATTCCTTTTGCGCAAGTGGTCGAGGCACAGGTTGGTAACGATGCGGTAAATCCAGGTGTAGAAGGAACACTCAAACCGGAAACTTCCCAGGTTCTTGTAGGCCTTGAGGAAGGCATCCTGGTGGATGTCCTGGGCGTCCGCTTCCGATCCGGTGAGGTGAAGGGCCAGGCGCAGGACCGACTGATCGTAGTGACGAACGAGTACCTCGAAAGCCGCGCGGTTGCCCCGCTGCGCCTCCCGGATCAAAGTCGTGTCGTCAATGCGGCTGCCCTGTGCTGCCACGGAGCCCCTCATGCTGGGGTTCTGGGTACCGCTGCCCTGTTCCTGCCGGGCCCGCCCCGGACGGGAAAGATCGCCAACCGGAATTGCCGCTGCGTACGAATCGGCCGGCATTTGCGTCTGCTTCCTCTACAAGCTGGACCAACCTAACCTGGCAGGGAAATAGACGGGGCAGCTACCAGATCGTTAGCAGATTATAGAGAGTTGGCCCTTTATTTGCTTCACAGTAAAACAGCTGGAAGTTGTCTTCACTTCAGCCGCAGCCGCATCTCGTTGGTGGGGACGAAGCCCAGAGTTTCGTACAGATGCCGCCCGGCATCACTGGCGTGAAGGACCACTGAATAAAGGCCTTGCTCTCTCAACCACTGAATCATCAACAACATAAGCTGGCGAGCGAGGCCCTGTTGGCGGACTTCCGGCTCGGTATAGACATTGATGATCAGGGCTCGCCGGGTATAGGGGTCCCTGGGACCCGCCGGCCAGGACGAGATGAGCACCCCGCCGCCGGCAACGACTGAGCCCTGTAAATCCTCTGCCAGCCAGCCCTGGTAAGAGCCGTCGGCAAGAGCGCGGGCTAGCCAGGGCGCGGTGGCCTCGATCATCCTGTCCAGTTCTTTGGCGGTGCCTTCTCCCATGTCTTGAAACATGCTGCGGCGGTGGTGCAGGATCACCGCGCAATCCTGCGGCGTTGCGGGTCGAAAGCTTACGTTCGGTAAAGGCATGGTAGCTCCACTTCAGCCGCACTCGGCGGGTGGTTTTGAAAGCGTACAATATCAACTCAAGCCTCTGCGCTGCGAGGGGCCAAGAGGATTCATGTACGAGGTAACGGTCGAAGATACGTTTGCGGCGGGGCACTACCTGCGCAACTACAAGGGCAAGTGCGAGAACCCGCACGGGCACAACTACAAGGTCCGGGTTACGCTCGCAGGCGCGGACCTCGACAAGGCCGGTCTGCTGCTTGATTTCAAGGATCTGAAAGATGTCATGAAGCACGTCATCGACCGGCTCGACCACCAGATGATCAACGACCTGGAGCCGTTTACAGTCCTGAATCCCTCCGCCGAAAACATGGCCAAATATTTCTACGACGAGACCAACACGCGCTTGCGGAGCGTGACCAACGGGCGAGTGCGGGTGAAGGACGTCACGATTTTCGAGACGGACACGACGACGGCCAGGTACTTGGAGTAGCAGTTGTAGCGCCGGCGCCCCGCCGGCTGTCCTGAAGGCACCTTGCCTTCAGGGGCGCGGGCAAGGTGCCCGCGCGACTGCCGCCGAGGCGGCGGCGCTACAGTTTTTGGCAACTGCCTTCCATGCAAGTCACTGAGATTTATAGATCGCTGCAGGGCGAATCGACCTACGCTGGGCTTCCCTGCGTCTTCGTGCGGCTCACGGGCTGCAATCTCCGCTGCTCGTGGTGTGACAGCGAATTCAGCTTCTACGGCGGGCACAAGATGACCCGGGAAGAAGTGCTCAGCGAAGTCGCGCGCCTGAGCCCGGGCGGAGGACTGGTTGAAATTACCGGCGGCGAACCGATGCTACAGGAGCGGGAAGTGGTTCCCCTGATGCAGCAACTGCTTGCGGCCGGCTACAAGGTTTTGCTCGAGACCAGCGGCGAGCGGCTGCTGGCAGGAGTACCCAGACAGGTCGTCAAGATCGTTGACGTGAAGTGCCCGGATTCCGGTGAGCCCGATACGTTCGCGATGGAGAACCTGGAAGCGCTGGAGCCGCACGATGAAGTCAAGTTCGTTCTGAGCGATCGCCCGGATTACGAGTTCGCCCGCGATTTCCTCAAGCGGCATCGGCTAGCGGAGCGAGTCCACGCCGTGCTGTTTTCGCCCGCCTTCCACAAGGAGGCTTCCGGCGCGCGGAATGCATCGCACTGCCTGCTGGATCCGGAAGAGCTTGCCCAGTGGATGCTGGCCGACGATGTTCCTGCCCGGCTCAGCCTGCAGATTCACAAGCTGATCTGGGATCCGGCGGCGAAGGGTGTTTGAGAATCCGGCGATCAGGTAATCGGGCCATCGTGATCTAAGAACAAAAAAAAGGCAAAACCCACCACAGAGACACAGAGGCACGGACAAAATCAAAACCACAGGGGCGAGTTTTTCTCTGTGTCTCCGTGCCTCCGTGGTGGGTTTGCCTCTGAACCCGGATCCGATCTCCCGCTGCCCGATTCTCCTGCAACTGTCATAAAATCAGGTGGAAGCGGCTCCTGGGCTTCTGCACCCGATCATGCCATCTAACCCTACAGGCGAAAAGACCCGAGCTGTTGTGCTCTTGAGCGGCGGGATGGATTCGTGCGTGTGCGCGGCGCTGGCGGCGCGCGATCATGATGCGGCTGCGGTCCACGTCAGCTACGGGCAGCGCACCGAGGAGCGCGAGCGGCGTGCTTTTGAGGGCATCTGCGACCGGCTCGTGATCCGTGATCGCCTGGTAGTGCGGAACGAAGCACTGCGCGCCATTGGAGGATCGGCCTTGACCGATGCGAACATCTCGGTGCCGGAGTCGCACGCGATCGGAGGGGGCGTACCGGTGACCTATGTGCCGTTTCGCAACGCCCATTTTCTGGCCGTGGCGGTGAGTTGGGCGGAGGTGCTGGGCGCAGGAAAAGTCTATATCGGGGCCGTAGAACCTGACAGTTCCGGCTATCCCGACTGCCGCCCTGCCTACTATCGCGCGTTTAACGAAGTCGTGCGGACCGGCACCAAAGAAGGGGACATTCAGATCGTAACCCCGCTGATCGCTATGCGGAAGGCGGAGATTGTGACGCTGGGCCTTGAAATAGGCGCACCCTTCGATTTAACGTGGTCATGCTATCAGCGGGAGGACCGCGCCTGCGGTGTTTGTGACAGCTGTATGTTGCGCTTGCGGGCCTTTCGCGAAGCGGGGGCAGAAGATCCGATCCCGTACGTGGAGGCGGTGGCGAGATTGTCGTAGGGTTTCCGTTTCTCCGTTGCTGATGACGCCCAACCGGCGTCCTTGGCGGTCGAAAAGCGGAAATGGTAAATCCAGGTTTAATGCCGGGAGGCAAGATCATGAAGAAGCAATTCATTATTCCCCTTCTGTTGGTGCTCGTCGTGGGGCTGTGCGCTCCGCCGGTGTTTGCGCAGGCCATGGGCAGCGTGAAGGGCGTCTGTAAGGACGTCGAGGGGAAACTGATCACCCAGGCCGAGGTCGAGTGGTATGGGACCGAGACCGGCCGCAAGTACACCTTGAAGACCAACAATAAGGGTGAGTACTTTTCGCTGGGCATTTCGCCGGGCAAGTACAACGTCAAGCTGAGCAAGGACGGCAAGGAAATCTTCCACATGAACAACGTCACGGTCGGCGTGGATGAAGTGGTGCTGGACTTCGATCTGAAGAAGGAACAGACGACCGCGGCCCAGGGCCAGGGCATGACGGCCGAGCAGGTCAAGCAAGTCCAGGAACAGCAGGCCCAGGCCGCCAAAGAAACCAACACCGTCAAGGCGCTTAACGAGAAGCTGGTTGCTGCCAAGACGGCGAGCGACGCGGGCGACTTCGACACCACGATCACCATCCTGACGGAAGCCAACCAGATGGATAGCACGCGCGATTTGATCTGGTTCCGGCTGGGCGATGCCTATCGCATGTCGGCCATCAAGCAGACGGATCCCGCCGAGAAGCAAAAGCGTTTCGAAACCGCGGCTATCGACTATCAGAAGGCCATTGATCTGCGCGCCGGCTCGGAAGCGGCGAAGAAAGAGGCCGACAACAACGGCAAGATTGCTGCCTACTACAACAACCTGGCCGAGGTGTACTCCAAGTCCAACAAGATCGATGACGCCGTCGCCAGCTACAGCAAGGCAGCTGAGTTGGATCCTCTGCATGCTGCGCAGTACATGTACAACACCGGCGCCGTGCTCACCAACGCCGGCAAGGTGGATGATGCCATCGGCGCCTTTGACAAGGTGATCGCGGCCGATCCCAGCAGGGCCGATGCCTACTACTGGAAAGGTGTGAACCTCATCGGCAAGGCCACCCTCAAGGGCGACAAGATGATTGCGCCCGAAGGTACGGCCGAAGCCTTCCAGAAATATCTCGAACTCCAGCCGACCGGGACGTTTGCCCAGCCCGCCAAAGACATGCTGGCGAGCATCGGCGCCAGCATCGAAACCAGCTTTGGCACCAAGAAAAAGACTGTGAAAAAGTAGCGGAAAACTGTTTCTCAACTTGGCAAACAAAAAGCGGCCCTTCCGGGCCGCTTTTCCTTTTCCCTTCAGTTACTTAGGTCTATGACCTTACTGTCCTTCGCGTCTCCTAACAATCGCGTTACAGTGAATTCATTGGTCCCCGCGGCTTTTCGCCGTTTCTCCTCTGTGGTGTCAATCCGGTGATTTGGGAGGGTATGGAATGGCTGCTCCGGGGAATGCCCCGATTGCGATTGCCTTCGAAGGGATGAGCGGGTCGGGATTGATCCCGACCCCGGTGTTGTTGGCCGGCATGCTGCGCGCCTCCGAGAAGGTCAGCGACTTGATTTTTTCGCCGGGCCGTCCGCCGCAAGTGGAGATTCACGGCCAACTCACAGCAGTGGAAATTTCCGGGGCCAGCGTCCTCAGCGCGGACGACACGCGGCGCATCGCGGCCGACCTGATCGGCACCAACAAACAAGCCATCAACACCTTGCGCGAGCAGGGCTCCTGCGACGTTTCTTACGGATTGCCGGGCATGGCCCGCTTCCGCGTCAACGTCTTCATTCAGCGGGGAAGCTGCGCGATTGTCATGCGCGTCATTCCCACGGTGATTCCAAGCTTTAGCTCTTTGCGTTTGCCGGCACAACTGGAGGAAGTCGCGCAAGTGCGCAACGGAATTGTGCTGGTTACCGGGGGAAGTGGGTCCGGCAAGTCCTCGACCCTCGCGGCCTTGCTGGATCGCATCAACAGCGAGCATTGCTACCACATTCTTACGGTCGAGGATCCGATCGAGTTCCTGCACAACCACAAGAAATCGACCGTGCACCAGCGCGAGTTGCACAGCGACGCCCCGAACTTCGCCCTGGCGCTGCGGGCGGCCCTGCGGCAGGCGCCGCGGGTGATCATGGTGGGCGAAATTCGTGACCGCGAGACGCTGGAGATTCTGCTCGAAGCCGCCGAAAACGGGCATCTGGTTCTCTCCAGCATGAATACCGTAGACGCCTCGAAGACGGTCGAGCGCATCGTTGTCACTTTTCCTCCCGCCGAGCAACAATCGGTGCGCGACCGGTTGGCGAAAACCTTTCGCTACATCATTGTCCAGAGACTAGTTCCGCGCGCAGATGGCGGCGGCCGCACTGCGGTCGTCGAAATCCTGAAGTCCAACTCACGGACCCGAGACTGCGTCGAACAGGGCGAGCGCCCCGGCCGCACCCTGCTCGATGCCATCAAGGCCAGCGAAAGCGAAGGCATGCAGCACTTCGACGGCGAGATTGCCAAGCTCGTCCGTTCCGGCCTGGTGGATCTGGAGACTGGACTCTGCTTTGCCAGCAACGCCACTGTGCTGGGCCAGGAACTGGCGAGAAACTAGCGGAGCATTCAGCACTCAGCATTCAGCCAGTCCGGCGGTTGGCGAAGTTTCCAGACAACAGAAGAATCGGCGAGGGCGCCGGCGCTACGCTGGGAGTGAGCGGGGACGTGCGTCGCGCTCGCGGGGTATCATCCCTGCATGCCTTCAAGGCCGCCGGCCGCCGGGATTGTCAGCTTCGAAGAGGCCCGGCACATCGTCGAGCAGCACGCTGGCAGGATTTCCCCTGGAGAAGCTGAGACCGCCGAACTTCTGTCCGCGTCCGGCCGCGTACTCGCCGAGCCGATTCTGGCCGACCGCGATTTTCCTCCCTTTCCCCGCGCCACCCGCGACGGATACGCCTTGCGCGCGCAGGATGTCGCCGAGGTTCCGGCGCGGCTTGAGTTGATTGGGGAAATCAAAGCGGGCGATTGGCCCGCCGGTTCGCGCAACGTGAAACAAGGCCAGGCGGTGGCGATCATGACGGGCGCCCCACTGCCGCCCGGGGCGGATGCGGTGGTGATGGTCGAGTACACCGCGCAAACAGGAATCTCTGTCGAGATCAAACGCAGTGTGAAGAGTGGTGAGAACTTTGTCCCCCGCGGCGCTGAAGCTCGCGAGGGCCAGCTGCTGTTGGATCGGGGAAATCGTCTCGACCACGCGGGCATCGCGATTGCCGCTTCTGTGGGCAAAAGCAAGCTGCAAGTTTTCCGGAGGCCCCGCATTGCGGTGCTTTCGACCGGGGATGAAATCGTTGAGATTGAAAAGATTCCTGGCCCGTCCCAGATACGAAATTCGAATACTTATTCGTTGTCCGCACAGATTCGGAGAGCGGGCGGGGAACCGGTGCGACTTCCCATTGCGCCGGATGAGCCGTCGCGGCTGAGGTCGCTCATCGAAGAAGGTCTCGAGTCTGATCTTCTGCTGCTGACGGGCGGGGTCTCCATGGGGAAGTACGACCTGGTCGAGCAGGTGTTAGCCGAACTGAAGGCTGAGTTCTATTTCACCGGAGCGCAGATTCAGCCGGGGCGGCCGATAGTTTTCGGGCGGTGCGGACAGTGGCGGACAGGAGTGTCCGCCCCACACCACACATACTTCTTCGGACTGCCGGGCAATCCCGTGTCCACCATGGTGACGTTCGAACTTTTCGTGAGGCCCATGATCCAGGCTCTTACCGGCGGCAAACCGCAGCCGCTGATCTTTTTGAAGGCCCGCCTGAAGTCCGAGGTGCGGACGAAAACTGGGTTGAAGCGTTTTCTGCCGGCCGTACTCTGCGGCGAATTCGAGAACGCGGAAGTCGAACTGGCGCGCTGGCAGGGTTCCGGTGATATTGCCGCACGCGCGGGCGCTAACTGCTACCTTGTGATTCCGCCTGACCGCGAGCAGATCAGCGCCGGAGAGTGGGTCTCGCTCTTGCTCCCCTAAAGGTGCGGCGCTTCGACCAGATACGATAACCTGTCTGCAATGCCGAAGAAGCTCTCCCACTACGACGCAAAAGGCCGTGCCCGCATGGTGGACGTTTCCGCCAAGCCGCGGACGGCGCGGGAGGCCGAAGCCAGCGCGTTCGTCCGCATGAAACCGGCAGTGCTGAGGGCGCTGCCCTCGAACCCCAAAGGAGATCCGCTGGAAGCTGCCCGCATGGCCGGCATCATGGGCGCCAAGCGCACCGCCGACCTGATTCCGATGTGCCATCCGCTCCCGCTCTCGCACATTGCTGTGACTTTGCGCGTATGCGAAAATGGCGTGGCTATTGCCTCAAAAGTAAAGACCACCGCCGAGACCGGCGTGGAAATGGAAGCGCTGGTCGCGGCCAGCGTAGCGGCTCTCACCGTGTACGACATGTGCAAGGCGCTCGATAAGGGCATCGAAATCCGCGAGTTGAGGTTGGAGCGCAAGTCGGGCGGCAAGAGCGGCGACTACCGCCGAAAGAGCAAGCGCAAGTAGCTTCCTATGGCAAGCAACGTCAAACTTTTGCTGGTAGATGACAACCCCATGGTGCTAGGCATGCTCAAGCAGGCGCTCTCGCCCCTGGCCGAAATCTCCACCGCCGGCGATGCCGCCGATGCCTTGCTGAAAGCAGTGGACGACACGCCTGACATTCTCATCAGCGACTACGGCATGCCCGGCATGGACGGGCGCCAGTTGCTCGAAAAACTGAAAAGCCGCCCCGCCACCGCCGGCATCACTGTCATCCTCATGGCCAGCAAGTCCGACATCAACGAGCGTCTTTCTCATCACGAGTCCGCCGAAGACTATCTCGAAAAGCCTTTTTTCCTGAAGGAAGCCACCCAGCGCATCAAACGCGTGATCGACCGCATCGCTCTGGAAAAAATGGCCAAGGCCGCGTCTTCCGACGGCATCCTGCGCGGCAGCCTCTCGCAGATGAACGTGGTTGACCTGGTCCAGTCGCTCGAGATGGGGCGCAAGAGTTGCTCGCTCACCATGACCAACGCCGACGACAAGTGCGAGATGTACTTCAGCCAGGGCCAGGTGAAACACGCCGCGTATGGCTCCATCACCGGCGACGAAGCGGTCTTCAAGGTTCTGCGCTGGACCGACGGCAACTTCCAGGTGGACTTCGACGGAAAAACCACCCTTCAGACGACCTCTCTGAACACCCAGGGTCTGCTGATGGAAGGGTTGCGCCAGTTGGACGAGGCCCACCGGGATGCGGCTGAGGGAGAAGATGTCCTCCTCGACACCTGAGAGGGTTCCCGCCGCGGTTCTCACCGTCAGCGACTCGTGCTCGCGCGGCGAAAAGATCGATCTCTCCGGCCCCGCCGTCGCCGAGGCCCTTGAACGCCGTAGTTTTCGCGTGATCGTGCGCAGTGTGGTTCCCGACGAAAGTCCGGCTATTCAGGAAAAGCTGATTGAACTGTGCCGGTCGGCGCGTTTGGTCGTCACCACGGGCGGAACCGGGGTGGCTCCGCGCGACGTTACACCGGAAGCTACCCGCGCCGTCAGCGATCGCCTGGTAGAAGGGATCGCCGAGCAGATGCGGTCCCAGGGCGGTTGGAAAACACGATTTGCCGCGCTCAGCCGCGCGGTCTGCGGCATTCGGGGAACGAGCCTGATCCTTACTCTCCCCGGCAGTCCGGCGGGGGCTGTGGATGCGCTGGCTTCGGTGATTGATCTTTTGCCGCATGCGCTGGATTTGCTGGAGGGGAAGACGGCGCACGAGTGAAGATCAGTCGTTGGTCGGCGGTCGTTAGTCGTTAGCAACCCCGATGGAACCCGCGAACGACCAACGACTAACGACCAACGACTGCTTTCACGTAAACTGCTAGTTACACCTTTTGAAGACCATCACGCACATTGTCAGCGCCTACGGGAAGTGGATCTGGGGACTTCTTGCCCCACTCGGGATCTGGGGCGTCTTTGCCATCGCCGCCGTCGATGCCGCATTTATGGGGCTGCCCATGGACCCGATTGTGGCCGGCTACATCTACAAGGATCCCAACGGTTTCCTGATCTACGTGCTGCTGGCGGCGTCGGGATCGGCCGTGGGCAGCATTGTTCTCTACGTCATCGGCTATACCGGCGGCGAGATGCTGCTCCGCAAGCGCCTCTCGCCCGAACGCTTTCAGAAAATCCATGCCTCGTTCGACAAGCATGAATTCTGGGCGCTGATGTTCCCCGCCATGCTGCCGCCGCCGACGCCGTTCAAAGCCGTCGTGCTCGCGGCAGCCGCGTTCGAGATGAGCTTCCCGCGTTTCTTGCTGGCGATTTTTGCGGGGCGGTTTTTCCGTTTCCTGATTCTCGGGTGGTTGACCTTGCGCTTCGGGCCGAAATTTGTGGAGTTGAGTGGGCACGTCTTTGCCCACCATTTCAAGTGGGTCCTGATTGCGGCTGCGGTGGGGCTGGTGCTGTGGCTGCTCTGGCGGAGACGGGCTGCAAAGAGGACGGCGGCAAAACAAAACGCAGCCGGGACGGGGAATCCCGCGCTGCGCTCGGAAGAAAAGTCGTCCGGCGCCTAAGCGGCGGCGGCTGCGCCTTGTGGTTTGCCCATCCGGTGTGCGATGGCACCCGCCAACACTGGCAGTCCAAATATCACGGCTGTGAAGAGCAGATCCCCTTCGAGACCACGCCGGAAGAACGGCAGCCCGGCGGCGTAGCAGGCCGTCAAGCCCGATACCGTCTTGGGATACATGTTCCATGCCGCCCACACGGCAAAATTACTGATTACAAAGAACGAGACTGAGCCAGCCAGCGCCGCGCCCACGACCCGCAGCGGCTTCGAATTCTCGCGCAAGCCGGTGCCCAGCCACAGGATGGCCGCGTACCAGGCCCAGGTCACGAGATGATCCCAGGAAAAGGGATACGCGTAAACGAACTTGGTCAAGACCACGTCTGCGGCTGCCAGCAGGGCAAAGGGAACCCACATCTGGCGCCGCGAGCCACGCGCGCCGAAATACAGGAGCGCAGCCGCCACCGGAGTAAACGCCAGAGGATGAGGCAGGAACCGCACCGCGACTGCGAAAAGAACGAACACATAAGCCAGCATGATCACCTCAAATAGAGCGAACTAGGATTGTGGCGCGGGAGGAGGGCAGCGGTCAAGGGAACTCGCAGTCAGGTAGTGGTGCAGTTGGGCGTCCTGGCCTCTTCATCGCAGGGAAACTGCACCACTACCCGCAGTCAGTGTCCGCTTTGAGTTCCCGTCCTCGCGCTCCTCATCCCGAATCGTTCATCCACAACTTGCAGATCCCGATCCAGGAACACCATCGCCCCCAGCGTGGCCCGCGTATCCCGCCCGGGATATGCATACCGCAGGTCACGGAAGCGCACGATGTACGCAACCGGTCCTTCAGCAACCTGTTCGCTCTCAGTCACGGGATATTGCGCCCAGTCGAGATAGACACGGCCCAAGTAGCTTTGCTTGGCGGCGAGCGTCACCGGCGTCTCTTCCGGCTTGTAGCGAATCTGCATTCTGCCTTCGGGATCAACCTCGGGCACCAGCGAATCCACGTTCATCATGGCAAAGCCAGAGGGTGTTTCGGCGACTCCGTACCAGCGGAAGGGATTGACCCAATACGGATAGGCGGAAACCCGGAGTGGCTCCGCGCCCTGATAGGTCTGCGATTCCAGCAAGGCCACCGCCCGGCGATGTTCGTAGTCGCGAAATCCCCAGCACGCGAACACGCCGAGTAGTGCGACGGTTGCCGCGAACCGTCCTTGCGGACCCTTGCGCCGGACGCCGATCTCTTCGTTGATCAGCGAAAACAGCCCCGGCAGGATCAGCCCCAGAACCAGGATCACCAGCAGCACCGGCTCCACGATGAACACGATGTCCCACGAATACCAGCGCTCGGAGAACGGCCAGAACGGACGCACGCCGTAATTGTTCGTGAAGTCCAGCAGGATGTGGCTGAGACCGGACAGGCACGCATAGCCAAACAGCAATCCCCAGCGCGGCGGCAGATTCGGGTCGCGCGTTCGCCGCCCGCGCAGTCGCCAGACGAGGTACATGAATCCCACCACGACCGCAGCCACCAGCGGCACACCGAGGAAGGAATGCGTGAAGCCGCGGTGATGGGCAAATCCATACACCGATCCGTTGAACCGGCTGAAGACGTCGAGGTCGGCAGCTTCGGCGGCCAGGGTCAGCGTGGCCGTCGCGAGCGCGGTCTTGCGATTGAGTCCGGCTCGGCCCATCGCGGCGCCGAACAGAAAATGCGTGATTGGTTCCAAATGTGCTCCCGCTCCCGGAGTCTACAATCTATCTAGCTCCACTGCCTTCGTGCGGGTACCACCAGCGACAAAGCATCCGGAACCATTGTCAGGCGCGCCGGCAAGCGGCCGAGCAGTTCCCCATCGGCCTCAACGTAAACGCGCTCCCCGCCTTCGGGCAGTTGGCAGGCTATCTCTGAACAACTCACCAGATCAATGCCTTCAATGTTCCATCGCCGTCCCAGGAGCGCTCCGGCCACATACTGCAGATACGCGTTGCGGCTTGAGGTGCGGCACATGACCGCCCGCAGCTCCCTCGACTCCAGCGACGCTCCAGGCACAAGTTCCCGCAGCACTCCTCCGAAGAAACGGATCCTCACCGCCAACAGTTCCGTCAGCCTCGCCCGCTGCTTCTCGCCCCCGTTCGTCGAGTACTCTACGTCGAACTTGCGCATGCGATGGGTGGCCCAAAGCTGCCAGGCTTTCAGGTAATACGCGGCCATCCCGCGCCGCTGCTTGAACTCGCTGGTCAGTTTGTAGAAGAGATGGGCGTCCACGCCGATGCCTGCTGCAACCGTAAAATATCGCGCCGCAGATTGGCCCGAGAAGTCGTGGTATTCAATGCGCCCCAGAGGTATTCGCCGAAGCCTGCCGTCCAGTGCCGCGCGCGCCGCCTCCACAAGACGAAGAGGAAGCGCCAGATCGTGCGCGAGGGCGTTCGCCGTTCCCAGCGGAAGGATGGCCAGCGCTGTCTCGGATCCGGCCAGGCCTTGCAGCACGTCGCTAACCGTGCCATCTCCGCCACACGCGAAGACCGTGTCGTTGCCCGCGGCGACCGCGCGCCGGGCCTGCTCGGTGGCTTCTTCGCTGGAGCGGCAAACGATGATCTCCGCTTCGACGCCGGGCGACCGGAGCACCTGCAAAGCCCTCTCCAGTTCTGCTTCTCGCCGCTTGCGCCCGGAGCTGGGATTGTAGAGGAGGGTTGCTTTCCGCATTCGCGTGAATCGTTCTCCGCGAGTTTACCGTAGCGCCCGCATCCTAACGACTTGCACGCGCAAGCCGTCTGGAATAAGCTTTCGCCAACAGTCGTGGGGTATTCAGTTCGCTGGCCTGTTTCACACAGGCTGTTCATTCCAGGAGGTTCTAGTATGAGTCGGATCTTGTGGTTCGTCGTGGCTGTTTTGTGCTTGGGCGCCGTCGTTGCAGCTCAGGATCACAGCATGGCCGCCCACTCCCACCCCGTAACGCTGGTGACCGGCCTCGGGGATCTCCATCATCCCGTCTCTACCAGCAATGCCCAAGCGCAGCAGTTCTTCGACCAGGGCCTGCGCTTTATCTATGCCTTCAATCACGACGAGGCTGCCCGGTCCTTCCAGAAGGCCGCCGAACTCGATCCCAAGCTCGCGATGGCGTACTGGGGAATTGCCGAGGCTGTCGGACCCAACTATAACGACCCCGCCAGCGAAGATCGCTTCAAGCAGGCGCACGAGGCAATTCAGAAAGCTGTGGACCTTGGCAGTGGCGCTGCGCCCAGCGAGCGTGCCTACATCGCGGCCATGGCCAAGCGTTTCCCGGCTGATCCGAAGTCCGATCTGCGAAAAGCCGCCGAAGATTACCGCGACGCCATGTGCGAAGTGGTGAAGACCTATCCCGACGACCTCGACGCGGCCACGCTGTTTGCCGAGGCAGGGATGAACCTGCATCCGTGGGGATTATGGAATCATGACGGCACTCCGCGCGAAGGTACCGAGGAGATCGTGGCCGCGCTCGAATCCGTGCTGAAGCGCGACCCGAATCACCTGGGTGCGGTGCATTACTACATTCACTCCGTAGAGGCATCGAACTCGCCGGAGCGGGCTCTGGCCGGGGCGAACCGCCTGGCGGCGCTGGCGCCCGCGGCCGGACACATTGTCCACATGCCGGCGCACGTCTATATCCGCACCGGCGATTTCGACGCGGCGGTCAAGACCAATCTCGCTGCCGCCACTGCGGATGAGGCCTACATCAAAGCGTCGGGCGCGCAGGGGATCTACCCTGCCATGTACTACAGCCATAACCTGCACTTCATTGCGATTGCGGCCAGCATGCAGGGGAATTTCACCCAGGCCAAGAAGGCGGCCGATCAACTCGCCGCCCACGTTCAACCCTTGGTCAAAGACATGCCGATGTTGCAGGGCTTCCTGACGATTCCCACCGCCATCCTGCTCCGGTTTGAGCGCTGGAATGATGTGCTCAAGACTCCGCAACCCGACGCCAGCCTCCCGGTCGCCGCAACCTTCTGGCACTATGCCCAGGGAATGGCGCTGGCTGGCACCGGCAAGCCGGATGAAGCCGAGAAAGAACGCAGGCTTGTCGAAGCGGCCTGGAACGCCACTCCGGCCGACGCCATCTTTGCGCCCCCATTCAACAACAAGACCAAGGACATTCTCCGGATCGCTCACGATGTGCTCACCGCCAAGATCGCTCTGGCACGCCACGACCGGCAGACCGCGACGACCAGCCTGCGCGATGCTGTCGCCGTGCAGGACAGCCTGAACTACGGCGAGCCCCCCGACTGGTACTTCCCGGTACGTGAAGCCCTGGGTGGCGTGGTCCTGATGAGCGGCGACGCCAAGGGCGCCGAGCAAGTGTTCCGGGACGATCTGGCAAGGAATCCCCGGAATCCCCGCTCGCTGTTCGGACTTGATCAAGCGCTCAAAGCCCAGGACCGCAGTTACGATGCCGGGTTCATCGAGAAGCAATTTCGTGAATCGTGGAAGGGCGGAGAGGGGAAGCTGAAGCTGGAAGACCTGGTGTAAACGGAAGTACTGTCCGGCGGGCGTCTTCGCCCGCCGCGCCGAGGGCAGGATGCCGGCGCTACGCTCCAGTTCTCTCCACCGCATACACGTAGTGCCGCAGTCCCCGCCAGTCCACTTCTTTCCAGATCGTCATGCGGTTGCGTTCGGCCACGCGCTGCGAGGGCAGATTCTGCGGCCGGATGAGCGAAATAAGCCGGGAGACTCCCAGGTGCGCGAAGCCCCACTCCCGGCAAGCGACGGCCGCTTCCGTCGCCAGCCCCTTTCCCCAGTGATCGCGCCGCAAGTGATATCCGATCTCGTACAAGTACTCGCCCTCGACGTGCTGGCGAATGATGCCGCAGTCGCCGATCATCTCGCCGGTCGCTTTCAGCACCATTGCCCAGAGGCCGACACCGTCCTCGGCATAGCGCCGAAGATTGCGTTCAATCCACTGCTCCACCCCGGCCCGATCCATCGGAGCAGGGTAGTGCCGCATGGTTTCTGGATCGGAGAGGAGCAGCGCCAGGGCGTCCGCGTCCTGCGGCAAGAATTCGCGTAGGATGAGGCGGTCGGTCTCTAGAATTCTTGCCACCAAATTCAGTCTAGCAATTGTGTGGGGCGGACACTCTTGTCCGCCGCCCTTCGCGGGGAGCGACCACCGGCGGCGGGCAAGTGTGCCCGCCCCACACATCTCATCGTGGGTTTAGACTCGAATCATGCTGGAGATGGGCCGGATTCTGGTGATTTTCGGCATTGCCCTGGTGGTGATCGGCGGTCTCATCATGCTGCTGGGACGCACCGGCCTGCCCCTGGGACGCCTCCCCGGAGACATCCTCTACAAGGGCAAGAACACCACCTTCTATTTCCCGCTCGCTACATCGATCCTGCTGAGTGTTGTCCTATCGGCGCTGATCTACATGATTAGCCGCTTCAAGCGGTAACCCGCTTCTCGGGCAGCGTACACTGAAGCCTCATGGAGGGAACTGACCAACTCGGCTTCCAGTTTCGTCCGCCGGAGCGCCGCATCTGGACGGTGCGGGCGCTGGTTTCCGCCGTCCGCGCGCACCTTGAGCGCGAGTACTCCGACTGCTGGGTGGAAGGCGAAATTTCCAACCTCCGTATCCCCGACTCGGGCCATCTCTATTTCACGCTGAAGGAAGAGAGCGCCCAAGTTCGGGTTGTGATGTTCCGCTCGTCGGCAAAGCTGTTGCGCTTCCGCCCGGAGAACGGGTTGCACGTCACGGTGCGGGGCCGTATCACCGTGTATGAAGAGCGCGGTGAGTTACAAATCTCGGCCGAGTTCATGGAGCCGCAGGGCGCGGGCGCCCTGCAACTGGCTTTTGAACAACTGAAGGCGCGCCTCGAGGCCGAGGGGCTGTTTGACGCTTCGCGGAAGAAATCTATTCCTCCGCTGCCGCACCGGATCGGGATCATCACTTCTCCCCAGGGCGCGGCGGTGCGCGACATTTTGAACATACTTGCCCGCCGGCACCATTCCGCCAACGTGCT
>JACQDD010000049.1 GCA_016201265.1 Terriglobales bacterium | reverse complement strand
TGCCCTCCGACCGTCACCATGTACGAAGACAGCGCCGGCGAGAACGTGAAACTGGACAGGTTCCCGGTCACTACAAATCCCGCCGGGGCCTCGTTTGGGTAGTAGCGGTAGCAGGCGTCCACCTGATATGTGTTCGCCAATCCCGATGCTCCACCAACCCCCTTGGTTACCACCGAACCAGAGCTACGGGAAATGACCCACGGCGCTGGACTCACATTGTCGTGCAGGTTGAATCCCTGAAAGTACTGGTTGTCCGTATGGTCCACCTGGTGCCCCAACCCTCCGAACCCGGTACTGTTGCCGGTTTCAATGGCGCAGGTGTTGTGGGCGATCTCCAGCGTGTTGATGGAGCGTTTCGTGTTGGAAGAAACCGTGGCACAAACGCTCATCTGGTACGGATCGCTCCCGTTCGCCATTTCACGCGAAAGCCCGTGCAGCAGGTTGTCGTGCATCGAAACGCGAGCCAGACCCGCCGCCTCATCGTGACAGTGCGAAGACAGGCCCGAATTGATCTGAAAGCCGTTGGTTGTGTTGAAGATTTCGTTGTAGCGGTAAGTGACGTTCTCGACCTTGCAACTCGGACAGTCGCCCGGAACGCAGGCGTTGACACTGACCCCCGCTCCCGCTGGCACCGTGGTGGTGAACCTAGCCTGCGTGGTCAGATTCATCCCTAACTGGTCGCAACCGTTTGTCCCATTGCAGAAGATGTAGTCGACGTTGTTGTCGCCTCGGGTGATATCGGCAATTTCCAGTACGCATCCGCCCGGAGGACAATTCGCCGCATCGGCCGGACTTCCACCGTGATGCGAAAAGCTGTTGGTGTCGGCCACGACCGCTACGTTCGTTCCGTCGAACGTCACCGCCATGGCTTGATGGTTATTCTGGTTGCTGGGATTCACCAGCCACGCATAACCCACCTGATCCGATTGACAGCCCTGCCATGAATTTTCCGCGTAATTCCCTTCGACCAGCGCGTAGGTCATGTTCTTGTATTCGCCCAGATTTTTCGGGGTCACCGCGTTGTAGATCGCGCAGGTCTCGATTGGAACCATCCAGCCAAGAGGTTTCAAGGCGTGATTCGACCGAGCCTCGAAGTCTTTTGTGTTTGGCGTCCCCGGACCCTGACCGCCACCGCCGAAAATCCACGTCTCGCCCGAGCTCGCCAGCAGGTTGTTGTAGAGCTTGAACGGGCCGTCCTGATAAAGCCCGGTACCGGCGCTGAAAGCCTGCGAATCCACGCATGCCGAGTTGCAGTAGGTGTCATAAATCCAGGAGTTCACCACCGCCACCCACTGCGCGTTCTTGGCCTTGACTCCGCCCTGGGTCTCGGTGTTCTTGCTGGAAGAAAGCAACCAAGGCTGACCATGAATGATCGAGCGGTCAAAAATGATGTGGTTCGCACCCATCGTCACCCCGTCCGCCGACAACTCCACCAGACCAGCGCCGAGTTTTGTCTCCGCAACCTTCGTGACTTCGACGCCGAGAAAACGATAGTGATTCGCTCCGGCAGCAAAGGTGATTGCTGGCTGGTTGGTACTTCCGGTCACGATCTTTGCGCTCAATACTGTGGGGTAAGACGGGCAGGCATAGTCGGGGTATCCAGGATTGTTGCGGCCGTTCGTCGCGTCATTGGCGGTGCCGGCGATGCAGGGTGTCGCCCGCACACCCTCAGCAGGGAAGTCCGGGTTGCTCGCACCCGAAGACTTCACCGTGATCCAGTGCCCGCCATCGCAGGCAAGATTCGGGAAGGTAAACGTTCCGGTGTAAGTTGCCCCTGCCGTCAGTTGGATCGTGTCCCCGCACTGCAGTGTGCCCAACGCGGTGTTCAGTGCGGTCGTATCGGCGGGCGTGTAAGTCGTCGCCGCCCCGCCTCCAATGTGAGTCCCACCGGGCGTTGAGGCTATCGCGGTGTTGATGCAACGCGCCGGCAGTTGCGCTACTCCGTCCGCCGCGCCCCAGGTTGGCGTGCCCTCCGTCAGTTCGCCGGCGCCAGCCGGGCAGTAGATGTTCTCTCCCGCACCCATGCCGGCCTGCACTCCGTAATTGACCGCCCCGGAATACTTGCCGGCTTTGTATGTCGCCTGGCCAAAAGCCGGCACACACAACAGCGCGACTGCCAACAACCCCTTCATCCTGCACCCCATTGCTTTGCATCCTTTGCGGCTCTCTGTCCGCGTCCATCCGCATGAACCCGCGCGAACGAAGTTCGCAGTCAAGCGCCCTACCCCAAACTCACGACACTGCCAGCCTTCGCTATAATGTTTGGTTGCTCTGGCCCCGCCGTTCGCGCAGGGGTTTCACGGGAAGGAAACTATGCCGACAGACGTAGTCATGCCCCAAATGGGCGAATCGATTTTTGAAGGCACTATCACCAAGTGGCTGAAGAAGGCCGGGGACAAGGTCCAGCGCGACGAACCTCTCTTCGAAATCTCCACCGACAAGGTGGACGCCGAAATCCCCGCCCCCGCCAGCGGTGTGCTTCAGGAAATCAAGGTTTCCGAGGGCAACACCGTCCAGGTCAACACCGTCGTCGGCGTGATTGGCGACGGCGATGGCGCCGCCGCGCCCGCTCCCAGCGTAGCCGCGCCAGCAAAGAAGGAAGCTCCCGCTCCCCCTCCCGCTGCCCCGGCTGCGATTCATGCGGCCCACGAAGAAGAAGAGTCTGACGTCCGCTCCTCCCCGCTCGTCCGTAAACTCGCCCGGGAGCACAACGTCGATCTCTCCAACGTTCACGGCACCGGCACCGGCGGACGCATCACTAAACAGGACGTTCTCGATTTCGTCGAGCATCGCCCAGCCGCTGCGGCCGCGCCCGCTGCGATCCCCGGCGACCTCGTCCCCATGACCCAGATGCGCCGCATCATCGCGCAGCGCATGATCGAGTCACGCCGCACCAGCGCTCATGTCCACTGTATGTTTGAAGTTGATATGACGCGCATCGTCAACTTGCGCAACAAGCTCAAGAATTCGTTCGAGCAGCGCCATGGCGCGCGTCTGACCTTCATGCCCTTCTTCGTGCGCGCGGCGATCATCGCCCTGCAG
Organism: Terriglobales bacterium; assembly: GCA_016201265.1. GTDB lineage: Bacteria > Acidobacteriota > Terriglobia > Terriglobales > Acidobacteriaceae > Acidiflorens. The sequence goes on along the minus strand of JACQDD010000049.1, from coordinate 6,142 downwards.
CAGTACCCGATCGTGAACGCTTCGCTCGAAGGCGACAACATCCGCTATCACCGCCACGTCAACGCCGGCATTGCGGTTGCGCTCGAGAACGGACTCATCGTGCCCGTCCTCAAAAACGCCGACGAACTCAACTTCCTTGGCCTGCAGCGCAGCATCACCGACCTGGGCGAGCGCGCTCGCTCCAAGAAACTCATGCCCACCGATGTGGAAGGAGCAACCTTCACCATCACCAACCCGGGTCAGTTCGGCGCCGTGTTCGGCCTGCCCATCATCAATCAACCCAACGTCGCCATCATGGGCGTCGGCGGCATCACCAAACAGCCGATGGTCATCACCGACAAAGACGGTACCGACTCCATCGCCATCCGCTCCGTCGTTCACCTCACCCTCGGCTACGACCACCGCATCATTGACGGCGCCCTCGCCGACCAGTTCATGGTTGTCGTCAAGAAGACGCTCGAAAACTGGAGCGAGGAAGTTGGGTAAGAGGGCTTTCAGCCATCAGCTTGCACCTCCAGGCTTTCGAAGACCCGCTGAGGGCTGTGAATTACTTCACCACTTCGTCGTGACGCGAAGGTCTTCCAATTGTGCGAAAGTGACTGGGGTTCCCTGCACGGCCAGCAGGTTCGTCACCGCTGCTTCGATGTTGGCAATTACGTCTGGAGCTACTCCACCGATCTTGGCAGACGCGAGAACGGACTGAAGCAAGGTGAGCACGAGGCTAATCAGAGTTGTTGCGCCCATTTATATTGCTCCCTTGATCTGCGATGTCAGAGTTGCAGCATTGGCAATGGCTGCCTGTAGAGCCGCCTCGGCGGACTTGACCGGAACGCACTTCGCTGTCGGGTCAGGAGGAGCCGGGGTCGTGGCCCACCCACAGTAGGACTCGACCGCGGTAATCAAAGCATTTTCACCCGAGACTCCGCGATTGATAACCTGGCAGATTTCCTGAGACGGGTTCGCCGTGCAGGTTGCCTGGTACTTGGTTTGGGCGGCGACGATGGATCCAGAGAGCGCCGCGGCCACATCTCTGCCCTGCTTCTCCAGCGGAGAGCAGCCCAGCATCGGGAACAGGCAGAGGACGAGCACGATTGCAGTCAATCTCCTCATCAAACCACCGCCGTGACTAGCTTCCACAGACCATGTGCGGTCTTTTGGGGATGCCGGATAGGGTAGGCAATACCTTTGCCCGCGTGATACAGCAGGTGCGCTGGCTTGGCAAAAGCTGTCACGCTCAGCGCAAGGAATGCAATCAAGAACGTTTTCTTCATGGTTCGCTCGCTTTCGTCTGAGTCTGCGGCTTCCAGCCTTGCAGCTGTCTTGCTTACTGCTTCCGCGCCCAACTGGACGCGTTCAGGCACTCCACCGTGCCGTCGATCACTTTGGACAAACCCTGTTTGAATTTGTCCTCATCCACGATCTCGCGGTTGGCCACCGCCTCGGTCAGTCGCAGCGCTGCGGATACAAAAGAAAGCGCTGAGTCTTTTTTCTCCTGCCCGGGACGATTTCCGAACAACCCCTCAATGCTATTGACCACGGCAGGGATAAACGCGATCCCCTGCAGCAGTTTCTGCAAGAAATTCATCACTGCTCTCCTTCTTGTGTTGAATGATTACCGCTTGGAACATTCCGGCTACGGCGTTCGCGAGACCAGTTCGCCGTGTTATTCCCATGCTGCAGCAGCAGTTGCTTGATTTCCTCCTGCCCCTCACGCAGTTCCTTCAACTCAACTTCGCTGCGTATGCGTGCTTCCGTAGTAGTGGCCGCGATCTTCTCTAGGCTCGTAACCCGTGTTTTGGTCGTCTCGATCTCAGCATCCTGCCGCGATGTGTTCCGCGCGTCCTGAATCACATAACCGGCGATGGAAACCGCGATCGCGCCCATAGCGATCAGGCTTCGGGTATCGAGTTTCGCAGTTCTGTTTTGCTCCTTGATTGCCCTTAGTTCATTCCGCCAGGACTCGGACAAAGACGCAGCCAGGGCCTGAGTTTCTGCCAGCTTCTCCAGCACTTCGAGCTGAAAGTCCCTAGCCGTGTACTGGGCCCCCGGCAGCTGCTTTCCCGCGCTCACGCGGGGCCTCTGCATGGCCAACAACTCGTCCAGGTTCATAGCGGGTAGTCGACATGGACTGCCGCCGAGTAGCGCGAGTACTTTGCCGGCGAACTGCCGTCATATCTCCGCAGGAAGAAATCCTGCACGCGCCCGTATCGCGACACGGTGAAGCTCCGGCTGGTGAACCGGCCCACCAGGTTGCGGTCGTTGTCCGCGCCCCATCCCGCATCCGTCCGCCTCACTTCAATCCCTTCTCCCGATGTCGGGCTGAATCCCGCATCGATGGTGACGCTGGTCGAGGTCACATTCGTGACTGCCGCGGCCGAAAGATCGGCAAGATGCGCCGTCTCGATCTCTCTCGCGTCGATCGCCGTCAGCCCCGTCACCGATTGCGCGGTCGCCCGCTCGAATGCGAAATCCAGCGACGGATCTCCCGCATCTACAAACTGCAGCCGGTAGCGGCTGTTCTCTCCCGCCAGATCCACAAGTTCGACGTCCACTTCCCGCACGATGCCCATGAACGATGCCGCCCGCGACGCCACATTCACCGCAAGGCCATCCCCAGGGAAAATGTCCGGCGCCCCGCCGGGCAGGAATGGGCTCCACGCCCGGTATTCTCCCGTCCATCCCTGCCCGGTGTCGTCCAGCAGCGCCAACGCCGCGGTCTCGCAATCGGCCGAGGTGCGCGGCGCCGGCATTCCAATCTGCCGCACTCCGCCTCGCACTCCGTCGTCGTTGCCGCGCCGGTGAGCCGCGATGCTCACCAGGTCCAGCACCCGCGTCCTCGCACGGCCGCGGCCGCGATAACTCACCTCGATCGTTTCGTTCGCCACCGGCGCATACTGCGGATAGAACTGCAGCGCCGGCTCCTCTGAAACCCGGCAGTCGGCCCCATCCAGCAACGCTCCTGCCCGCCGCGTCCGCGTGTTCTGCGACGGCGTTGTGCTGCGTACCAGCGCATCCACCGCCAACGAACTCCGCGTGAACGCCGCCGAGCACTGTATTGTTCCCGCGTTGATCAGCGCATAGGTCGCGAATCCCGGCGCGTCCACCAGCGCTCCGTCATAAAGCACCGTCGCAGGCGCCACCTGAGTCGCCGGATTGGCCGGGTCGATCTCATGCACCTCCAGCACCACCCGAACTTCGCTCCCGGCCGCGCCACCTCCACGCCCCCCACCTGCCGGATGCGGCTCCGAATGAAACACCTGCCCCATCCGGTACACTTCGCTGGCATACAGCCGCGTCGTGAGCACGTAGCGGTGTCCGGCTTGTGTCGTCAGCCCGGTGCCGGTCACTATGCCCTGTACCAGTGCCTGAATCCGGTTGTTCGAGCCCGCCGGCGCCACACGAAATCCGGCCACACACGCCGCCACCGACACCGCTCCCGCATACAGCCCGCCGATCACGCCGTTCGACGCCGCACTGAACTCGACGTCCCCATGTTGCAGCACCACCGCCCCGCCCAACTCGATTCTCTCGATGAACTCCAGCCGCGTCGCGCCATCCACACCCGTTCCACCGGCAACCTGCAGCTTGCCCCCACTCACCCCAATCACGCCCTGCGGATCGGTCACTTTCCAGCGTGTCGGATCCAGCTCCGCATATTCCTCATCCAAAATCGTGCGATTGCCCCGCGTGAACGGAATCTGCGAAAGATAGAACTTCGTCGTGAAACCGTCCCCCACAAAGTAATCCCGGACGTACGCGCTAGGCTCGACCTGCCCGAAGACCGCTACATCGTTAAGCAGCCGGCCCTCGCTTCGCAGCTCGAGATCACCCGGGGAGAACTCCGCTGCTTGTTCGTCCAGCCCGTACATCCTCTCTCCCAGCGGCGCAAGCAAAAGGTTGCCGCCCTCGCTCCGATACCCGCATCTCGCCAGCAGCGCAATCTCCGCCGCCAACTCACTCCATTTCTTCGCAGAACTAACTCGGTAGTGGGGAATGACATCGCCCGCTTCGACACCGCTGAAGTCCCCCCATCCCGGCAAAGTCTCTTCGCTCAATTGCCGGAGCGCTTCACCCGCGCTCCGGGCCACGAAAGGGGAGTGCGGGGGTGGCGTCTTCAGGTCGAGCAACATTTCGTCGCTCAGCGCAACCACTTCGTACCGATACAGCGGACCCCGCTCCGTCCAGCCCATGTACTGATACGTCGGACTGCCCACCACATATCCCGCGAACACGTCGTTGCCGTTGCTCCGCCCCAGCGTGACTCGCGCGCCCGGCACCGGCACCACGAAATCTTCTTCCCCCGTGACCAGGCTGAACAGCAGTTCGGCAGGACGGTTCAGCTTGCGCAGTACTCGCGGACTCTTTCCTGCATCCAGGAACATGGTGTAGTCCTGCGCCCCTCGCCCGTCGCCGTTGTCAATCATCAGTTTCATACCGATTCAATGCTCCCTGCGCCCCCGGACTGCCGGAACCCCTGTGTTCCCCTGTGCCCTCAGTGGTTAACGCCTTTGATAAGCGTCCATCCGCGAAAGTCCGCGGAGAAGAAGCCCGAACTCCGAGCTACGAACTCCGAACTCCGCTCTAATACACTGCCGCTCCGCTCGCCGGAAAATAACTCCGATAACACAGCACGACTGCGCCATCGTTATCATCTACCGTCGGCAGCGCTGTGAACGACGCTCGCAGCGCCAGCATTCCGATCGGCTTCTCAATCTCGACCCGCCGCTCTCGTTCCCATGCCGTCGCCACCGTGCACGGACTCAGCCTCGGATAGTAAAAGCAAACCCGCCCCCCAGACTCTTCTTCCTCGACAAACAACCCCGACCACTGTTGCAGAAACGCGCCGCCCTCGCGATCCACGAAAGCCACCACTTTTTGCACCGCCGCGTTTGCAGCCGGGGTCCCGCCCGGCAAAGCTTGGGCCAGCAGCAGCGACGTCGCCGTTTTCTGCGCCACTCGCGAGACATTGAACGTAACCCGCCGCACGTAGTTGGCGTCTCGCCGCACGTCCTCCGGATTTTTTACATACGCCGCCGCGATGCCCGAGCCGACGTACCCGGTCTGCTGCGCGTAGTCCACATCGCACGCCACCACATCGCCCGGCTCGAACCCATCCACCGCCCCCGCGCCCAACACCAGTTCCCCAGCCGTCGAGCCCGTCAGCAACGGCACGGCTAACAACGGAATTCCGCCCGATCCCGACCGCGATGCGCTCGGATCGCTCGCCAGCACATTCATGTGCTCCGCGCCCCCGGCCAGCGCCATCTGCAGCTTGCCCCAGTCGCGGAACTCAAACTCGATCCTCGACTCTAGCCCATTCCGCGCCTGCGCTGTCACCGCCTTCGCCGCCCCACTCGTCAGCGCATCGATCTGCGATGTGCTGGTACGCCCGAAATTTTCGATCCATCCCAGATCGATCCACGGCGCCGGCGGAGCCTCCAGCAAAAAGCTTCCGTCTTTCGATGGATCAAAAATCGCCGGACTCCCGCTCACCCGATCCACCGGCGCGAAGTAGGCGCGTGTCCGCCGCGCGACTGGCTGCAATCCTGCCCGCGTCATGCTCCGGCCTCCGGTAAGAAGAAGTACACTCGCAACGCTGCCCACCGCTCCAGCCGTGCCGATCCCGCGCTCTGCTCCCGTACTTGACTTCCCGTTTTCCCCGGAGCGCTCTTCAGTTCCGGCATCGTCCAGAACACCCCGCAGCCCAGGTCCGCGCTCGGCGACTGCTGGTAGTCGCGCATTTCCGTATGCGGAGGAGCGCAGATCCTCAGCAGCTCTTCATCCATCTGCGCCAGCATGCGCCCCCGGTCCACGCCCGCCCCCGTGCTGCCCGCGGTCGCATACCAGATGCGGCAGTCCAGCCCCAGGATCGGACGCGTACTCTCCGCAATTCGCACCTCACCCCAGTCCAGGAAGTACGCCCCTGTCTGCGCTGCCGCGAACTGCGGTTCCATATTCTCGCGGACCACGATCGCCGGCCGCTCCACTCCATCCACCACGATCGTCCGCCCCGGGTTCAGCGCCGCCAGCCGCTCCCGCAGCGCCATATAGAAACTATCCTTCGCCGCCTGCATATCTCGTCCTCGATCTCCGCCACTGACTCCGATTCCCTTTCGCTCAGTCGTTAAGGTGTCATCCTGAG
>JACQDD010000079.1 GCA_016201265.1 Terriglobales bacterium | reverse complement strand
CCGGCAATCTGGACGTTGAGTTCGCTCGCATCGAAGCGCGTGATGCGCCGGACGCCGCTGCGGCCTTCGAGGACGGCCTCGGTGAAAGCCGCGCGGCCGACCCCATTCGGGCTGACCACGCCCATGCCGGTGATGACGACGCGTCGTTTGTTGTTCATGGATGATGGGTGAGATGTCGAGCGCAGTCGCGAGGTTACCAGAAACCGCGTTCCGGGCGAAGCGCCGAGTGCATTTGCCGGCAAACCCCAATCCACGCGGGAGCGGGAAACGGGCGGGACACTCAAGGTGTAAAATTTTGTAAAACCTTGCGCTGACAATGGGTTGCGCGTCTAAGCTGTTAAGTCGGGCCGGTTTTCTTCTCATCTAACTAGAGTGACGGATGAAAACGGTCCGCGGTTGTCAAAGCGATACGACATCATCCAGATCGAGGCCACGCACGTGGAATTTATCAAGCGTCATTGGATCATCGCAGCACTCACGGCAGCGATTGTGATCGCGGTCGGGCTGTTTGGCGCATTCTCCACCAAGGGCGATAACAAGTCGCAATATTTCACCGCCAAGGCGGAGCATGGCGACATTCGCGAGGTCGTGGAAGCGACGGGAACGATCAACGCGGTCATCACGGTGCAGGTTGGCTCGCAGGTCTCGGGCACCATCGCCAAGTTGAATGCTGATTTCAACTCCCGCGTGAAGAGAGGCCAGGTGGTGGCGCAGATTGATCCGGCGCTGTTTCAGGGAACATTGCTGCAGAACAAGTCGGATCTTGCCAATGCGCAAGCCAACCTTGTAGCGGCCCGCGCGAACCTGGAAAAGGCGCAGGCGACGGCCAGCCAGGCGAAAGCGGACTACGAGCGAAACAAAGGCCTGGCCGCCGAAGGCGTCTTCAGTCCGCAGCAACTCGACCTGGCTCGCGCCAACGCCGATACGGCCGTAGCTGGGGTTTCGGCCGCCAAAGCCCAGATTACCCAGGCGGAAGCGCAGGTGAAACAGAAGGAAGCTGCGGTGGAAGTGGCCCAGACGAATCTGAACTACACCACCATCCACGCTCCCATTGATGGCACGGTGATCGCGCGTAACGTGGACGTGGGACAGACGGTAGCGGCCTCGCTGCAGGCGCCAACGCTATTCACCATCGCGCAGGATCTGACCAAGATGCAGGTCTATGCCAACACAGACGAGTCTGACGTGGGCATGATCCGTCCGGGACAGACCGTCACGTTCAAGGTGGATGCGTTTCCAAAAGACACGTTCACCGGGCGCGTGGGTCAGATCCGCATGAACGCCACCGTGGTGCAGAACGTAGTCACCTACAACTCCGTGATCAATTTCGACAATCCGGACTTGAAGCTGTTTCCTGGCATGACCGCGTACGTCACCATTCCCGTGGCTTCAGCAACCAGCGTGTTGAAAATTCCAAACGGCGCTTTGCGCTATAAGCCCGACATGAAGGCCGACGAGATTCGCGCGCTCTACAAGAAATTCGGAATCGAAGCGGGAGGGGCGATGCGCGCCGCTTCTGCAGATCAATCGGGAGGCAGCGGGGCTGCGGGCAAGCAGGCGCGCGCCAGCGGGGAAGGGACCGCCGGCGGCGGAGGCGGCCAAGGGAACACCCAGGCACAGACGCGGGGGCCGCGCATGGACGTCGCCATCGTGTGGAAATTGCATCCGGACAAGACGCTCGAGCCGGTACGAGTTCGCACCGGGATCACCGACCACACCGTCACTGAAATTGTCCAGGTGCTGAACGGCGACCTGAAGGACGGCGACGACGTGATCACCGGCTCGATGGCGGCAAGCGCGAACCGTACGCCGAGCATGGGCGGGCCGACGATGAGAAGGTAAGGCAGCTGCGAGCTACGGGCTACGACCTAGTAGCCAGAAGCAATCATGGCAACCATCACACAACCCGGACTGGAAGCGGCACAGAGCCGCGAAACGACGACCCTCATCCGCGTCGCCGACGTCCACAAGTATTACGAACTGGGTGAGACCCGCGTGCACGCGCTGCGCGGGGTGAGCGTCGAGATCGGCCGCGGCGAGTTCGTCGCCATCATGGGCGCCAGCGGCAGCGGCAAGTCCACGTTTATGAATATCCTCGGTTGCCTCGACCGGCCCTCTTCCGGCCAGTATTACCTGGAAGGCACAGAAGTTTCGAGTCTTGATAAGAAGCAACTGGCGGCCATTCGCAATCGCAAGATCGGATTTGTTTTCCAGGGATTCAACCTGCTTTCGCGCACGACCGCGCTGGAGAACGTAGAACTGCCCACGCTCTATGCCCACATCAGCCGCGAGGAAAGTGTGAAGCGGGCGAACGACGCGCTCGAACTGGTAGGGCTGGGGGACCGCAAACTGCACTACCCATCGCAACTGTCCGGTGGACAGCAGCAGCGCGTGGCCATTGCGCGCGCGCTGGTCAACCGGCCCGCGATTCTGCTGGCGGACGAGCCTACCGGGAACCTCGACAGTCGCACCTCGGTCGAAATCATGGACGTGTTGCAGAAGCTGAACGACAAGGGCCTGACGGTCGTGCTGGTCACGCACGAGTCGGACATCGCACGCTTTGCGCGGCGCACGACCCAGTTCCGGGATGGAAAGATCCGGCACGACGATCGGATTTCGGATCGCCCGGCGGCGTCTGAAATTCTCAAGAGCATGCCGAGCGTGGAGGACTGAGATGAACCTGGTTCAGATCCTGCGCATCGCGATGCGGGCGCTGGCACGCAACAAGCTGCGCTCCGCGCTCACTATGCTGGGCATCATCATCGGCGTGGCGGCGGTGATTGCCATGGTCAGCGTCGGGCAGGGCGCGCAGGAGCAAGCGCAGCGACAGATTGCAGCCATGGGATCGAACGTGCTGTTCGTCGGCTCGGGCACGGTTTCGCGGGGCGGCATGAGCATGGGCTGGGGCGCGACCAAGTCGCTGGTCTATGACGATATGTCGGCGATTGTGCGCGAGTGTCCTGCGATTAAGACGGCAGCGCCGGGCACTAACGCCACGGCCCAGATAGTTTTCGGAAATGACAACTGGAACACGCGCGTCACCGGCACCGAACCGCAGTTCTTCGAGATCAAGGTGTGGCCCTTTCAGGAGGGCGCCGCGTTTAGCCAGAGCGACGTGGACTCCGCCAACAACGTGGCGGTAATTGGCGAGACGGTGCGCAAGAACCTTTTCGGCGCCACCGATCCGCTGGGCCAAACGATTCGCATCAACAATCTCCCCTTCAAGGTAGTGGGTGTTCTGGAACTCAAAGGGACCTCGCCGATGGGTGACGACCAGGACGACACCATCGTGGCGCCGGTGACCACCGTGCAGAAGAAAATGAACGGGCAGACCTGGCTGCGCTGGATTATGGTCTCGGCGATTTCGCGCGAGGCCAGTTTCGCAGCCCAACAACAGATCACTTCGTTGCTGCGTGACCGCCACCGCATCCGCGCCGGGCAGGACGACGATTTCTTCGTGCGTAACCTGGCGGATTTTGCCCAACTGGCGGACGAGCAATCGCGGCTGTTTACTGTCCTGCTGGCTTCGATTGCCAGCATTTCGCTGATCGTGGGCGGCATCGGGATCATGAACATCATGCTGGTGTCGGTGACCGAGCGGACGCGCGAGATTGGCATCCGCATGGCCATCGGCGCTACCGAGGGCGACGTGCAGCAGCAGTTCTTGATCGAAGCGATCGTGCTCAGCCTGATCGGAGGCGCGGCGGGAATCGGGCTGGGGATGGGTGCTTCCTACATGATCACCAACACGCTGGGTTGGCCGGTGCTGGTGTCGACCAAGGCGATCATGGCGGCCGCGGTGTTCTCGGCCGCCGTTGGAATTTTCTTTGGATTCTATCCGGCGCGAAAGGCAGCGCGGCTCGACCCCATTGAGGCGCTGCGGTACGAATAGCAACTGTCTTCTTGCTCGGCGAACAGCTCTCATTACTGATGAGACAACGGCTCAGGTTCGGCGGAGCCATCAGCGCGGGGGTCCGACGCCCCAAAATTCGTGCCGGTCGTGGAATTGTGCAGCACCGCTTGGCCGCGTCCCATGGCGCTGGAATATTCCTTGCGCACGGCAATGTTGTGTCCTTTCTGGCGCAACTCGTCCACCGTTTCAGGCTTTACCCGTGATTCGATCAGCAGCCGGCAGCCGATAGGTTCGGCGGTACCGGCGATCGTGAACCTGGGCGCCTCCAATGCTGCCTGGATATTCAGTCCATAGTCCACCAGGTTAGAAACAAACTGGGCGTGGGCCAGCGGCTGATTCGATCCGCCCATGATGCCGAATCCAATGTGCGTGTCACCGCGCTCCATAAACGCGGGAATGATGGTGTGAAACGGACGCTTGCGCGGCGCGAGCACGTTTGGATGATTTGGATCCAGAGTGAACAGCCCGCCTCGATCCTGGAGCACGAAACCCATACCGGTAACGGCCACTCCCGAGCCAAAGCCATCGTAAAGGCTCTGGATGAGCGAAGCGATGTTGCCGTCTTTGTCCACAACCGCGAGGTATGTAGTGTCGCTTCGAGCAGGGCTGCCACTGGAGGTTGTGCAACTCGCCTTCTGGGGACTGATGAGCGCGGCGCGCTCCGCGGCATAGCTCTTCGAGAGCAGCCCCGAGACCGGCACTTTGGCGAAGCGCGGGTCAGCGTTGAAGCGATAGAGATCGGTGTAGGCGAGCTTCATCGCTTCAATCTTCTTGTGCAGTTCCGGCGTTCCCTGCGGGCCGGCTGGATCGGGCGGAAAAGTTGCCATGATGTTCAGCATTTCCAAAGCAGCCATGCCCTGGCCATTCGGAGGCAGTTCGTAAATCTTCCAGCCGCGGTAGTCGGTGGAAATCGGCTCCACCCATTCCGAAGAAAGCTCGGCCAAATCGTCGGCCTGGATCGTGCCGCCCAGAGCGGCCGAAGTTTTGACAATGGCCTGCGCGATTTCTCCGCGATAGAAGGCATCGCGGCCCTTCTCGGCGATCAGTCGTAGGGTCTTGGCGAGATCGGGATTGGAAAACTGCTCTCCGACTTCGGGAACTTTCCCGTGCGGCAAAAAGACGCGCGTGGCCTCGGGAGTCAGCGCCAGCCTCTCCTGCGAGTCTTCCCAGTAGCCATGGACGAGTTCTGGTACCGAGTATCCGTGCTCGGCATAGAAAATCGCGGAGGTGAAAAGGTCCTTCCAGGGAAGCCGCCCGAAGCGCTGATGCGCCTTGCCCCAACCATCAACCGCGCCCGGGACGGTCACGCTGTGGATGCCCTCGTGAGGCATGGAGGCGATACCCTTCTGTCGTAGGAATTCGATAGAAAGCTGACGCGGCGCCCATCCGCTGGCATTCAGGCCGTAGAGCTTGCCGCTCTTGGCATCCCAGTAGAGGAGGAACAGGTCGCCACCGATGCCGTTCATCATCGGTTCGGTCACGCCCAGGACAGCATTCGCAGCGATGGCCCCGTCGATGGCAGACCCGCCACGTTGCAACACCTCCGCCCCGGCTTGCGACGCCAGATAGTGGCTGGTGGCGACGATGCCACGATCGGTCACGACCATGGAGCGCCCATAGGAACGATCCTGGGCAGAGACGCGGGCAACGACCAGCAGGCAAGTTACTAGGAGGATTGTGCGCAGCATGGATATCCCTCGAGCGTAAAGAATCGATCCGGTAGCGAATTGTACGCGAGGGGCGACCACGCGCCCACCCGATGTTGCGCTGTTTCGCGACCGAGATGTGCCGCACGGGATATTCCGGGAGACGGTGGAATCCGCTAAACTTGAAGTGAACCTGTTGTTGTTGCCAGTGCGAAAGTGGCGGAATTGGCAGACGCACCAGACTTAGGATCTGGCGGGGCAACCCGTGGGGGTTCGACTCCCCCCTTTCGCACCAAACCTCTTGTCGCAGCGATCCCCCTTATGAATCTTCTCCACCTTCTCCGCCCGCCCGCCGAGGGCGCCGGGACCGCCGATGCCAAAGCCGAGCGCGTTACCGGAGACGCACAGGAAGACTGGTTTCCGCACCCCTCGCCGGACGGCAAGTGGCTGGTGTTCCTCTCGTTCCCTCCGCCGACCAAGGGACACGACTTCAAAACCGCTGCCCAGCTGCGCATGATGCCGGTGCCGGCCAGTAGCATGCCGGCGCAGCTGCCGAAAGACGATGCCGACGATGCCATTCCAGTGCTCACCCAATTCTTCGGAGGCCAGGGCTCGATCAATGTCAACTCGTGGTCGCCGGATTCGAAGAGGTTCGCGTTCGTGAGCTACGAATTGCTGTCGTAGGGAAGTCAGTTCGGCCTGGCGTGTACCTCGAGGTACTCCGCCTGGACAACGGTGTGGCCATCACGCCCCTCGTTGTGATCGGCCCAGAGACGGACAAGATCGTTCTGCATCGCCCGTTGTCCATTGGCATCGAGGCGTTCGAAGGCTGTCTTGGTCGGGCCAAAGTAGGTCTTGAAGAGTTCGACAACTTCCTCGGGTCCGCAAGGGACGTCGAATTTCACCATCCGCGGGGTCATCTGCAGTTGCGCCTTGTCTCCGAAGCGCTCTGCCACTACCCTTTCGTTTCCCCAAAGTGCAGGCGCGGGTACACCCGGCGGAAGGGGAACGTAGCGGCCGTTGAGAGCGAATGACTTACCGACAAATCCTCCTGGCGTCCAGTTGCCCATAGCAATCATGCCGCCGGGCCGGCAAACGCGGAGAAACTCCGAGACCACACGCTCCGGACGGGGCGCAAACATCGCCCCGAACATGGAAAGCACAACGTCGAACTCCGCCTCCTTATGCGGCAGTTGTTCGGCATCGCCTTCGATCAGATTGAGGCTCAGGTTTTCTTGCCGGGCGCGCTCCCGCGCCTGCTCCAATAGATTGGGGGCGATGTCGAGTCCAGTGACGTCGGCGCCGGTGCGGGCAGCGGGAACGGACTGGTTGCCGGTTCCGCAAGCCACGTCGAGCACGCGCATGCCCGGTTGAAGATCCAGACGGTCGACGAATTCTTCCGCCGAGCGTTCGGCGATGCGGGCGATCTGGCCAAAGTCGCCAGCCATCCAGGTCGATTTCATCCGTTGCTTGAGTGCAAGAAATTCGGCAGAGTCCGACATATGCCATCCTCCTCACAAATATGTCCAAGTATATGCAGTCTGGCGGCGATGAGCCAAGCCGCCCGCGCCTCCATCTTTGCCCGTGGCTCCCGCAGACGATACACTGCAAGTCATGAATACGCCGCCGCAACCGAATATCAAATTTGCCCAGACCCCCGACTACCGCGAGGCCTACGCGAATAGCGTGCAAATCCGCGTCAACGTCTGGGATTTCTTCCTCGTCTTCGGGACCATGCAGCAGAGCTCAGAAACACAAGTGGAGTTGCGCAACTTCCAGGGGATTTATCTCAGCCCGCAGCAGGCGAAAGCGTTAATGGCGCTGCTGCAGCAGAATGTGGCCAACTACGAAGCCGCGTTCGGCCAGCTGCAACTCGAGCCGCGCGCGCCGGGCGGACCCGTGCACTGATGCGACCGGCTCCCTCCGGTGCCGAACGCTCGCGGCTGGCCTCTTCCGCCTGGACCCAGCAGTTGCTGCTTTTTTCCCTGATTTTTGCCGGGTTGATGCTCTTGCATGCGCCGCTGTTGCGGCTTCCGTATTTCTGGGACGAGGCTGGCTACTACATTCCCGCCGCGCGGGATCTATATCTCACGGGCACGCTTATTCCTCAGTCCACTCTTTCAAATGCACATCCTCCTCTGGTGATGGCCTGGCTGGCGCTGGCTTGGCGGGTCGCGGGATATTCTGCTTTGGCCACGCGCACGGCGATGCTCGCTTTGGCCGCGTTCTCCCTGCTCGGACTTTTCCGGCTTTCCCGATTTGCCGCCAACCAGCCAGTGGCGTGTGCAACGACAGCCTTAACCGCGCTGTATCCGGTTTTCTTCACGCAGAGTTCTCTCGCGCACGTGGATTTGCCCGCAGCGGGTTTCACGTTCTGGGGACTGCTGGCCTATCTTGAAGACCGCCCGGGAAAACAGGTGCTGTGGTTCTCGCTGGCCGCGCTGGCGAAAGAGACCGCAATCCTGGCTCCCCTGGCGCTGTTTGTCTGGGAGTTGCTCGCCCGCTGGCTGCCCGCGCACTGGCAAGACTTTGTCCCGCCTGCCAGGCGGCGCTCGCGCGCATTCATCTTGCTCGTTCCCGTCGTCCCCTTGGCGGGCTGGTACGCCTATCACTACGCGAAGACCGGTTTCTTGTTTGGCAACCCCGAGTTCTTCCGCTACAACGTTGCCGCGACTCTGGATCCGCTGCGCATCCCGCTGGCCCTGGGAATGCGCCTCTGGCAAGTGTTTGGATACTTCGGCCTGTACTTACTGACGCTGTCGGGATTGCTGGCGATGCGGCGATCACCGTGGGCAGCGCAAGGGGACGCTCGTCCGCGAACTCCTGTCTGGATGCAGATGGCGTTCCTTGCAGTGCTCCTCGCCTATCTGGGGTTCATGTCGGCGGTGGGCGGCGCGGTGCTCGCTCGCTACATGCTGCCGGTCGTCCCGCTCGTGATGCGGGTGATGGTCTCGACTCTCTGGCGGCGGGTGCGCTACTGGCGGTTTGTGGTGGCGGTGGTCGCGATCGCTTTTGTGGCAGGACTTTTCACCAACCCGCCGTATGGTTTCGCACTCGAAGATAATCTCGCCTACCGCGGCTACGTCACGATGCATGCCGAAGCCAGCCGTTTTCTGGCCCTGCGGTATCCGCGCGCGCGGGTGTTGACCGCTTGGCCGGCGTCGGACGAGCTCTCGCGGCCCTGGCTCGGCTATGTGGCGCGCCCGTTTCCCGTGCTGCGGATCGAGGATTTCACGCCCGCGCAGGTAGCCGTAGCCTCTGCGGGGAGTAACCAATTTGACCTAGCGCTGGTGTTCTCGACCAAGTACCAGCCTGCCCATCCGCTACTTGAGGACTGGGCGCCGTGGCAGCGAATCAAAGAGAAATATTTCGGATATCGCCGCGACCTTGCGCCGGAGGAGAT
>JACQDD010000069.1 GCA_016201265.1 Terriglobales bacterium | reverse complement strand
GCTTGGCCTTGGCAACCCGGCCACGCGTCCCGCGCCGAACCGACGGATCGTCAGTACGATCCACTGCGGGACCAGAATCTTGGCCGCTTGGAACGGAAACTAATTTAGTCACAGCCTCTCAGGATGACAAACTTAGTTTCTACTTGGAACTCGCGACGCGCAACACTACGGTGTGAACCCCGCGCCCCGCAGCACCTTTCCCGGCAGCGCTCCCGTCATCTTTCCGTTTTCAATCACCGGAACACCATTCACCAGCACAAACTCCATGCCCTGCGACAACTGATTCGGATTGTCGAAGGTGGCAAGATCGCGCACGGTCTCGGGATCGAAAATCACCACGTCGGCCCACATCCCCGTCCGCAGCAAGCCGCGATCGCTGAACCGCATCCTCTGCGCCGGAAGCGCAGTGAACTTGCGGATGGCATCTTCCAGCGTCAGCTTCTTCTCTTCTCTCACATACTTCCGCACAATTCGCGGGAACGTGCCGTAGGCGCGGGGATGGGGGTGCTCCTCGCCCAGCATGCCCTCCGGCGATGTACCCGAGGAATCGTTGTCAATCGACATCCAGGGCTGCTGTACGGCGAGCGCGACATCCGGCTCCGACATGCCGAACACAGCGCACGAGGTAAACGCCTTGTCTTCGATCAGCAGGTCGAACAGCGTCTCCATCGGATCTTTGTTCCAGGCCTTGGCTACGTCCGTGAGCCGTTTGCCCTGGAACTGCTTGAGCGCCGGGTTTTCGACCACGCTGACCATCACGTCCTGCGGGCCGGAGATTTCCTGCCACTCGTTGTCCCACTCTGTCGACGGAGTCTCCATGTCCTTGCGGATGCGCGCGCGGGTCGCCGGATCTTTCAAGCGCTCGATCAGCTTGGCATCGCCGCCGTCATGCGCCCACGCGGGAACGAAAGCCGACATGCTGTTGAACCAGGCGGTGTAGGCGTAGGTATCAGCTTCGACGTCGGTTCCCTCGGCGCGCGCTTTGTTGACCCGAGCGATCAACTCGGGCATGCGGCCCCAGTTCTGTTTTCCGGCTACTTTGAAATGCCAGATTTCCACCGGAATGTGCGCCTCGCGGCCGATACGGACCGCTTCGTCAATGGCCTCAAGCACGCTCTCGCTCTCATTGCGCATGTGAGTCGCGTAAATTCCGCCGAACCTGGAGGCTTCCGCCGCCAGCGCAATGATTTCTTCCGTCTTCGCGTAAGGCGCAGGCGCATACATCAGTGAGGTCGAGACGCCTACGGTCCCGTCGCGCATGGCGTCACGCACCAGAGCTTTCATCTTTTCCAGCTGTTCGGGCGTGGGTTGAACGTCCGCGTCGCCCAGCACCATGCGCCGCACCTGCGTGGCGCCCACGTAACTGGCCACGTTGATTCCCATGCCCTGCTTTTCCAGCCGGGCAAAGTATTGGCGGAACGTACGCCAGTCGGGATTGATCTTGTAGTGCTCGTAGCCGGGACGATCGGCCTGAATGATGGCTTCGTTCAGCGGGGCGGCCGATCCGCCCTCGCCTGTAACCTCCGTCGTGATTCCCTGAAAGATCTTGGATGGCAAACGCGGATCGACCAGGATGGTCGCCTCCGATTGCCCCAGCATGTCAATGAAGCCGGGCGCAACGACCCTGCCTTTCGCATCCACGGTTCGCTTGCGCGCCGCAGCCGAGAGATTGCCGATGGCAGCGATTCGCCCGTCGCGGATGCCGATGTCTCCCGAATACCACGGAGAACCGGTGCCGTCGACGATATGGCCGTTCGTGATTACGGTGTCGAAGGGTTGGTCGGCGGCAACGGCAAAGCAGGAAACCGCCAGAAGGAACAGAAGTGCGAGACCGCGAGTGATCGTCATAAGTTTTTCCCCGAGTCCGCCACCGCGTTGGTGTTCTCACCGATGGCAAGTTGTGGGCGGCGTGGGCGGCCGATCAGAAGACCCAGCAGAATCCAGAGTCCAAACGGCAGCCATTCCCGGCCCGTGAAGTGTCCCGGCACAAAAGGCAGTATCTTCATCAGCACCATGGCCAGCCCTACCAACGCTCCGAGCCCGGCGATCGCCCGGTCGCGGGCGGGTGGCCGCATCCGCAGATACGCCGCGCAGGCGGCAAACCACCCAATCGCGGAAGCTAAGGAACCAACGTCCGTAATCGGTATCAGGATGGCGCTGCCCAGAAACATGCACACCGCAGTCGCGATGCCTACCCACACGACCGCCGCAGCCGGTGTTTGATTCTGCGGATGCACGCTGGCCAATCGTTCATCGACCAGGCCGCGCCGGCCCATGGCAAAGAGCAAACGGCTCGCCGCGACAAAGTTCCCATTGAACACCTTGAACAGTGAAAGCAGCGCCGCCGCCAGGATGATACTCACAATCCAACGCGAGCCAATGGCGCGCTCGAAAGCGACGGCAGTCATGAACGGCGTCCCGATCAGCTGGTGCCAGGGCGCAACGAAGCCCACCGCCGCGATCACGATGATGTAGAAAACAAAGCCGACGATGATCGCCGCCCAGATCGCACGGAAAAATCCGCGGGAGCGGAACTCCGGATTCGCCTCTTCCGCCGCCTTGGTTACCGATTCATAGCCCGTCATGAAGTACGGCACGACCTGCAAGACCAGCAGAATCGAAACGAACGGCGTGTGCGTGAACAAAGGCGGGAAGTTGGTGGTGGACCCGCGCGCAACGCCAAAACCAACAAAGACTACAAACAACGCCAGGGTTCCGAAGGTCGTCCAGTTCTGAAACGTTGCGCTTAGCCGGATGCCCCGGTAGTTCAGGATCGTGAGCAGCGCAGTCAGGCCCAAGCCGATGACCAGGTGCGGCAGATACACAGGTTTTCCCGCCACGCGGTACAGCTCGATCGAATCGAGCGCAGGAAAAATGTAGCCTGCGATCCGTCCCACGGCTACTGCCTCCCACGGACACACGATGAAATACGCCAGCATCATCATCCATCCGGTAAAGAAGCTGACTGGCTGGGGAAACACGCGCGCGGTGTACGCGACCTCGCCCGATGCGTCCGGCATGGCCATCACCAGCTTGCCGTACACGTAGCCGATCGGCAGCAGCAGGACGCCACCAATGGCGAAGCCCAGAATTCCGCCCAGCGGCCCACCGCGCGTCAGCCAGTCGCCCATCACCACCAGCCAGCCGACGCCCACCATCGTTCCCCAACCGAGGGAGAAGTAATCGGTAACGCGGAGTTTGCGCGCGAGTTGGGTCATCGACTGGGATTGAGAACTTCGAGTGTGCAGGGAAAAAGCCGGCGTAGGTGTTGGCGGTGTGGAAACGAAGGTCCAACGAAATTCGGCTGACAGACCTGAGACCTGACACCTGAGACCTGAGACCTGAACCCTGACTTTGGGCTTCATGGGCGCGAATTATAAAGCATCGCGCCCACGAGGCTCAGGCGACCGCGAAGTGCGGCCGGTCCCCCGGCGCTTGCAGGATGCAAAGCGCCTCTTCCAGGGAGGAAATTTCAAACACCGAGGTCAGATGTGTGGCCTCAAGCACTCTGAGAACAAAGGGGGAGGGATTCACCAGCTTCATTTGAACCGAGTGCTGGCGAGCCCCGCGGCGCACCAACAATAAAACACCCAGACCTCCCGCATCCAGTTGCTCAACTTCGGAAAGATCGACCACGAGAACTCGAACGTGCTCGAGCTGCTCGAGCCGGCGCCGGAACTCATCCAACGCGGTCCCGCGCACCAGGCGCCCGGAGCAGCGCACTACCGCAACGTCATGCTGGCATTCGACTTGGTATCGCAGCTCCATATGTCTATTCATACGCACCAGCCTCGGAAAAAGTTCCCCGATCGTTGCTCAAGAATTTCTCAGTTCTCAGTTCTCAGTTCTCAGTTCTGAGTTCTCAGTTCTCAGTTCTCAGTTCTCAGTTCTCAGTTCTCAGTTCTCAGTTCTCAGTTCTCAGTTCTCAGTTCTCAGTTCTCAGTTCTCAGTTCTCAGTTCTCAGGAATTGGACGGCAGATGCTGGGTACAGGGTGAGAACAATTTTGAGAATAATTAGTGCCGAAGCGAGTGGCTACGATTTCAGGCGTCCCGGTTTTCCTGACACCTAACACCTGAGACCTGACACCTTCTTTTTACGCATGCACCTGTTCCTGCACCAAAATCTTCGGTTCCAGCAGCATGGTGGCAGACAGCGACCGCGAAACCAGGCAGACACGCTCTGCCTTTTCCAGCAGGCGTCCCATACGTTCGCGCTCGTCTTCCTTTTCGATGGTCACGACCGGACGCAGCAGGACGCGCGTGAAACGGAATCCGCCCTCCTGTTTTTCAATCGTGCCTTCGACCGTGAGTTCGAGCGAATGGAACTCGGCCTTCGACGCCTCGGCCACCGCCCGCAAGGTCGCAACATAGCACGTCGAAACCGCCGCCAGAAGCAAGTGCTCCGGAGTCCACAGGCCCGGCTCTCCGCCGAATTCTGGAGGCGCCGCAAAATTGATGGTGCGGGGAATGCCCTCGCCTTCCACGATGCCGCGCTTGTGTGTCGTCCAATGAGCCGTGGTGCGGTAGGAATAGGTAGTGGGCATGACTCGCCTCCTGGGGCGACGCTAACAGGCGCTCGCACCCGCGGCTGTGAGCATGATCACCGGAGGTAGTGATGTTTCATGGCTTGCCCGGCTTTGTCCCCGGCGGAAGCACAGCCATATTCTCCGCCTTCCAGCGCATGGCCGCCGTGATGCGGGTCCGCCCACTGGGATGGTCGAACAAAATCATCTCCTCCAGCGGGCCAGGGTCAAGTTTGCGATAGTCGCCGAGCTTCACGTCCACCAGCGCCTCGCCGTCCGGCTGGCGGCCGGCATCCAGCCCGAAAATGTCGGCTTCGTACTCCTGCATGCGGACCCAACTGTTGGTCACCGGCGTGAGCACGAAAAAGAAAATTGAAAACAGCAGCACTGCCAGCGGCAGCGCGGCTACATCGGTGATTTCGCGCGCGCCCCAGCGCTCTCCCCAGCGCGCCAGACACCAGTGCATACCCCAGTTGAGGAAGGCGAATCCGGCGACGAAGAGGATGCCAAAGAAGATCAGGTCCTTATAGACATGGTGCAGGACGTAGTGACCCATCTCGTGTCCCATCACCGACTGAATCTCTTCCGGCGAGCAGCGCTTGAGCAGGTTATCGTTGAGGACAATGCGCTCGGTGCCCAGAAATCCGCTCACATAGGCGCTGATCCGCGTGGATTGCCGGGAAGCGTCGACCTCATAGACTTCAGTAGCCGGAATCCCGTTCGCCCGCGCCATGCTCAGAATCGGGTCCTTGATCTTCGGATCCTTCAGCTTGTTGAAGGTGTTGAACAACGGAGCGATGTACACCGGAGCAATCAGAAAGATGAATGCCATGAAGACAATGCTGGCGACTGCCCCCCACACCCACCAGTTTTTCCCCAGCCGCCGGACCAGCGCGTACAGCCCTACCACGGCGATCCCGCCAAGGACGGCGCCCACCGCCAGGCCGACCATCTGGTCCCTCATCCAGGGACCGAAGGTCTGCGTCGCCAAGCCGTACTTGTGCTCGCGGTAGTAGCCCTCATACACCGCCATCGGAAACTGCACGATGGTCGTGAACGCCAGAAACTGAATGAAGTAGATCAGCGTCTGAATTCCCCTCCACGACGAGAACCTTCCAGCCCAGTCGCGCATGTGCGCCGACAGCCGCGAGTGCAGCAAAAAGATGGCAACAACGGCGCCAAACAGGAAGTCCCAGAGCTGTAGCCAGTATCCGCCTTCGAAGTAGGCGTCGGAGCGGGCTTTCTTGTCCGCAGGCACAGTGGCCAGATAGGCGTCCGTTGCCGCTTTTACATCGAAGGCGGGCCCGGCCGGAGCAACGGCCGTGGCGCCTGCAGCGGGGGCGGGGGAATTCGCCGCCAGGGGCTGTGCCCAAGTTAACGCAATCAGGATCGACATCAAGAAAAGAGCCAGAGCCAGCTTGCGCAGCATGATCAATCTCGGCACAGAGGGAATATGCGACAGCGCGCATTGTACGAAAGAGCGGCGGGAAGTCAAAGCCCGGCTTCGATACGCGAGCGCGGATCGAGCACGTCGCGCAGCGCGTCGCCAATAAAATTAAACGCGAGCACGGCCAGCATAACCGTCACAGCTGGAAACAGCACGAGATGCGGCGCGTCGAACAGGTGCGAGCGGGCATCGTTCAGCATCGATCCCCAACTGGCCGTCGGCGGAGGGACTCCCAATCCCAGGAAGCTCATGGTTGCTTCCGCCAGGATCGCGCCCGCCATGCCGATGGCCGCCTGTACGATCACCGGCTGAATGATGTTGGGCAGGATGTGGCGCAGCAAAATACGAAGGTCATTTGCGCCGAGCGCACGGGCCGCCTCGACGAATTCCCTTTCCCGTACGGCCAGCACCTGCGCCCGCACCAGGCGCGCGTAGCCCACCCATCCGCCGAGCGAGAGCGCGAGCACCAGGTTGAAGATGCCGGGCCCGCGGAAGGCGACGAAGGCAATCGCGATCAGAATCCCGGGGAACGAGAGAAAGGCATTCATCAGCACGATGTTGACGAAGCGGTCGATGCGCCCACCGTAGTATCCGGCCAGGCTGCCGATGATGAGCCCCAGCAACAACGAGCAGACGACCACACTACTGCCGACAAACATGGAAATCCGCGCGCCCCAGATCAGGCGGGAGAGGATATCGCGCCCAAGTTCGTCGGTGCCGCAGAGATGCTGGGATGAAGGCGTTTGCAGGCGGTTCGGGAGATCAATGTGCGCGGGATCTTGCGGCGCCAGCCAGGGTGCGAACAACGCGCAGAATACAAACACTACGACCAGCACAACTCCCACCGCCGCCAGCGGGTTGTGGCGAGCGATGCGGGCGCCGCGCGCCAGCTGCCAGTTGTCAGCGTTCAGTTGCCAGTTCGTTGCCATGAAAGCGATGCCAGTTCAACCTCGGGAATCACGCCACCTGCGACGTAAACACTTCACCAGGATCCCCCGGTGATCCACTCCCACTTGCCGAGGCTTGAGGTCCGCCAGAATGTGAGCGAATATGTCACGAGAATCCAAACTCCTTCCGTCCAGCCAGCACGCAGAAATCCTGACCGCTGCCAGTCCAACTCGCGCCGCGAGCGAGCAAGGAGAAGCGCGTACAAGACAGGTTGCACATAATCCAGCAGGTAGGGCGCGCCATAGCGGAGGTTGACGTAAGCGAAAAAAGCCAAGCCCAGGATACCGAGAGCGGCGCCGCCCACGGCTCCCAAGGCAAGAGCAGTCAGGGTCAGCAAAACTGCAGCCGTGAAGAAGGAGATCTCTGACGAGGGAAACCCGTGAGCCACCCAGTACTCCGCTTCCATGCAGATCAACCCCAGCAGGGTGGCCAAACCGGCGAACGCGACGGTGCACTTGTGCCGCGAAGAGTAGAGCAGGACCGCCGCTCCGACCGCTGCAACCAACCCCGGCGGATAGCGTGCCCAGATGATCACTGTCTGATCCTCGGATTGACCGCCGAATACAGCAGGTCCGTCAGAAAATTCACCGCGACGTACGTCAGACCGATCGCCAGAATGCAGCCCTGGACCAAGTAGTAGTCGCGATTCGCAATGGCCTGGATCGTAAGCCGCCCAATGCCCGGCCAGGAAAAAATCGTCTCTGTAACAATCGTGCCCGCCAGCAACGCGCCGAACTGCAAGCCCAGCACGGTCAGGATGGGAATCATCGCGTTGCGCAGCGCGTGACGATAAACGACCGTCCGCTCCGGCAAGCCTTTCGCGCGGGCGGTGCGGATGTAGTCCTGGCCGAGTTCTTCGAGCATCGAGGTGCGCACCATGCGCGTCAGGATCGCCGCCAGCGCTCCGCCCATGGTGATCGCTGGAAGTACCAGATGAGCGAATGTGCCGGAACCGGAGACCGGCAACCATCCCAACCTGACGGCGAAGAACAGGATTAGCACCGGCCCAAGCGCGAAGTTAGGGAACGACAGTCCGAACAAGCTGACCACACTCAGCAAGCGATCATCCCAGCGATTGCGGCGCACAGCCGAGCGTACGCCCGCCGGAATCGCCAACACAATTGCCACGAACAACGACGCCAGCGTGAGCTGCAATGTAAACGGATACCGCTTCACGATCAGGCTGCTCACTCCCTGGTTGAAGCGCAGCGACTTCCCCAGATCCCCGTGCAGCACGCCCTTCCAGTAATTCAGGTATTGCTGCCCGAGCGGGACGTCGAGCCCGTAGGCGTGCCGTGCCGCCGAGCAT
This sequence comes from Terriglobales bacterium, assembly GCA_016201265.1. GTDB lineage: Bacteria > Acidobacteriota > Terriglobia > Terriglobales > Acidobacteriaceae > Acidiflorens. Next base: position 966 of record JACQDD010000069.1, on the reverse strand, counting down.
CTGCTGGATGGGGTCGCCCGGCACGAAGTGGATGAGGAGGAAAACAGTAGAAACAACGAGCCACACCACGGGAAGGGTGTACAGCAGGCGGGAAAGGACAAAGCGCGGCATGCGAAGTCCCTAGTCCCCCGCCAATTGCTTAGCCGCCGCCGGAACCGGCTCGATTCTCACGGTCGCGATCCGGTGCCCTTCCATCTTCTCGACCACGAACCGCCGTCCCTCATGCTCGAAAGCCTCTCCGCCCTGGGGCACCTTTTGCAAGCGCGATAGCACAAAGCCGGCCAGAGTCTCAAACCCCTCGTCCTGGGGAAGCTTCAGCTCATATTGGGCCTCGAGGTCGCGAATATTAACGGCGCCATCGAGCGCCAGCGGCGCATTAGCATCGGTCACCGGTTGCGCCGAAGCCACGTCGAATTCATCCTCCAGTTCGCCCACCAGTTGTTCCAGCACATCTTCGACAGTAATCACGCCCGCGGTCGAGCCGAACTCGTCCACCACCACCGCCAGATGCCGCTTGCGTTGCTGGAACTCGCCCAGCAGTTCGAGCAACGACTTGGTCTCCGGGACGACCAGCACATCGTGCATGATCTGGCTGATCTTCATGCCGGAAATGCGCAGAGCAGAAGCAGGACTTGAGCTCAGAGTCAGGCGAAACCGCGTCCAGCGCATCAAGTCCTTGGCGTAGAGCACTCCGACAATGTGCTCAGGCCCACGCTGTGGATCGTAGACCGGGATGCGGGAGTGTTGCTCCTCAACCACCCGCGACAGGGCCTCATCCAAATCTAGATCTGCCGGCAACGAAAAAATACGCGGCCTCGGCACCATTACCTGGCGCGCCGCGATGTTATCCAGTTCGAGCGCATTCAGCAGCATCTCTTCCTGAGCCGGCGAGAGCTGTCCCGAGTGGTGCGCTGCGGTCACAATCAGTTTGAGTTCGTCGGGTGAGTGCACCGATCCGTGGCGAAT
>JACQDD010000068.1 GCA_016201265.1 Terriglobales bacterium | reverse complement strand
GGTCTTGACGGTGTCGCCCCACAACAATTTCATGTCCTTGGCGGCTTCGAGCGTCTTCTTCTGCCGGAGCACGTGGTCCACCGGGATCATGGCTGAAATACTTCCGGCCTCCCGCGCGGGCGTCTGCGCCATCGCGGGGAAGGGCAGGGAAAGAGCCACCATCCCGCAGAGCGGGACCAGCAGCATCCACTTCATCCATGCTTCGTCCCGCCATCGCGGGATCACCACAGGGCGAAAGGTTCGGCTACGCTCACCACAGGTCGTTCTTTCGTGCCTCATTGGAGTACCTCGAGAAAGTCAGAAGTTCGAACTCAGAAATCGCAAGCCATCCCGAGACTTCGGGACTAGTGGCGGAAGCGCAGAAGCAGCGTGCCGCCGAGAATCGTTTCCCGGAAACTCTTGTGGTCGGGGACAAAAGGATCGCCGGTGTTGAAGAAATTGTTGCCGCGCTCGTAGTAGGCGGTCAGCAGCCGGTTTTCGTCGTTCCTGAATTTGTAGGTCAGCGCGGCGCGCCAACTGGGCCGCTTGAAGCCCTGGTTTAAGAGGAAAAAATTCTGCAACGGGTCCAGTGGGACGCTGGCCTTGAGGGGCGAAAGCGAAATGCTGTTGAACTCGCGATAGATTCCTTCGAAGCGGAAGTAGCGCGGCGCTTCGATCTGCAACTGCGCGTTGAACGAGCGGCTGGTATCATGCGCGGCGAAGAAATCGATAGCATAAATCAGCGAGGGATCGGACGGCGCCAGCGCCGGGTTATTGGGCGTGTATTTGGCCAGCCGCTCCAGTTCGTAGCGGAACGACGGAATCACGTCCCAGTTGTTCCAGGTGTAATTGCCGCGGTAGCCGAAAGCGAAGCGGTCGGTATCGGAGGAATTCTGGTTGATCACCGCGTCCATGTCGTGGCGGTGCTCGTAGTCGAAGCTGAAGGACGAATCGCTCACCGGCAGCGTGAGGCTGAAGAATGGGATGCGCGTGGAACGGATGCGCTCCTCGGTGGCCTGGCGCAGTTCCGTGACCAGGCAGCCGGGATGCGCCGAGCGCTTGGTGGTGATCTGAGGCGTGGGAGGAATGGTCGGCAGCGTCACGCAAGTGGCCAGAGGATCGCCTGCAGTGTCCAGGTTCCGTTCGCGGTAGCCCACCTCCAACACCAACCTGCGGTAGAACGGCAGGTCACGGAAAGTCAGTCGGACTTCCGGCGCGCGCACAATGCTGGTGTAGTTGCGCTTGCCATTTAGGTTGTCGTTGGAGCGCCGCCAGGAAAGGGCCATGCCGAACTGCCGCAAGAACTGGTAGTCGCCACGCACGCTGAAGTCCTGCAGGTCGCGGATCTGCCTGGCGTTGGC
>JACQDD010000067.1 GCA_016201265.1 Terriglobales bacterium | reverse complement strand
GTAGCTTCTCATAAATTCCGCCGAATCCGCCATTGGACAGGATGGCAACCACGTCCCCCGGACGCAACTCGGGCGCTATCGCGCTCACGATGGCATCGGCGTCGGCAATCACCTGCGCCTTCCTGCCCCGCTTCTGGATCTCCTCCACCACCCGATTCAAATCCAATCGTTCCCCTTCCGGAATCGCCTCCGACTTGAAGACATTTGCCACGATCACCTCGTCCGCCTGCGCCAAGCTGCGCGCGAGCGCCTCCTGGACCACGTTGCGCCGCATGGTGTTCGACCGCGGCTCCAGCACCGCCCACAAGCGAGCCCCCGGATACCGCGACCGCAGCGCTTGCAGCGTCTGCTCGATCGCCGTAGGATGGTGCGCGAAGTCGTCAATGATCGTAATCCCGTTGACCTGCGCCTTCACTTCCAGCCGCCGCTTCACGCTCTGGAATGTCCGAAGGGCCTCCCCGATCACCTCTTTTGGGACTCCATAGTCCGCCGCCAGCGCCGCCGCCGCCGTCGCGTTCCAGACGTTGTATTCGCCCGCGAGCGGAAATTCGAACTCCGCCCACGCCTGTCCCTCACACAGCACCGACCACGACGTTTGCTCTGCGCTCAGCCGGAGGTTCGCAATCTGCCAGGTTGCCCGTCCCGTAGAACCGTAGCGTTCCACCGGGCAGAGCGCCCGCTGCAAACAGCGTTCGACGCTCTCGCCGGTATCGAAGCCAATAATTCTTCCCCGCCGCGGCACCAGGTTGACCAGCCGCTTGAACGCCGTTTCCACCGCGTCCAGATCCTTGTAGATATCGGCGTGGTCGAATTCGACCGAAGTCAGAATCACCGCGTCAGGAAAGTAGTGCAGGAACTTCGGCCCCTTGTCGAAAAATGCCGTGTCGTACTCGTCGCCTTCCAGCAGGAAGTAGCGCCCGTCCCCAAGCCCAAAACTGCTGCCGAAGTTCTCGGCAATGCCGCCAATCAGAAACGACGGCCTCAGCCCCGCCGTCTCGAAAATCCAAGCCAGCATCGAGGTGGTGGTGGTCTTGCCGTGCGTGCCTGCCACGACCAGTACTTCCTTCCCCACCAGAAATTGATCATGCAAAATCTGTGGCAGTGAACGGAACGGAATGCGCTCGTCGAGCACGTGCTCCAGTTCCACGTTCCCGCGCGAGATCGCGTTTCCCACCACCACCAGATCGGGCCGCGGATTCAGATTGGCGCTAGCAAACGGCTGCGCCAGCGGAATACCCAGCGATTCAAGAAACGTAGACATGGGCGGGTAAGCCGCCGTATCAGACCCAGTCACGCGGAATCCACGCTGTCTGAGCATTCCCGCCAGTGACGCCATCGCGGTGCCGCAGATCCCAATCAGATGAATGTGCTTTGGATTGTCGTTCATTGTCCTCGATAAACTAGCGGTTGGCGGTTAGCCCTGAGCCTTCAGCTCCAGCCCACAGTCCTCTTCTGTGTCCCCTGTGTCCTCTGTGGTTAAGATCTCGTCGCCGACTCCAAAATGCGTAGCGTCACCTCGCCGCCAACTTCCAACCGCGCCCGCACCCCAATCGGCAGCGTGATATTTGCTCGCGAGACATGCCCCGACCGCAGCCCAAACGCCACCGGAACCTTCAGATCGCCGACCACCCGCATCACCACTTCTTCCAGCGTGTAGTCCTGATCTGCGCTCTGCCGGCAATCCAGCATTTCGCCAAAGACGATCCCCCGCACGCCATCCAGCTTCCCGGCCAGCTTCAACTGCATCAGCATGCGATCAATCTGGAAGGGCTTGGCCGCAACATCTTCCACGAACAGGATCGTGCCCTCCGTCCGTATCTCGTGCTTCGTCCCCAGCGACGCCACCATCATCGAGAGACACCCGCCATACAACACTCCCTCGGCGACTCCCTCCGCCAGCGCCAGCGCCCCGGAATCCGCCCCGATCTCCCACTCCGCCGCGCCACCCACCGCCGCTGTCCATGAGGCCAGGTCCACACCGTCCTCCACCGCAAAATCCTTGGTCACCATCGGCCCGTGAAACGTCACAAAGTTGGCCGAGTCCGCCACGCAGCACACCAATGTCGTAATGTCGCTGTAACCGACCAGAATCTTGGGATGCGGAACAATCTTTTTCGGATCGAGCACCAGCGGCAGATAGTTCGACCCGTAGCCGCCGCGGGCGCAGATGATCGCCCGCACATCCTCGCGCCCGAACATCTCTTCCAGTTCCCGCGTCCGCCGCTCCACCGAACCGGCAAAATACAAATCCCGTTCCAGGATCGAATCGAAGTAAAACGGCTCGTATCCCAGACGGCGTAGCGCGGCGCACCCACGCTCCAGCAATTCCCGCTTGATGTTGGAAGCCGGCGCGACAATACCCACCTTGTCACCCACCCGGAGTGCCGGTGGTTTGATTCGCGAGGACTGGGAAGTCGGGGCCATGTTTATCCGATCTTAAACGAAGAATTCTCCCCGGCAGATGAGTGTCGCCGGACCCCGCAGATAGACCCGGTCTTCCCAGCGCACCGTCTGCGCTCCTCCAGGGGCAACCACGCTCACAGGCGATGAAACTAGCCGGCCAGCAATCGCCGCCACCGCCGAAGCGCACGATCCGGTCCCGGAAGATTGGGTCTCTCCCACGCCCCGCTCAAACAGCCGGATCTCGATCTCGTTCGGGCCGCGCACGACAACATACTCGACATTCGTGCCCTGCGGAAAAACCGGCTGCGTCGCAATCAGAGCAGCTTGACGCTGCCAGCCCTCCTGGAAACTTTCGACGAAGATCACAAAATGCGGATTTCCCATCGACACCTTCGTTCCCACCGCCCGCACCCACATCGTCTCGATCGCCAACTCTCCCGCCACCGTGGGCGGCCCCATATCGGCTTCGAACTCATACGTGGTGCCCTGCCGCGCTGTGAGGCGGCAGGTCTTCAGGCCTGCTCCGGTGCGAATCACGACTTCGGTCTTTTCCGTGTCCAAACACAGGTACGCCGCAACACAGCGTGTGCCGTTGCCCGAGACTTCCGCCTCCGAGCCATCGGCATTAAAGAGGCGCGCGCTCACATCTGCCGCAGCGTCGGGAAACAGCCACTCCACGCCGTCGGCGCCAACCCCGTTGTGCCGGTCACACATACGGCGGCTGATCGCGGCCAGGTCCCCGGCCATTGCCCCGCCTTCGGCAATGAGAAAATCATTGCCGCAGGCCGATGCTTTCGTAAAAGGAATTCCCCTGGAGAGGCTGCTGCTCATTCGTGTTCCGTGGCGCCAAGGGTCTGGACGCTACCGAACGCATTCGACTCATGCAATCGCATGGAAAAAGCGTCCTGCTCCTCTCGGTCGCCATCCACCGAGAACACCAGGCGCGACTGGCCTTCGGCCGACGCCAGGCGAACGTTCTGCATGCTGAGTCTTGCGTCTTCCAGGATGCGGTTCACTTCCCGCAACATGGCTTCGACGTTCCGGCCCGTCACTTCGTAGGTATGCAAGACCGTCCGCAACTCGAGGCGGCGTTCCATTCTTCCCAGCACCGCCAGCGCGAGCAGGATCAGAACGGTGGCGAACACCGCCGTGAGGTACAGCCCGCCGCCCACGGCCATTCCCACCGACGCCACCACGAACAGGGTCGCGGCCGTCGTCAGGCCGGTCACCGACCCGCGGGAATGCAGAATCGAGCCCGCCCCGATGAAACCGATTCCCGGGATGATCTGAGCGGCGATGCGGGCGCTGTCCGAGGGCGTCCCCGCCAGTTCCTTCGAAAGCAGCGTGAACATGGCGGCGCCGAAACAAATGAACATGTTGGTGCGCAGACCCGCCGGCTTGCGATGAAGCAGCCGCTCCAGCCCGATGATTCCGCCCAAAATCGCGGCAATGGTCAGCCGCGCCAGCGTGGAGGAAAGCACCACACCCATCTCCGTGCGGAGGGTGTCCATCGGGGGTTGGAGAGTGTTCATGGGCGGAAACCGATTTTGAGCGGATTTTACCACCGCCCTCGGCCCTGTTGCCGTACCACTTCGGGAGCACCGTTAACGTGATTGATTCAGGCCGGAGCGGGCCGCGTAGATGCGGGCACGCGGTTGTCCCAGAATGTGGATCTCGGTCACCAGCGTGAGGCTGCTCTTTTCTACCGCCTGGTCCACGGCGTCGCCGTCATAGGCGATTACGAAATCCACATGACGCGCGGGATCGGCCAGCGCCCGCTCCCATAGACCCTCCGAATCCGACGGCTTTTTCCAGGGCCGGTGATTGCCTTCGTTGATGACCCGTCGCAGAGGAACTCCCGCCTGCTGGAAGACTCCCACGTGATCGCCCAGGTACATCAGGTACTGGGAATTGCGCGGCAGCGTGGTGACGGTTTGCGCCACCGACGACTCCAGCGCCAGTTTGGTCCGCGAGTTTACCCAGGCTTCTTTGAAGCAGAGCGGCTGCGCCCTCCACACGGAGAAATAATTCAAGCCGGCTACAACGACAACGGCACCGACTGCGAGCATCTGGAGTTTCGTATCAGGCCATCGCTTTCGCGATGAAGCAGGCCGGCCTTTCTCTGAAGCCCCTTCAGGGGCTGACCTCGCGGACAGTGCCGACACAACCAGCGCCGCCGAAACCGCAAACAGCGGCAGCAACTGCAATCCATATCGCAGGTTGTACCAGGTGTACGGCCACCAGGCCGGCAGAAACAGCGGAACGCCGCCATAGGCAATCGAAAGCGCGTAGAACACGATCGGAACCCAGAGCAACAAAACCGCGCCTCGTGAACGAAGCTTTATCCTGACGAGAACCAGGCCAGCCAGCGCCACCACAATCCAGATTCGTCCCCAATTCCCTTCCGCCATATTCAGCTCGGCAGACTTGAGAAAATAACTCCCCGCCGTGACCACGCTCCCCGCTCCGGGATGAGCTGGATACCCCGGCGACGCCGTCCGCTGCTCTATCGCCTTCGCCGAGTAGGGCCCGTTGGCAAACTCCAGCGGATTTCCGTACACTGCCCCGTTGTATCCCAACCAAAACATCGGCGCCGCTACGATTCCAACCAGAAATTTCACGGCCACTCGCCGGAATGCGCGGTCACTCCACCGCCGGACCAACATCCAAACCACCGTCGCTCCTACCACCACAGCCAGGAACCATCCGTCGTAGCGCGTGAGTTCCGCCCCAGCCACGCACAAGGCACACCGATAGAGCGTGTGGGACCGGGTCTCTGACCCGGTCAGGCGGACCGAAGGGCCGCGAGATTCTTCAACCAGGAATTCGGCAAAGAAAACGACGGCCCAGATGAACAGCGCCAGATACAGCACCTCGGTCATGGCCGTCGTCTGCAGGTAGATCAGGTTTGGATTCGCTCCATACACAACAGCCGCGAGGCCGGCTCCGGCACGAGCTACCGCTCGTTTGCAGCCATCGTCCTCCAGCAGGCCACGCGTGAACCGGAAGATTCCCACCACGCCGAGGACGTAGGCGATCATGGACGGAATCGAACCGCCCACTCCGCTCCGCCACATCCAGTCCGAAAACAGCAACGGGATCATCAGCAAATGCGGCAGCGGCAGCCACACCGTCCCCAACTGCAACAGACCGGGAGTCTGCGAATCGAGCACGCGGCGCGCAATGTTGATATGCGCCACGGCGTCGCCATAGAGCAGGATTTCACCGCGCTGGAAGTAGTAGAAAAAGGAAAGCAGCGACACCGCAGACGCAACCGCCGCGGCCAGCAGCAGGTCTCGGTCAAGGCGGCGTTCCGTCGTAGTTAGGAGTTCGGAGTTCGTAGTTAGTAGCTCGCAGTTCGTAGCTAGCAGCTCAAG
>JACQDD010000057.1 GCA_016201265.1 Terriglobales bacterium | reverse complement strand
CGCTGTCGTCGAATTCGCCGTTCTGGCTAGGCATGGATGCGGGGCTGAAATCGTACCGCTGCAAGGTGTTTGACAAGTTTCCGCGGACGAACCTGCCCGACTATTTCCCGAGCTGGGGCGAGTACGAGAACTTCATCAAGCTGCTGATCAAGACCAACTGCATTGATAACGCGAAAAAAATCTGGTGGGACATCCGGCCGCATCCGTTCTTCAACACGCTGGAGTTCCGGGTGTGCGACATCCCGATGCGGGTGGAGGAGACGATTGCGCTGGCGGCGCTGATCCAGGCGACGGTGGCCAAGCTGTACAAGCTGTACGCGGCGAACCAGGGGTTCCGGTTGTACCGACGGGCGCTGCTGATGGAAAACAAGTGGCGGGCGGCGCGGTATGGAATCGACGGGAAGCTGATTGATTTCGGCAAGCAGACGGAAGTGCCGGAACGCGAACTGATTGAAGAGTACCTGGAATTTGTGGATGACGTGCTGGACGAGCTCGATAGCCGGAAAGAAGTGGAGTACGTGCGCGAGATCATGAAGATGGGCACGGGCGCGGACCGGCAGTTGAAGGTGTTCCGCGAGACCGGTGACATGAAGGCGGTAGTGGACTACATCATTGAGGAGACCGAGGTGGGCCTGGGCGAGGCAGTGAGCGATATCCCCACAGCCAAGGCCGTCTGACGAGCTGGATGAAGACCGCAGAGACACAACCCAAACGACAACTGAATCAACTGCCATTTGATCCGGAGCTTACGCCGGGAGCGCGAAACGCCGCGCAGGTGTGCCTGCGAATCCAGCCTACGGAGAAGGTCACGGTCATCACCGACGAAGTGAGCCTGGAGATCGCGGCGGCGCTGGTACACGAACTGGAAGCTGTGGGCTGCCGCTATAGCACGTGGGTGCTGGAAGATGTGGCGGCGCGTCCGCTGACGGATTTTCCGCTGCCGATTGTTGAGGACTTGGAAACGAGCGAGGTAAGCATTTTCGCGGTGCAGGCGCAGATGAACGAGTTGAAGTCGCGCATGCAGATGACTGATGTGGTCAACCGGCGGAAAATCCGGCATGCGCACATGGTCAACATCAACCGGCAGATCATGCTGGAGGGGATGCGCGCGGATTTTCAGAAGGTGGATCGGCTGAGCGCGAAGGTGGTGGACCGGGTGCGTGTGGCAAAGCAGATTCGGGCGAAGACTCCGGCGGGGACGGATTTGACGGCGGATTTGAATTCGGGCTACCGGTGGGTCAAGACGAGCGGGATCATCAGCACCGAAAAGTGGGGCAATCTGCCGGGCGGCGAGGTGTTCACGACGCCGGGTGAGGTGAATGGGACGTTCGTAATTGACGGCGTGGTGGGCGACTATTTGTGCGCGAAGTTTGGCGATCTGAAGGAGAGTCCGCTGACGATTCGGATGAAGGGGAATCGGGTGGTGGAGGCACACTCTTCCAATCACGAACTGGAAAATGATTTCTGGAAGTACACGCACACCGATGAGAATAGCGATCGCGTGGGCGAGTTCGCGATCGGCACGAATATTGAGCTGAAAGATGTGATTGGGCAGATTCTGCAGGACGAGAAGTATCCGGGTGTGCACATTGCGTTTGGGAATCCGTACGGGGCGCACACCGGGGCGGAGTGGTATTCGTCTACGCATATTGATGTGGTGGGACGGAAGTTTGATATCTGGGTGGATGGCGAGCAGATCATGCGCGGCGGGGCGTTTTTGATTGAAGCGTGAAAAAGCAGCACTTGGCATTTAGCACTTGGCACTTAGTCGCAAAGCACCTGCCGAGCTTCGCTCGGCTTGGACGGGCGAGGGCGCCTGTCCCCACACGAGCTTCGATGATCCCTTCCTATCGGCAGCGGTTCAACGCGGGGTTCACTCCCCAAAAACATCAGCGGTTCAAGCGCGAGATGGCGGCTCGGTGCGGGATGGAGGTGCCATTTCGCGTCTCCGAAACGCCGTGCTTTTCCCCAGCGGCACTGGTCGAGCGCATGGGAGAAGACGGGAAGGCGCTGATCCGGCAGTTGGTGGAGAATCGCGAATACCTCGCCCGGTCAGAATCATCCATTCCGGCGCAATTTCGCGTGCCGAATGAAGCGGCGCATCCGATGTTTGTGCAGGTGGATTTCGGGCTGGTGCGGGACGCAGCGGGCGAACTGCAGCCGAAGCTGGTGGAGTTGCAGGCCTTCCCTTCCCTGTACGCGTATCAGCCGGTGCTTTCGCAGACCTACATTGACGTGTTCGGGCTGGACGGGAGTTTGCGCTACCACCTGAGCGGGCTAGACGCAGCGTCGTATACGCAATTGCTGCGGGATGCGATTGTCGCGGAACATACTCCTGAGAACGTGGTGCTGATGGAAGTGCATCCGGAGGAGCAGAAGACGCTGCCGGATTTTCTTTTGACCGAAAAGCTGCTGGGGATTCGGACGGTGTGCATCACGAAGATCCGGAAAGAGGGGCGGCGCCTGTTTTATGAAGCCGGTGGCAAACGGATTCCGATTCATCGCATCTACAATCGGGCGATCGTGGATGAACTGGAGCGCAAGGGAGTGGCGCTGCCGTTCGATTTTCGAGACGATCTCGACGTCGAGTGGGCGGGGCATCCGAACTGGTATTTCCGGATCAGCAAGTATTCGATTCCGTATCTGAAGCATGCGAGCGTGCCGCGGACGTGGTTTCTGGATCAGTTGCCGTCGGTGCCGGATGATCTCGAAAATTTCGTGCTCAAGCCGCTGTATTCGTTTGCTGGGCTGGGCGTGGTGATTTCGCCTTCGCGGAAGGATATCGAGGCGATTCCGACGGAGAAACGCAGCCAGTACATTCTGCAAGAGCGGATGAATTTCACGCCGGTGATCGAGACGCCGCATGGGGCAACCAAGGCCGAGTTGCGGATCATGTACATCTGGCTCAAGGAACTCACGCCGGTGCTGATCATCGTGCGCATGGGGCGCGGGCTGATGATGGGCGTGGATCACAATAAGAATATGAAGTGGGTGGGGTCGTCGGCAGGGTTGGTGGAACGGAGTTCGTAGTTTGGAGTTCGGAGTTCGGCTGGGTGCGGAACGAGAGCACTCCCATCGCGCCACGCCGGTTCATCGTTGACCTTGTAGAGTTGACCGCCTAACATTACGCCTTCGCGGGCAAGCCAGTTCTCAGCCCTTCACGTAGAATCGAAGGAAAAGTGGCGGACAGGAGTGTCCGCCCCACACTCGAAGGGGCACGAAGGTCCGTAAGGAAAAAAAATTGACACCCTCCTGAGGAAAACTCCATCACATGGGAATGGTTAGGTTAGGACGGAATTGGCCGGGCCTGGCGCGGTTGGGAAGGCGCGCTGCGGCGGCATTGCTCGTACTTCTTCTGCCGGCGCCGGCGACGATTGCGGCTGCGCAAACCGCTGAAAAAACTGCTGTAGATCGTTACTATGAGCCACTGCCGCAGGAAACGGGGGCGGCGGGGCTCAAGCTAATGCTGCGTCGCTTGCAAACGACGGCGCGGCTGATGCAGGTCACGGCGCATCCGGATGACGAAGATGGCGGCATGCTGACGCTGGAGTCGCGGGGGAAGGGCGTCTCGACACTGCTGATGACGCTGACGCGGGGCGAGGGCGGGCAGAATAAGCTGGGCAGCAACCTGTTCGATGTGCTCGGCGTGCTGAGGACACTGGAGTTGCTGGCGTCGGACCGGTATTACGGCGTGGAGCAGCGGTTCTCGCGCGTGGCCGATTTCGGGTATTCGAAGACAGCGGAAGAGACGTTTCAGAAGTGGCAGGGCCACGATATCGCGCTGGGCGACATGGTACGGGTGATTCGGACGTTTCGTCCGGATGTTCTGATCTCGCGTTTTTCGGGGACCGAGCGCGATGGGCATGGACATCACCAGGTGTCGGCCATGCTGACGAAAGAGGCTTTTCGCGCGGCGGGCGATCCGAAGCGGTTTCCGGAACAGATCGCCGAGGGCTTGCAGCCGTGGCAGGTGAAGAAGCTCTACATCGGGAATGTCTGCGGATTCTTTTCGAATACCTGCGATGCCGCGAACTACACGGTGCGGCTGAACACGGGCGTGAAGGATGCGGCGCTCGGCACCTCATACATTCAGTTCGCGATGAAGGGGCTTCGCCACCAACTCTCGCAGGGGGCGGCAAACTGGACCATCGACGATGGAGACCGCTTCACCCACTACAAGCTCCTGGATTCCGTGGTGGACTCGCCGAAGGATAAGGACGGACACGAGCAGGATTTTTTTGATGGGATTGACACGACTTTGACGGGCCTTGCGTCACGGCTCGGCGAGGACGAGAAGAAGGTGCCGTGGCTGCGGGGAGAGTTGGCCGCGATCAGCAAGAAAGTGGACGAAGCGGTTGCTGCCGCCGAAAAGGACCCGCTGTCAGCGGTAGTCCCCCTCAACGAGGGCGGTGTGAAACTCGGAGCGCTGATCAATGAAATCGAGAAATCGCAGCTTTCGGCCGAAGCGAAGAAGGCTCTTCTGCAAGCGAAGTGGCCCGAGTTCGGAAAAGCGATCGCAGTTGCTGAGGGCGCGAGTCTTCACGTTGTGGTGGACGCGCCGGTCGGGTCCAGCCCGGAGACGGCCTTCGTGGCCGTGCCAGGAAGGACGTTTGAAGTCACGGCGACTTTTACTGCAGTAGGCGCCACGGTTCCGACCAACTACATTTCTCTTCAGCTTCCGCCGGGGTGGAATTCGCGCCTTCTCGGCAGGGAACACTCGCCGAACGATATCAGCCGATTCAAAGTCTATGTTCCGCCAACCGCGCAGCCGACGCGACCGTACTGGCATCGAAACGATCCTGAAACCGAGGCCATCAACACGATTGACGACCCGCAATACGCAGGGCTGCCGTTGCCGCCCCCCCCAGTGAAGGCGCTGGCCTTCATCGGAGGGGCGGGAATGATGTCCGCAGTGTGCATGGTTCGGTACAAGGACGCTTCGGGCAACGTGACGGAACGGCCGCTGAGTGTGGCGCCGGCATTTTCCGTGCTGCTGGATCCAGGAGAACAGGTCATGCCGCAGGACGACGGCAGCGCGTCTGTGGTGAAGGCTGCCGTTTCCAGCAACCTGGATGCAGAGACCTTGCAGCAAACGCATTGGGCGGGAGACCCGGAAAAGGACGAGGGGACCCTGCGGATCCAGACGCCCCAGAACTGGCGAGCGGAGCCTGCGGATCAGCGAATGGAATTCCATGCTCGGGGCGAAAAGCAAAGCCGGGACTTCAAAGTGACACCCGGCGGCCGGAAAGAAGGACGAACGGAAATTCGCGCTGCGCTGAGAAGCGGGCATCGCAACTACGACGAAGGCTATTCGGTGGTCACGAGAGAGGATCTGGGCTCGTTTTACTACTACCAACCCGCCGTGCAGCGCGTCAGCATCGTGGACGTGAAGGTGCCGAAAGACCTGAAAGTCGGCTACATCATGGGCGCGGGTGACGAAATTCCGACCGTGCTGCAGCAGATCGGGATGGATGTGACGCTGATTCCGCCGGAGAAGCTGGCTTCGGAAGACTTAAGCCGGTATCAGACGATTGTGCTGGGCATTCGGGCCTACGACACGCAAAAAGATGTGATTGGGAATAACAAGCGGCTGCTGGAGTTCGTCGAGGCGGGCGGGCGACTGGTCGCGCAGTACAACACAGTTGGGTACACTGCCGCGGCCGGTGATTTTAATGCTGGGAAGTTTACGCCGTATCCGGCGACGCTGAGCCGGGCACGGGTGTCGGTGGAAGAAGCGCCGGTCACGATTCTCGATCCTACGAACAAGATTTTCCATTCACCAAACGAGATCACGCAAAAAGATTTTGACGGCTGGGTGCAGGAGCGCGGGCTGTATTTCATGTCGCAGTGGGATGCGAACTTCACGCCGCTGCTGGAATCGCATGATCCAGGCGAAGGCGAGCAGAAGGGCGGACTGCTGGTGGCGCAGTACGGCAAGGGGACGTACATCTATACGGGGTATGCATTCTTCCGGCAGTTGCCGGCGGGAGTGCCGGGAGCGGTACGGTTGTTTGTGAATTTGGTGAGTGGCGAGTAGCGAGAGGCGAGTAGCGAGTCGTCGAGCACCGTCGTTGGTCGTTAGTCGTTGGTCGTTCGCGTCAAGGATTGGCGTTCACGTTTGTAATTCGTCGTTTCGCGGTCCGGGAAGCGTGGGTCGTCCCTCCGGGACTTGAATTGTTTATCAACTTAGCCCACCGCCCAAGCGGTGGGCTAAGCTGGCTCGTCCCTCCGGGACGCGGATTAGAAGAGTGCTGGCATCGCGGCTGAGGCGAGGATCAGAGCTGCGAATAACGACGAACGACGAATAGCGAACGACGCAAATCATTCATGCACTCAGACCAATCGGTCGACGAAACATCAGGCGCGGGAACCCCGCTCGTCCGCGGCATTGGTCTGGGCTCGGCTACCGCGCTGAACATGATTGACATGATCGGGGTGGGGCCGTTTATTACGATCCCGCTGATTGTGACCGCGATGGGCGGCCCGCAGGCGATGCTGGGCTGGATTTTGGGCGCGGTGCTGGCGATCTGCGACGGGCTGGTGTGGGCCGAGTTGGGCGCGGCTATGCCGGGGTCGGGAGGGTCGTATCGGTATCTCAAAGAGATCTACGGGCCGCAAAAGCTGGGCCGCCTGATTTCCTTCCTCTTCATCTGGCAGATTTCGTTCAGCGCGCCGCTGTCGATTGCTTCGGGATGCGTGGGGCTGTCGCAATATGCGGCGTTCTTCTGGCCGGGGCTGGAGCGGGTGTGGGCGGAACGAACCTTGAGCCTCGATCTGCCGCTGCTGGGAAAACTGCAACTGAGCTGGGTGGCGATGCCGGCGACGCTGCTGGCGATTGGCGTTTGCCTGTTCACGGCGTTTCTGTTGTACCGGCGGATCACGGTTATTGGAAAGCTTTCGAAGCTGCTCTGGGTCGGGGTGATGGGGACGATCGGGTGGATCATCTTCGTCGGCCTCACCCACTTCAACGCGCGGCAGGTGTTTGATTTTCCTCCCGGCGCGTTTACGCTTTCGCGTGACTTCTTTCATGGGCTGGGCGGCGCCATGCTCATCGCTGCTTATGACTATTGGGGCTACTACAACGTCTGCTTTCTGGGAGATGAGGTCAAGGAGCCGGGG
>JACQDD010000084.1 GCA_016201265.1 Terriglobales bacterium | reverse complement strand
CGGTGCCCCGGCGACACGTAGATCGGCTTCACGTCCGTCCGCGTGCGCACCACCGCGCCAATCGTCTCGCCGGCGTCCTGCAGAGCCGACCAGCTCCCCGGTGCCCGCCCTGGCTCCTTGTGTTTTCCAATCAGCCGCGACTTCGCGCAGCCTACCGTGGCCCGGTCCAGCAGCACGCCGAGGTGGCACGCCAGCCCGAACCGCCGGGGGTGCGCGTAGCCCTGCGCATCGCAGAAAATCACGTCTGGCTCCGCGCGCAGTTTGGCTAACGCCGCCAATAGCGCGGGCAGCTCCCGGAAGCTCAACAGGCCTGGCACATACGGAAATTCCAGCGGCCGCTCCGCCCACGCCCGCTCAATTTCCCGCAGCTCCGGAAATGAATACACAATCACTCCCGCAAGGGCCTGCCCCTGGCTCGTTCCTCCGCCACGAAAATCAAACGCCACATCCGCCCCGGCCACAAGCCGCACCGCGTCGAACCGCTTTTCGTCTTTTTTTTCGAGCAGGCGGTCCTTGAGTTCCACCTGCCCGCGCAACTCCTCTTGAATCCGCCGCGCTTCTTGCGGCGTTACGTCCCACCGATGCAGCTCCCGCGCCTTCATCTCTGTGTTTCCTCTGCGTACTCCGTGTCTCCGTGGTGCATCCTCGACTCTTCGACTCTTTAACTATTTAACCGTTTTTCTTCTTTGACACTGCACAAGCGGGAGTATAATGCGCCCCATCGAGCATGGGGGAGTGGTCGGCTCCTGACGGGCATCCCAGCGTTCGGCCAGGAAAGAGGGACACTGCACAAGCGGGAGTATAATGCGCCCCATCGAGCATGGGGGAGTGGTCGGCTCCTGACGGGCATCCCAGCGTTCGGCCAGGAAAGAGGCACATCGTGGGGCTGGAAATCACGATCCGCGAAGAAGGCGACGTGACCATTCTGGAGTTGAAGGGGCGCGCCACCATCGGCCTGGGCAACGACATGCTCAACGCCAAGCTCCGCCAGGTGGTGGACAGCGGCGCCAAGAAACTGCTCATCAATCTCGCGGGCATGACGCAGATCGACTCCTCCGGCATCAGCAGCATCGTGCGCACCTTCGTCACCCTGGAGCGCAACCAGGGTACCCTCAAGCTGCTCAGCCCCGTCGGCCGCGTCAAGGAAGTCCTCGCGGTCACCCGGCTGCTCGCGGCCATTCCCACCTTCGAAGACGAATCCGCCGCCGTCGCCAGCTTCAAATCCTAGCGCCGCTCTGTTTTTTCGCCGTCATCCTGCTTGCCCCGCCTGCCCTGAGCCCGCAACTGCGGGACGAAGGGAGCATAGCGAGGGGAGTGGAGCGAAACAAAGGATCTCTCTTGCAATCTTTCGATTGCTGGCCAAGTGTGTTAATAATCGCCTAGCATGAACGTTCGCGCTGCTGCATTCCGCATTCTCTTGGCCGCTTCCCTTTTTGGCATTTACGGCGAGGCCCTCAAAGCGCAGGAGCCGGGGTTGGAGACTCTTGCCACGCGGGTCGCCCAAAAAATTTCAAAGGCTGCAAAGCAGCGTGTCTTTGTCGCGGATTTCCTTGACGAAAAAGGCCAAGTCACCCAATTGGGCCGCGATCTGGCAGGGGAACTGTCGCGCTTGATGGGAACCTCTGGGAAGCATCTGTACATGTTCCCGCGCCTTGGCCAATCGTTCATTTGTAATCTGACTGGCGCTACAGCGGACCTGCTGTCGAAATGCGTGGCGATGGGGTTTGGCGGTTCGACAAAAGTGGAGATCGTCATCCTTGGCAGAATCTCAGCGAAGGCACATGCCATTGCTGTTGAATTGCAGATGTGGAAATGTCCCGACTGGGAAAAGCCATCTCCGTCGCTACTAGATACCGCGTTGGCTTTTCGCGAAAGTATCAAGCTCCCAGCAACCCAAGACAATCTGGAAAAACATTCTGCGGTGCTTCTGCCAGCGGAAAAAGGCAGATTCACCGTGACCGCGGGGACTAGGAAGTGATTGCGAAAGAAAATTGAGATGAGCATCTTGGTCCGCCATCTGCGTTTTCTGGTTGTCTTCTCGCTTTTCGCAGCCCTGGCGGCCCCCGCGTTTGCCCAGCAGACCGACATGGACCCGCTGGCCGTGCGGCTCGCGGGCAAGCTGAAGACCGGTCCAACGCGCGTGATTGTCGCCGGCTTTCTCGATTCGAGGGATCTGCGATCTCCCCTCGGAGTGCAGCTCGCCAGCGAATTCGCTGATGCCCTGCACCGTGCCTCGCCCGGTTTGGAATTTGTCTCGCGGGAGGAGTTCAATCGCGTGCGGCGAGAAGGGCTATGGACAGAGGACGACGCGCGAGAATTCAGCGTGCTTCGCAGCCTGGCCCTGGAGCTCGACGCGCGATTGCTCATCACCGGATGGTACGAGCGCCGTAAGGAATCGCTGCAGCTCACCGTGCAGGCCTTCGATTTCCGCAAGGACCGAAGAGTCGCCGAGGTGAGCGTAACGCTCCCCCTCACCGAGGAGCGCGCTCGCCTGGACGAACAGCCATTCGGGCTCCGGCGTTGTGAAAAAGATCCCACACCGCCGAAGCTCTCAACCGAAGTCCCCACAGCAGTATTTCAGCCGGGCAAGGATGGCGTTGGTGTCCCCGAGTGCGTGCGTTGTCCCGGTCCGACTTTCACGCTCGAAGCTCGCGCCGCGAAATACGTGGGCCGAGTCGTGTTGAAGATTATAGTAACGCCGGAGGGCAGGACCGCCAACATCCGCGTGGAGAAAGGCGCCAAGTACGGTTTGACAGAAGCCGCAGTGGATGCCGTAAAGAGGTGGAGATTCAAGCCTGCGCTCCTCAACGGCAAACCCGTGCCCGTCGAAACCATGATCGAGGTCACTTTCCGTCTGCGTTAGGAGCGTGTCCTAGTGCTTCTTTCAACCAATCGGCTCCGCGGGATTCTCGCCCCCCCCTCAAAAACAAAAACGCCGCCATTCGGCGGCATCTCCACTCTGAAACCCTGTAACTCTGCAATTCTACGACCTACCCGCCTTTTTTCAACTCCGCCAGCACCAGCTTAGCCACTTCTTTGAGCGTCTCGAAGATGCCCTGCCCGGTGATGGCCACAGCCTCGACCACCGGCTCGCCCTTCTGCCGGAGCTGCTGGGTCAGGTCTTCCACCGCCATCACGCCCGGCAGGTCGCGCTTGTTCAATTGCAGGACGTAGGGAATGGTGTTGAAGTCCAGCCCGTGGTCTCTCAAATTTTCCTTCAGGTTGTCGATGGTCTCGTGGTTGGCGTCCAGGCGTTCTTCCTGGTAGTCTGCCACGAACACGATGCCGTCCGCGCCTTTCAGGATCAGCTTG
>JACQDD010000083.1 GCA_016201265.1 Terriglobales bacterium | reverse complement strand
CGGCTCAGAAACGCAAACCCAAGATGCCCCGTATCTACAACCTCAGCGGCCGTCCTGCTTTGGCTGCCGCTACCTATATCTCACCAGGGGGGTGACATTTTATCGTTGCAGTTAATACGACACTTTATGGTTGCAACTACACTCGGTTGCCGAGACAGGCTACCCTTTTCGCGCTGCCTCCTGGCATAGCGCGGCAAACACCCGTCGTACTTGCTCCTCCGTAGAATCGAGCGACCGGGAATTGTCGATCACGTAGTCAGCGGCTTTGACCTTCTCTTCATCGGGGATCTGCGCCGCCATGCGGCGCGTGACTTCGGCTCGCGCCGCTTCTTCGGAAATCCCCAGCCGCGCCGCGAAACGCTCAATCCGCTGCTCCGGCAGGCACGTCACCACGATGAGCCGGTCGAACCGGTCCGCGACTCTCGCCTCCAGGATCAGCGCCGCCTCTACCATCGCGATAGCGAAGGGCTCGCGCTGTCCAACTTCCTCCATCCACTCATCCTCGCGCGCAACCACGGCGGGATGAACGATGGCATTCAGTTCCTGGACCCGCGCCGGGCCCTTGCTGCCCGGCTCCCCGAACGCAGCCTGCGCCAGCCGCGGCCGGTTGATGCTCCCATCGGGATTGAGAATCTCCCGCCCGAAGCGCCGTACCACTTCCTCATAGACCGCCTGCCCGGGCTGCATGAGCTCATGGGCGATGGCGTCCGCCAGGATCAAGTGCGCCCCCAGCTTGACGAACATCTCGCCCACGACCGACTTGCCGCTTGCGATTCCGCCCGTCAGACCTACCTTGAGCAATGTGTTCTCACCTTGACCGAGAGAATCTACCACGGAGACACGGAGGCATGGGCAAAAGTCAGAAATCAGAAGTCAGATTGCAGAAGTGAGAACACTAGCGGCCGCCAGGGATCACTGGGTAGGCGTGCCCTCACAGTGAGTCGTAAGGAAATCGAGGTACATCGTGGCTGCTTCACGTTGCTCACCCGTCACCCAGTCTGCTATGTACGCCGGATGTCCTCCACACACCCGCGTCGGATTTCCCACCTTCTGCTTAATCGCGCCGTCCGGGATGTCGGCCTCTGTATCCAGTACGAGCAAATCGGGCTGGGACTGATCGAGTTGACCCAACAATTGGGTGAAGGTGAGCCGGCTCCATGTGAGCGTCGCGGTCATAACGCCTTTCCCATTTCTCAGATGCGGTTTCGTGAGGCCAAATTGCAGGTCAGCCCGCATGAGTGGTTGAGCGAATAGCTTAGTCCAATCCCGCGAGACATGGACGATCACGAGGGTTTCTGTTTTCTTACACGTGACACAAACACCTAGTGCCAAGACTGCAATAGACAGCCACCATAGCCGCATTATTTCCTTTCCGTCACCGCGCCTGGCTGAACTCCGGCAACCTCGCTCCCCGCCGCAGTTTAGCCGCTTTGACCGTGTTCGCCATCAGCATGGCGATGGTCAGCGGCCCCACGCCTCCGGGGACCGGCGTGATCGCGCCCGCCACCTCCGCCACCTCCGGATGCACATCGCCCGCCAACGTCGAGCTCTTGCTCAAGAACATCTCTTCCCGTTTCTTGTTCCCGGCGAAAAGACGGTCAAACTCCGCCCGATCACTCACTCTATTCATGCCGACGTCAATCACCGTCGCTCCCGGCTTCACGTAATCCTGCGTGATCATCCCGGCGCGCCCAATCGCCGCCACCAGGATGTCGGCTCGCCGGCAAACCCCCGGCAGATCGCGTGTCTTTGAGTGGCATACGGTCACGGTCGCGTTCCCGTTCAGCAGCAGCATAGCCACCGGCTTGCCCACAATATCGCTGCGCCCCACTACCACCGCTTCCTGTCCCGCTACGGGAATTCCGCTCCGTTTCAGGATTTCCATCACCCCCGCCGGCGTGCACGGCACCAGCCCCAGCCGCTGCGTCGAAAGATACCCCACGTTCATGGGATGAAACCCATCCACGTCTTTCGCCGGATCCACCGCCAGCAGCACCTTTTTCGCATCCACCTGGGGTGGCAGCGGGAGCTGCACCAGGATGCCGTCAATCTCCTCCCGCTGATTCAGATCCGCGACCAGCGCCAGCAGCTCCGCCGTCGTCACGCTTTCCGCGGGTGTGTGCTTCTCGCTGTAAATCCCCACCTCTTCGCAGCTCTTCACCTTGCCCCGGACATACACTTCCGACGCCGGATTGTGTCCGGCCAGCACTACCGCCAGCCCCGGACGCACGCCCGACGCCGCCATGGCCTTCACCTCGGCGGCGACTTCCGCCCTGATCTCCGCCGCCATCTTGGTCCCGTCCAGAATCCTCGCTGCCATCACACCTCGTGTTCCGTTGGTCAACGCGAAGCGATTCTATCGCAAGTTCTGCCGCTGCTTCTTCGCCCCATCCGCGCTAAAATGAGCTGTCATGATTCCCCAAGATCTCCTCGACATCCTGGTTTGCCCCGTTTGCAAGAAGCCGTTGGTCTTGAAAGCAGACGGCGCTAGCCTGAAGTGCGCCGAGTGCCGCCGCGTCTATCCCATTCAGGACGACATCCCCATCTTGCTCATCGACGCCGCTTCCATCGACGCGGCCTGAACTCCAACCGACAAATCCGCGGCCCGAGTTTCTGCCAAGCGACACAGAGTGTCATTCTGGCGACGCACAGCGTCTCTCTGCCCCCGGTTCCGCCTTGCCCCGCCTCGCGCTAAACCACTGCATATTCGTGGTTTCAAGGAACTTGATTACCCCCAAAAGCGTACCAAATCTCACACCAAAGTTACGGCATTTCGATTGCATACAACAAAGTGGGTTGCCGATGAGTCTAATTGAGCAAGGCACGAAACGGTCGGAGGTGATGACGGCCATGAAAGACAGATTTACGGTGATAGAACTGGCTGCTCTGCGAAACGACCTTCTCCAGGGTGGCATGATTGATTCCCGCGAAGCGGCTGAACTCTTGCAGGTTTTTCTGATGGGTCGTGGCTATGGGGTTTCTCCCCAGGCCGCATTGGACGCCGCTGGCCGCGTCGAGATTTCGGGCTGTTCTCTGCCCGTGTTGCAGCGCGAACTCGAGGGACTCGCGCTCGTCATGTGAGGTTTTCGCGAAGTTAACAAAACAAGGTTAACGGGAAACTGACCCAGCTCAACTGAGCAATCGGCGTTTCCCCAAGCGAGAAGCCGGGCCAACCAGCCCGGCTTTCCTGTTTTTCTGCGCCCTCCGTTACTTTGGTTGCCTCACCTTCCGACTCTTCATTGCCTACGTCTTCCCGCCGACAATAGTCAGGATTGGACCGCGCTGGCAAACTCGCGATGGCGTTCCTCTGCCTGTTCGCTCTGCCCTTTGCCGGCTTCGGCCTGTTTGCTCTCTCCACCGCCCTCCGCCAGTTGCTTAGCGGCGCCGGCCATTCGCAATCCTGGCTGCTGCTGATCTTCGGGCTGGTTTTCAGCGGCGTCGGCTTTGGCCTGATCTTCGCCGCTCTCTATGGCTCCAAGGTCGCCAAACGTGAGCAACGACAGCAAGCGGAAAACCCCGCCGAGCCCTGGCGCTGGCGAGAAGACTGGGCCAACGGATGCATCGTCAGCAAAATCCGTTCCAACATGTTCGGCGCCTGGATTTTCGCCGTGCTCTGGAACCTGGTTTCCCTGCCGATCTTTTTTTTCGTCCCGCAAGAGGCGGCCAAAAAGCCGGTCGCATATATCGGGTTCGTCTTTCCCATCGCTGGAGTCTTTCTGTTGATCCGCGCCATCCGCCAGACTCTGGCGTACCGGGAGTTCGGAAGAACGTGTTTTGAGATGGCTTCCGTTCCCGGGGTCATTGGAGGCGAACTGAAAGGTGTCATCCAGGCGCGCTTTCCGCACTCGCCTGAGCACGGCGTCCACCTGCGGCTGACCTGCGTCCACCGCGTCACCACCGGTTCGGGCGACAACCAATCCACGCGCGAGAACATCCTGTGGCGTGGCGAATTTGACCTCTCTCCCGCACAAATCTATCCGTCGCCGGGCGGCACCACGATTCCCGTCAACTTCCGCATCCCGAGCGACCTTCAACCGAGCGAAAAGCGCAGCTCGCGCGACGAGATCGTCTGGCTGCTCGAAGCGCTAGCCGACGTCCCCGGCGTGAACTACCACGACATCTTCGAGGTCCCAGTCTTCCGCACCCAGCAAACGCCCGCCCACCCCGAGCCAGATACTGTCGTCGCCGTTCCCGTCGCAATTCGTCCCCCTGCATTAACGGTCACGATCACGCAGACTGCCGCTGGCGTCGAGTTCTATTTCCCGGCCGCCCGTAATAAGGGTTTCGCTCTCTGGACCACAGTCTTCCTGCTGATCTTCGGCTCTGCCGCATTCTTTCTGTTCTACGTCCACATCCCAGTGGTCTTTCCCTTGGCTTTCGGATTTTTCGCGCTGCTCATGTTCTACGTCACTGTGCAAATGTGGTTCGGCACCACGCGCGTCGGGATTGGAAACGGAACCCTGCTTGTGCAGGACGGTCTGCTCGGCGGCGGCAAAGTGCGCCAGTTCGCGTTCTCAGAACTTGCTTCGATCGCGAGCAAGATCACCAGCCAGCAAGGCGACGCCACCGGCACCCCGTACTACGACATCGAACTCAACCTGCGCAGCGGCAGGAAAGTCACTCTCGGCCGCACTATCCGCAACAAGCAGGAAGTGGACTGGCTGATCGAAGAAATGCGTCGCCTCGCCGGCCTGCAAGCGAAAGCCATGGCCGCCGGCACGGTGCCGTAGGCGCGAATCGTCGCGAGCCTCTTGTCATGCTGAGCGGTCGGAGTCGAAGCACCCCTACTCCCGCTGCGGACTCTCGCCCGAACGGTCAGCCATCGGACAACTTCATCCCGATGGTCATAATTGCGAAGGACTTCGCAGAAGAACATAGGGGTGCTTCGACTGCGGTTGAGCTTCGCTATCGCGAAACTCACTCCTCGCTCAGCATGACAGAAGGGTTAAGGGGTCTGAGACTCGGCAAGTATCTCAGTCATAGCTCTTTCACAATCCTCTGCAACTCTCGCGCAATCTCCTCTGCATCTCGCTCCGCCGCGAACTCCACCGGCTTCCCGATACGCACCCTGATCTTCCCCGGCGCCGCAAACTTCTTCCCCGCCTGCTTAATCTCAAACAGCCCATCAATCCGCATCGGCACGACCGGAATCCGCAGGTTGTTTGCGAGCAGGCCAATTCCCGAACGAAACGGCAGTAGCTTCCCATCTTCTGTGTGCCGTCCTTCCGGAAACACCAGCACACTGTATCCTCGATCGACTGCCTCGCCTGCGTAGGCAAAGCTCTTGCGGAAGCCCGCCAGCCGCGGCAGCGGAAACAGGTTCAGCAACGCGACGCCCAGCGCCCACTGCATTCGGTCATAGATTCGTCCAACCCACCCGCGATCCGCCCCAGGCGAGCGCAAAGCTTCCAGCGCTTCTCCCCCCGTAGCCGTCGCCAACCTGTGCCGGATCCGCGGCGGAAGCACCATCTGGATAAATCCCACGTCCACATCATCAATGTGATTCGAAACCACCAGCACGGGCCCGCGCACCCCGCGCAGGTTTTCCCGCCCGACGACGCGTGGCCAGCCCAGCAGAAACACCGCCGTACGCACCAGCGTGTAGTGCGCCGCCAGCCGCAGCCAGGTTACTGGCCAGCGCAAAGCCCATCGCGGATAGTGAAACTCACGCCGCTCCCCGCGCTCTCCCTGCAGTAGTTTTTCAAGATCGCCGACCGTGGCCGCGCTGGCAAACTTGGTCTCGCTCAGATCCACTTGATAGCGGTCTTCCAGCGCCCCCATCAGTTCCACGCGCTCCAGCGAACTTAGCCCCAACTCGCTTTCGAGATCAGCATCCGGGCTGAGTTTCTGCGGAGTTCGTCCGGTAACCCGCGCCACCAGTTCCGAGAGCGGACTGGGAATGGAGGCACGGGCGCCCTCGCCCGTGCGCTGCCCGCTCATTCCCGCCGCCACCGCATCGCGAATCACATGCCGCCGCGGCTTCCCGGTCGAGGTCCTGGGAAAATCCTCTTCCGGCCACACGAACCAGGAACGCATCCGCTGATACTCGGCCAGAGTCTCGTTCGCCCGCGCCACAATCGCCTTCGCGTCCTCGTTTCGGTCGCGCAGAATCAGCACCGCGCACGGCTCGGCGTTCCCGCCGCGCTCCAGCCCTACGACCACGCAATCGCGAACCTCTTTCTGAGCTCGTAACGCCGCTTCCAGGTCCTCGGGATACACATTCATGCCCGCCGGCGTAACGATCACTTCCTTCTTGCGACCCTTGAAATAGAGGTTGCCCTGCGCATCGAGCGCACCCAGATCGCCGGTGCCATACCAGCCTTCCTCTCCCGCCACGGACTGCATTTCGCGGCCATTCCAGTACCCGCTGGCCACGCCGCCACCGCGCACCATGATTTCGCCGTCATCGGCCAGCTTGATTTCTCGTCCCGGCAGAACCTTCCCGATCGAGCCTCGGCTCATTTTGAAGGGATGATTCACGCTGACCAGGGAAGTGGTTTCCGTCAGGCCGTACCCCTGGATTACCGCGTACCCGATGCGCCGCCAGAACTCCTCCGTCTCCTTGTCCAGCGCCGCGCCCCCGCTGATCATGGCCCAGAACTTCCACCCGAACTGGCGATGGACGTCACGGAACGTCCACCAGCGCCGCAGGAAGTGCTGCCCCTCCGCCGCACCGCAGCGTTTTGCGAACCGCTCCCGCCTGCCGCTATCCTCGATGTCCCGCTCCATCTTCTGCTTCAGTGACTCGATCATCCGCGGCACTGCCACCAGCACCGACACCCGCTCCCGCCGGATCGTCGCCATCACTTCGGCCGGGTTGAGAGTGCTCTCGAACACCACTGTCCCCCCCATAAGCGGCGGGAGAAAAATCCCCAGGAACTGCCCGAACACGTGGCTCAGCGGCAGCAGGTTCAGGAAGCGGATCGGGTGCACCAGCCGCTCATATTTCAGATACTTCCGAATCTCGGTCTCGAGCGGCGCAATATTCTCCAGCACATTGGCATGGCTGAGCACAACTCCTTTGGGCTCCGCGGTCGTGCCCGAGGTGAAAACAATCTCCAGCGGATCGGAAGGCTGAATCTCAACCGGGCGAAAGGGAACTGCGGAGTGCTGGGAGACCACAGCGGCGAGCTCTTCCGGAGCGATCGTCGCCATCCCGTCGAACACTCCGGCCCGCTCGCGAGGACACAAAACAAGCTTCGTTTTGACTTGTGAACTGATCCGCCGCGCAAAATCTGGGCTGGCGCCATCATCAATCGGAACGGCAATCACCCCGCACAGCGCACATCCAAAGAATGCCGTGACCCACTCCGCGCAGTTCGCCGTCCACAACAAGACCGCGTCGCCCTTCCCGATATGGCGTGCCTCCAACTCGCGGGCGAACTGGTGCGCGGTCTCGGCCACCCGCAGATAGCTCCAGCGCTCCCGCCGGTACCCCCGCGGGTACACGTACGCGCACTCATCGCCCCAGCGCGCGAAATCGTCCAAATAGTCCAGCAGACTTGCCCGCATACCCTGTTTAGTAGCACAATTTCCGAACCTTTACAGTGGCATGGTGCGAATGGATGCTCTCCAGGGCGGGATGACACGACGTTTTTCAATGCGGATTGCTGCGGTCTTGGCTCTGGCTGTGCTGATTTCCTGCCAGTCTTCGCAGTCTGCGAACAGCGCCAATCCAGCCCCTCCCTCGACTTCCAGCCCGATCGAAGGCCGAACTGACCGCTGGCACGGCCCCCCGCGTGATCTCTCCCAGGACGAAGCCGCTGGCGGCCACGTCCTGCGCAAGCACGTCGGCCGCACCGACAACGAACTCCGCGATCGCCTCGAACGCGAGCACAATATCTCCGGCGCTTCGGCCTACGCCGATCGCGCCACCGCCGAACACGCCATCGGCTCCGCCCTCGCCCAGTCGCAGGACCGCATTCAGCGCTGGCTCAATCGCTCCGGCGGACACGCCAACCTCGTCCTCGACTACGACAGCGACCAGCCCCTCGGACGCACCCTCAACCGCGGCGACAGCCAGTCGCGCCCCTGCTCGCACGCTGTGGTCGTCCTGAAATTCGACCCGCCCGCCGGCTACCACGTTCTGACTTCTTATCCGGAGTGCCGCTCATGAACACCAAAAGCCCCAACTCGAAGCCGGAAATCACCGCCGCCAACTTCCCCGCCCTGCGTTCCTTTCTGCGCGGCTACTTTCACGAAGATGTCGCCGACGAGTACGGAACCCCGGTCGAAGCCGCCGAACAATTTTGCGAAGACGCGGATAGCGACGAGCGCACCGCCGTCGCCCATGAATGGACGCTGCTAATGAACGTTCTGCAGGGAAGGCCCCTTCCAGAGATCAACCAGGCTTTGACCGGGAAGTTAGGCGGCGCAGTCCGCCTGAATGAAGAAGAAATTCAGCAGGTGTCCCAAATCTTCGCCCGCTGCCTGTCCGCAAGAACCCACCGCAAGGTCGCCAATGACTAACGACAAATAGCGAACAGCGACCAGCCAACCCCGAACTACGAACTACGAACTACGAACTACTCTCTCCCCACCCCCAGCGCATCCGCCACCCGGTTGATGTAGTTGAACCACGATGCGATCAGCGTGATCTGAAGAATGGCTTTATCCTCGAACCCCGCCGCCCGCAGCCGCTCGTGATCGTCCTTCCACACCTTGGTCGCATCCTTGGTGAGTTTGACCACGTAATCCAGCATCACGCGCTCTTGCGGCGTGATCGGCGCCATCGTGTAGTCCCGCTCCAGCGCCTCCACCAGTCCCTTGTCCAACGTCACTCGACGCAGAAACTCTGCGTGTGACTCGATTCAATACACGCACCGGTTGGTTACCGAAACCATGGTGGCGATCATCTCGTGATGGCGCCGCTCGAGCGGCAGGTCCGGCGACATCAGCGACCCGAAGGTCGCGAACGCGTGGTAAAGCGCCTGCGGAATCAGCGAATGCGAGGCCGTGATCTCCGAGCCGCCGCCTTCGGCGGGATGGATCGGTACCGCGTATTCCCCGGGATAGAGTGCGTTCTGCCCTTCCATCGCCTTGCGCAGTTCGTCGTCCGCTTCGGAAAGAGGAATCGTTCGAATCCAGGTCACAATTTTCGGCTTGCCCCCACCCCGGAACTTTGCCTACAATTCGGGCGTTCAGACACCCTACACGCAGGCCCCGGCAGTTGCCAATAGCAGTTGCCAATAATTGGAAACCCTAAGCATCAGCCTGGCCTGACCGATTCGCTCGCGGACTCCCCCGCGCGGAGGTTCGAATCGATGACCTACATGCTCTATCACCTTCTGCGCCGCCTGCCCCGCCCCTTGCTGGTCGGATTGCTCGTCGTTCTCCTGACCGCAGTCGCGCGGGCTTGACCGGCTCCCGAGCCACCGCCAGCGGCGGTAAAATGAACACAGGTTTGTGACGCGGCTCACCGCGCCGGCGGGTTGCGGGTCGCTACTGTCAGTGTGAGCGAGTCGCGTCCCCTGGCCCCGGCTTCTGCTACCTCGGCCGTTCTGCTGGAGGGGCTGTGCCCGGCCGTCACTCCGAGGAGGCTCTGATGCCCCAAGATACCTTGACCATCACCGATAACCGCACCGGACAGGCCTACACCCTGCCCATCGAAAACGGCACCGTCCGCGCCATGGATCTGCGCAAGATCAGAACCGGCCCCGAAGACTTCGGCCTCATGACCTATGACCCTGCCTTCATGAATACGGCTTCGTGCCGGAGCGCCATTACTTTCATTGACGGGGACCGGGGCATCTTGCGCTACCGCGGCTATCCCATTGAAGTGCTGGCCGAGCACAGCACCTTCCTGGAAGTCGCCTATCTGATCCTGTTCGGCGAACTGCCCACCGCCGCGCAACTCAAGGATTGGGTCCAGGAGGTCACCCACCACACCATGCTCCACGAGACCACCAAGAAATTCATGGAGGGCTTCCGCTACAACGCCCATCCCATGGTCATGCTGGTCAGCACCGTGGCCGCGCTTTCCAACGTCTACCCCGATTCCAAGAACATCCAGGATCCCGCCAGCCGGCTTCTCCAGATCAAGCGCCTGATCGGCAAGATGCCGTCGATCGCAGCCATGTCGTATCGGCACAACGTCGGCTTCCCCTACGTCTATCCCGACAACGATCTCACCTACACCGAAAACTTCATGAACATGCTGTGGAAGATGGTCGAGCCTAAGTACGTTGCCAATCCCGTCATCGCGCGCGCGCTCGACATCCTCTTTATCCTCCACGCCGACCACGAACAGAATTGCAGCACCAACGCCATGCGCGCCGTCGGCAGCTCCCACACCGATCCCTATCTCGCCACCGCCGCCGCTGCCGCCGCCCTTTCCGGACCCCTCCACGGCGGCGCCAACGAAGAAGTCCTGCGTATGCTCGACGAGATCGGCTCCAAAGACAACGTCCCCGCCTACATCAAGAAGATCAAGGAAGGCCACGGCAAGCTCATGGGCTTCGGGCACCGCGTCTATAAGAACTACGACCCCCGCGCCAAGATCATCAAGTGGGCCGCCGACCGCGTCTTCGAAATCACCGGCCGCAACATCAAGATCGAGATTGCGCTGGAACTGGAACGCATCGCCCTCGAAGACGATTATTTCGTGAGCCGCAAGCTCTATCCCAACGTGGACTTCTACTCCGGCATCATGTATCAGGCCATGGGTTTCAAGCCGGAGATGTTCACCGTGCTGTTCGCCATCCCCCGCGCCGCCGGCTGGCTGGCGCAGTGGCAGGAGATGCTCACCGATCCCGAGCAGAAAATCGCCCGCCCGCGGCAAGTCTGGATCGGCCACGAGACGCGCCCGTTCGTACCGATCGAGCAGCGCAGCCCTGTCTCAGCCACGCGATAGGCGGGGGCTTGGGGTTCGATTGCAGAAGTCGGAAGTCAGATTGCGGAAGGAACAACCCTAACGATCCAGCGGTATCCTTCGCCGCCGGGGTTCACTTCTGCAATCTGACTTCTGACTTCTGCAATTTGGCCTCTGACCTCTGCCCTTTCTTGCCCTTCTGCCAGATTCCTTCCGTAAGCCAAACGTACACTCCCCTTTGGTAATCCTTAGTAACCATACGCTTCGCTCCCACCAGCCTTACAATGACCTCTACGTGACCATTCTTCCGGTGGTCGCGGTCTTTCGCCGGGGAATCCCCGGCAAAGTTGGGACCCGTTCGGCAACGCTCCCAGGATTCCTGGGCGTTCCGCGGGAATCAAGGCTGGAGTCCGCACTTCTATGGCGTTTGGTTTCGGCTTCAACAAACAGAAGGTTCTCAGCGCCGCGGAAAAATTTGTCCAGCAGGGCAAGCTGCAGAACGCCATCTCTGAATACGAAAAAATCCTCAAGTACGATGCCAAAGACCTGACTGTCACCAACACGGTCGGGGATCTCTACGCCCGCCTCGGCGATATTCCGAAGGCCGTCGAGTGCTTCAAGACTGTGGGCGATGCCTATGCTGCGCAAGGCTTCACCGTCAAGGGCATCGCCATGTACAAGAAGATCACCAAGCTCTTTCCGAGCATGGACGGAACTCTGAAACTGGCGGAACTCTATACCCAGCAAGGCCTCTTCAATGACGCCCGCGCCCAGTACCTCCAGGTCGCGGAAGATTTCATGAAGAACGGCGAGCTCGACCAGGCCGTGCGGCTTTTCCAGAAGGTCCTTGAGATGGACCCGGAAAACGTCCCCATGCGCATCAAACTCGCCGAAGTCTATATCCGGCTGGGCAAGAAAACCGAGGCCTGGGAGATTTTCAGCGCGGCTGCCGAATCGTCGCGCGCGCGCGGCTCACTCGCCGCCGCCGAGGACATCCTCCAGCGCATGCTCGCGCTCGATCCCGGCAACAGCTACGTCCTCCTGCTCCGCGGACGCGCCGCCCTGGAAGCCGATGATCCCAAGAAAGCCATCCAGTTCCTGGAGAAAGCCGCCGATCTCGATTCTCGTCCCGAGGGGTTGCGCGACCTGCTGAAAGCCTACCTCCAGACCGGACACCTCACCCTGGCTACTCCGCTCGCCGACAAGCTTCTTTCCGTGCACAACGACCCCGAGGGCCTGTTCCTGCTCGCCGAAGGCTGCACCCACGCCGGACAGTATCACCAGGCTCTCGATGTTTACACCCAGCATGCCGATCGCCTGCTGGCCACCGATTCCACCAAGCTCCTGGCCAGTCTGCACGCCATGATCACGCATGTGCGCGACGACGTCGGGGCGATGGACGCGCTGCTTCAGCTTCTCAACAAAGCGGGTGAGAGCACCCACGTCGGCGAAGTCACCGAACTTCTGGCCCACGCCTCCGTCAAGGACGGCAATTTTGTCCGCGCTCGCGACTTGTATCAGATGCTGGCCACGCTCGAGCCCCAGAACCAGCTGCACATGCAGAATTACCAGCAGGTTCTGGCGCACATCGAAAACTCCTCGCCCTCTCGCCTGATTTCCGCCGAAGAGGGCGCCGTCATCGTGGAAGAGTTGGAAGCGACCGCGCCCGTCATCGATCAGTCTTATCCTGACGAGGTGGCCATCGCTGTCCGTTCCGCGGTCACCGACGCGGACCTGTTTCTCTCCTACAACCTGCCGGATAAAGCAGTCGTGCCCCTGCTGGGCGCTCTGCCCCGGGCCCCCCACGACGTCCGCCTCAACCAGCGTCTTGCCACATTGCATACTCGCTTCTTGCGTTTCACCGAAGCCGCTGTTTGCTGCCGCACGCTCGAAAGCGCCTACCACGAAGCCGGATTTCCCGACGAGGCCATCCGCTACGGAGAGTTGGCTGCCCGCTATGAAGAACGGGCCGCCGCGCCTGCTCCCAAAGCTGCCTCGGCAACGGCCGCAGCTGCCTCTGCGTCGCCCTGGCCGGCGGCCCAGCCGCCTTCGCCGGACCGCGGCTTCGCGCCAGAACCGGTCGCCGGCGCACAACCGGAATTTGCCGTTCAGGAATCGTCAGCACACTCGCCTCACGGCGCCGAAGACCTGGCTGCGGAATGGGACAATTCCTTCTCGTCCCCGGCGGCGCCGGTC
This sequence comes from Terriglobales bacterium, assembly GCA_016201265.1. Classification (GTDB taxonomy): domain Bacteria; phylum Acidobacteriota; class Terriglobia; order Terriglobales; family Acidobacteriaceae; genus Acidiflorens. The sequence continues at coordinate 13,994 of JACQDD010000083.1, read as the reverse complement.
CACGACCAGCCCGCGGTCGAAGAACCCGTGCCGGCCCCTGCCGAGGCAACGGGCAGCGCCTCCGAGATTGCCGAGGCCGTGGAAGAAATCCGTTTCTATCTCGAACACTTCATGACGGACCAGGCCCGCGCCGCCTTCGCCCGGCTGAAGGCTCTGACCAGCGAGCGCAGTATCCTCGACGCCGTGCAATTGCAGATCAAGGCGGCTGCCAGCAAAGCGCCTGCCGAGCCCGAAATCGCCGAGATCTCAGCTGACGAGGGGCATGATTTCGAAGTCGAAGTCGAATCTGAATCCGCGTCTGAGATCCCGCAGGAACAGTTGGAGGGTTACCACGGCGCAGTTCAGGAAGAGCACGTGCCTGAACCTGAGCCGGCCCAGTCCGAACTGGTCGAGGCCAGCGATTTGTCCGCGCTTGTCTCCGATCTGGAGAAGTCGCTCGGCGATTCCTTTCCTGAAGCGGAAGCCGAGCCCGCCTCACCCCAGCCGGTGCCGGCTTGGCCGCAGACCACTTCGTCCGGGTCCAAGGCGCCTCCAACTCGAGCCGCAGAACCAGCGTCTCCGCGACACCTGCCCGAGCCTGAACCCCAGCCGGTGGCGCACGCGGAAATTCCCGCTGCCACTCCGCCCGAAATGCCGGCCGTGGCCGCTTCAGCCGCCGCCACAGGCGCTGCTCCGGGCATCAGTTACAGCCCCGCTCCCGTCCGTCCCCTGGGAGCCGGCGCTCAGGCCATGCATCCCCAGGACAGCGTGGATCTCTCGGAAATGTTCGGCGAGCTCAAGCACGAACTCGAGGAGGACGTCGCCACCACCGACGAGGATCCCGAGACTCACTACAATCTCGGCGTCGCCTTCCGCGAAATGGGCCTGCTCGAGGAGGCCATAGCCGAATTGCAAAAGGTTTGCACCGCTATCGAGCGCGGCCACAAGTTCCCTCAGATCGTCCAGACCTATACCTGGCTGGCCCAGTGCTTCCTTGATAAAGATGTACCCGACGCCGCCATTCGCTGGTTTGAAAAGGCCCTCACCATCCCCGGCCTCGACCAGGAAGCGCGCCTCGCCATCCACTACGAGCTCGGTTCCGCCTGCGAAACCGCAAAGGACAGGACCTCTGCCTTGCGCCATTTCACCGCCGTCTACAGCGGCAATATCGATTACCGCGACGTGGCCGAGCGCATTCAGGCCCTGAAGTCGTAGAATGCAGCAGGGGTCCGCACACTTGCGCTCGGGATGCCATCCTGTCCCTGGCTCGCCCCACAACAATTCGCACGATGATTTCCGACCCCAACTTGCCCCTAGCCCGCAGTTCCACCGGTCTGCCGGAACTCCAGCCGCCGCCCAACGCTCCTTCTCCCCAGCCGGCTCAGGAACCTGTCGCCCGGCCGCCGCGCTCCGCCGCGTACCTCTGGCTCCGCCGCGTGGGAGTTCTACTCTTCGTTTTCCTGTGTGCCACCATCGGGGTCATGTTGATGATCCTGCCCTGGCGTCCCGAGTGGGCCGACAATCACCTGCTCCTGCCGTTCCCCACGCTCCGTTCCATCGTTTCCAGCGGCTTCGCCCGCGGCGTCTGCACCGGCCTCGGAGTCCTCAATGTCTGGATCGGTTTCTGGGAGGCAATTCAATATAGGGAAGACGGATAAAGCAGTCGCTAGTCGATGCGCCAGCGGAAGTGAACAAGGGAGAGATTTGAGACTAGCGACCAGCGACTCACTATGACCGACAAAAAACCCCAGCCCGCCCCTCTCGCCTACGAGAACGAGCCCTTTCTCAACAGCCCTGACGGGCGCATCCTTCGCATGCTCTCCGAGTACATCGAGCCGCTCGCCCGCTTCCGCCGCGAGCAGATCCAGGACACGGTCGTCTTTTTCGGCTCCGCCCGTTTACAGGATCAAAACGATGCCAGCCATAAGCTGACCGAGGTCCACAGCAACGGCGCCTACGTCACCGCCGCACAGCAGGCCTCCGACATGAAGCGCGCCAAGGCCGCCGTGGACATGGCCCGCTACTACGAAGACGCCCGCCGTCTGGCCTACCTGTTGACCGAGTGGTCCATTCAGATCCCGGCCAAGCGCCGTCGCTTCGTGGTCACTACCGGCGGCGGCCCCGGCATCATGGAAGCCGCCAACCTCGGCGCCCACGAAGCCGGCGGCAAGACCATCGGCCTGAACATCAACCTGCCTTTCGAGCAGAACCCCAACCCTTACATCACGCCGTCGCTCAATTTCGAGTTCCACTATTTCTTCATGCGCAAGTTCTGGTTCGCCTATCTCTCCAAGGCCCTGGTGATTTTTCCCGGCGGCTTCGGCACCATGGACGAACTTTTTGAAATCCTCACTCTCGCCCAGACCGAAAAACTGGCCAAGAAAATCTTCGTCGTCATCTACGGCAGCGAGTACTGGAATAAGGTCGTCAACTTCCAGGCCATGGTGGATGCCGGCGTCATCTCGGCGCAAGACCTCGATCTGTTCAAAATCGTGGATTCGCCCGAAGAAGGCTTCGAGTTCCTGAAAGAAAACCTGACGAAATACCATCTCGGCCCGCAGCAACCCAAACGCCCCGGAGAAGCCGCCATGCCCGAAATCGCCAAGACAAGGCCATAGCCCGTGTGGCCTGGACACGCCCTGAGTGAAATCGAAAGGGTCCTCGCTCGCGTTGACGCCCCTGCAACCCTTTTACCCGGAGCTTGAGCCGCGTCGTCTTGCTTTGCACTTCTCCCGTACGTCTTCTACTCTTGTCACCCTGAGCGGAGCATGAGGAATCGCGTAGCGATTCCTCATGCGGAGTCGAAGGGCCCCTACCCTCCCAACATGCTCCTCTACTACATCACCGACCGCACTCAATTCCCCGGCGACGAACCCGCCCGCCGCCGCGCCCTGCTCGCCAAAATCGCCGAGGCCGCCCGCGCCGCCGTGGACTACATCCAGCTCCGCGAAAAAGACCTCAGCACGCGGGAACTGGAAGCACTGGCGAAAGAAGTAATCAGCATCCTTCGCGACCACGAACGACTAGCGACTAGCGACCAGCGACCAGCGACTCGCCTCCTCATCAACTCCCGCACCGACATCGCCCTAGCGGTCACAGCCGACGGCGTCCACCTCCGCGGCGAGGACGTCTCCCCCTCAGAAGTCCGCCGCATCTGGAGCCTGTGTGGCGCGGGCGCCCCCGCCCGCGAAAAGCCGCTCATCGCTGTTTCCTGTCACACGAAAGTGGATGTCCTGCGAGCTGAAGGCGAACGCTCCGACTTCGCCGTCTTTGCTCCCGTCTTCGAAAAGAAGGGCACTCTCCCCACCGGTCTCTCCGCCCTGCGCGAAGCCTGCCGGGCCAAGACTCCCGTCCTTGCGCTCGGTGGCATCACCCTCGACAACGCCCCCGCCTGCATCAAAGCCGGAGCCGCCGGCATCGCCGCCATTCGCCTCTTCCAGGAGAATAGAATCGAAGACGTCGTCCGCGCGCTGCGGGCCCTCTGATGACCGCTGGAGAAACTCGTTTTGGGTGGAGCAGCGCTTTAGCCCCTGTGGGCACCGCGGCGCTCCGTCTGGAGTAGGATGGTCGCGAACGTCGACACCATACGCCAGGAGGGGAGACATCCGATGGTCTTTCTGCCATTGATCGCGGCCTTGCTTTCATTCCTGTCGTTCGTCGGGTGCATCCTGGTGCTGTCCATGAGTATGGCAAAGTGGGAGACGTTCAAGCGCATGCTGCTCGCGCTGCTTGCCATTGCCTTTCTGGTAGTGGCCACCGGAGGGCTGGCAGCCTGGCTGTTTCGTTCCACGGTTGTAGCAGTCCTGACCGGGTTGTTTTGCGTGCCCGCCAGCCTGCTTGGGGCTGCAGTTACCGGATGGCATCACGATGGCTTGCAGAGGGCCCGCGTAAATGGTTCGAGATTGATAGGGCTTTAGAGCCAACGAGGTACCAGCCCATGGACCCTGCATCAGCCCTCACTCGATCCCGGCCCGAAGAGCTCACCGCTCTCATCCCCATCCCCGCAGGCTGGTTCCTCATGGGCTGCGACTCCGGCCAGGACAACGAGAAGCCCGTGCATCGCGTCTGGATAGATGAATTCCAACTCGCCGCCTGCCAGGTTACGAACACCGGCTACTCCCTCTTCCTGCGGGACACTCGCGACCTGCCGCCACCCTTCTGGAACGACCCCAACTTCAACCATCTCGAGCAGCCTGTAGTCGGAGTGTCGTGGCACGAGGCAGTCCGCTATTGTGAGTGGCTCAGCGCCCGCACCAACCGCCACCTCCGCCTGCCCACCGAAGCCGAATGGGAGCGCGCCGCCCGCGGAGGCCGCGAGGGCACCCTGTTCCCCTGGGGCAACAACCCGCCCCAATCCCTAGACGGTTACCACGACCGCTGGAAGACCGGCCCTGAGCCCGTCGGCCGCGCCGAGCCCAGCGGATACGGTCTCTACAACATGTGCGACAACGTACACGAGTGGTGCGCCGACTGGTACGCGCCCGGCTACTACGCCATCTCACCCGAGCGCAATCCCCGCGGCCCCGAAACCGGCGACCGCCGCGCCTCCCGCGGAGGCTCCTGGCGCCACCACATCAAGATGTCACGCTGCGCCGCCCGCTCCAGCATCCCTCCCGCGTTCCAGTACGCCGATTACGGCTTCCGCGTCGCCTGCGGCGCCGCCGTCGTGTAGAGTGTTGGGCGTCCTCGCGAAAGGAGCACCATGTTCTCACTACGGTCGGTTGGAGTTCTGTCCTGTGCCAAGATGATGGGCGCCGTTTACGGCTGCCTGGGATTGGTTTTCGTGCCCTTCTTTCTGCTGGGCGGTTTCGCTGGCATGATGATGGGCAGCCGCGGTTCTGGGGCTTTGTCTGGGATTGCGATGCTGTTTCTGGCGATTCTCTTCCCGCTTCTTTATGGCGCTATGGGGTTTCTCTTCGGAGCGCTTACAGCATGGCTCTATAACCTGTGTGCCGGATGGGTCGGCGGCGTTCGGTTGGAGTTGAAGGCCGACGTTGCCAATTTCCCGTCAAGCTGACGCCACTTCTGCGAGCTACCCTGACTCTTGCTTGATTCTCAGCCGCTCAACCGCATTGCCGAAGGTCGTTATCCTGACTTGAGGTTGGCGAGAAACCGAGAGTCTGTGTCGCAGAGTGAGGTCGAGAGGGAGTCTAAGATGAACGAGACACCAGCCGCGTAGCGGCGCAACAGGAAAGCCCGGCACGTAAGTGCCGGGAAGCGTGCCCGAAAACGACCGAGCCCGTTAGGGGCGACACCTCACTGCTGCGGCCCGTAATACTGATAGTGTCCGGTGATCCTCCACTTGAACAGAACATCTTCCATTCTTGGCCCCTGCCCTATGTTGTGCACAACCATGTAGCGCCCACCACCACCCTTGCGATCAACAACGATCCCAATGTGCGGCACGCCTCCGCCTAGGTCGTAGGTAACCAGATCGCCGGGCCTGTAGGCTTCCGTGCTGCTGCTGATCGGTAACGACTCTCCCTTGCGTTGGAAAAAAGCCATCAGGTTCGGCACACGGCGATGATCAATGTTGCTGTCGGGCCGCGCCAGAATCCACCTCCACTTCCGCGGATACGCCGAGAAGTTCTGCTCCATGTCCTCGTGGACTTCTTTTTGCAAGTCCACGCCGACCGCCCGGTACGAACGAATGATCTCGTCAGTGCAAACTCCAATATCGGGCGGTACGTCGCCTCCCGGGTACGGGATGCGCACGTAAGCGGAGTCATAACGAACCGAATGATTAGTCCGCTCGATTGCGGCGTTTACCAAACGTTGGAGAAACTGCTGCCGCGAGGCGGAACCCGACGCGCTCTGGCCTGCCAGGAACGCACAACAGGAAACTACCACCGATAAGGTCAAGACGTGTCGTGATTTCATAGTCCGGCACAACAAGCGTTCATTCTAACTGCTCCCGATCCGCGCCATCCGCGTCCATCCGCGGAAAACGAAGTTCCCGGTGCTAGAATAAGCCGTTTGCTCTTATAGACTCGTACTCTTAAGGGGCCTCCCATGCCCAGCACCATGCTCGCCGTCGTCAAGCCAAAAGCCGCGCCGGGCGCGGAAATTCGCGAAGTTGAAATCCCCGCCTACGGACGGACCGACGTCCTGGTCAAAGTCAAAGTCGCCTCCATCTGCGGCACCGACCTGCACATTTACGAATGGGACCGCTGGGCCCAGGGGCGCATCCACCCGCCCCTCATCCCCGGACACGAATTCTGCGGCGAGGTGGTCGCCTTCGGCGATGAAGTCACCAGCGTGAAGGAAGGCGATTTCGTCTCCGCCGAAATGCACGTGGCCTGCGGCAAGTGTCTGCAATGCCGCACCGGCGAAGCCCACATCTGCCAGAACGTGAAGATCATCGGCGTGGATGCCGACGGCGCTTTCGCCGAGTACGTTGTCATCCCCGAATCGAATATCTGGAAGCTCGATCCCGCCATCCCGCAGGAATACGCCTCCATCCTCGACCCGCTCGGCAACGCCGTTCACACCGTGCTCGCCGGCGAAATCGCCGCCAAGACCGTCGCCGTCACCGGCTGCGGACCGATTGGCCTGTTCTCGATCGCCGTAGCCCGCGCCGTCGGTGCCACCACCATCTTCGCCATCGAAGTCAACGAACACCGCCGCAAGCTCGCCACCAAGATGAACGCCGACTTCGCCCTCGATCCCACAAAAGAAGACGTCCGCGCCATCGTCGCCGAACAAACAGGCGGCCTCGGCGTGGACGTGGTGCTCGAAATGGCCGGACACCCCGACGCCATTCGCACCGCCTTCGACATCGTCCGCCGCGGTGGGCGCATCTCCCTCCTCGGCCTCACCTCCAAGCCCATCCCGCTCAACTTCTCCGAGGACATCATTTTCAAAGGCCTCACCATCCAGGGCATCAACGGACGCCGCATGTACCAGACCTGGTACCAGATGACCGCCCTGCTCAAGAGCGGCAAGCTTGATCTGCACCCGGTGATCACCGACCGCATCCCGATGAAGGATTTTTCCAAAGCCATGGCGCGCCTCAAAACCGGCGAAGCCAGCAAGATCTTGGTGTATCCCAACGGAACGAAGTGATCGTGTGAAGCGGACCTGCCCTGAGAGTTTGTGACTTTTTTGTGCGCCGTCAAAAACCGATGTTGGAAACAAGACAGTTACGAACTCGGAATCGCCTCGAATCGAAAAAACTCACAAACTGTGAGCGAAGTCGAAGGGGCCCCGCTCGCGAACCCCGGCGACGCCCTCACTTTCCCATCTGCCAGACCCCGCCCATTGGTAAACTCAACTTAGCCGCGGAGGGATGTGTGAGCGGTTGAAACAGTCGGTCTTGAAAACCGATGTACCCGAAAGGGTACCGGGGGTTCGAATCCCTCTCCCTCCGCCATTCGCTCACCCCCTCATTGATTCTGGATGGCGGAGACCAGCCCGCAGAGCCCGCCCTCAATGCATATAAAACAGACTCAACCGCGGCACTCCGCACTGCTCCAGCAACCGCTTGTGGACATACTGCTTGTGCAGCTGTTCGACCTGCGCCGCCGTCATGTTCCTTCGATACGGAGCCAGGTCCCGATCCGCCTCCGCCCGCACCGCAACTAAATCGTCATCCGGCGTTACCGCCAACAGCGCCGCAAATAACTTCTCCTCCATTACCGTCAAACGCCGTTCCAGATCCTCGAGCCGCGGCAGCTTCGACCCAACTTCCTCCGCCATCTCCCGCAACGCCTGCGCGTCCTCCCTCGCCAACGCTCCGGTCGCAAAGCCCTCCCGCTCCGGCAGCTTCGCCTTTTCCAGCCTCTCGGCATTCCCGCGCAGGAAGGCCGCAATCTCCGCCGCTTCGAATCCCGCCGTCTTCTCCCCCGCCGCATCCCCGCCTGCCCCCACGGCCGCTTCTTTCATATCTTCCGCCGCCGCCAACACCGCCTGCGCGCAATACGCCAGGCTGTTCACCTTCTTCGATTTCGACGGACGCTGCTCATACCGGTCAAACGCCGCGTCAATCCCGCGCAGCACCGCTTCCAGCGGAACGCCGGCAATCTTCCACGTCTCAATCAGCGCCCAATCAAGCGTGGAAAGAAGCAGGGTCGTCCCCAGCCGCCGCTGAAAGTGCTCCTCGATTTCCGTGAAATAGTTGAAGTAGTTTTCCACGCGACTCAGCGCGCTTTCGGAGACTTCGGCGAAGGCCACGGCTTGGCGCCGCCTTCGACCACCGGTTTCCCGGACGCCTTACCCGCCTTCGAACTCAGCGGCTGGTTCCGTTCCCAGATGATGCGCAGCCCTTCGAGCGTCAGAAACTCGTCCACTTCCTTAATGAAGTGCGAAGCCGTGCCCAGCAGGGCTCCCAGCCCGCCCGTAGCCACGACCCGCGTCTCCTCGCCCATTTCGTCCCGCAGGCGCTCCAGAATCCCGTCCACCAACCCGAGATAGCCGTAGTACAGCCCCGACTGCAGGCTGCCCACCGTGTTCGATCCGATCACGCGCGCCGGCTTGCGGATCTCCACTCGCGGCAGCCGCGCCGTCCTCTGAAACAGCGCGTCCGCCGAGATGCCGATCCCCGGGCAGATCACGCCCCCCACGTACTCGCCCTTCTTCGACACGCAATCAAACGTCGTCGCCGTGCCGAAGTCCACAATCACGCACGGCCCACCAAATTTCTCGAATGCCGCCACCGCGTTCACGATCCGGTCCGCGCCCACTTCCGCCGGATTGTCGTACTGCACCGGCATTCCCGTCTTCACGCCCGGCTCGATGAACAGCGGCTTGAGCTTAAAGTATCGCTCGCACACCTGCCGCAGCACCGAATCGAGCGGCGGCACCACCGACGAAATCACAATCCCGCGCACGCTCGAAACTTCCAGGTTATCCATGGAGAACAGGTTGCGGAAAATTACCCCGTACTCGTCCACGGTTCGCGCCAGGTGCGACCCCACGCGCCAGTTGGCGACCAGCCGTTCATAGCGCGGCGTGCCCTCAGGCTCGCCGTCACTCTCGTGAACGTGCGCCACCCGCGCAAATACCCCCAGCACCGTGTTCGTGTTCCCGACATCAATGACAAGAAGCATGGTTTGTGTGGGGACGGGTCTCCGACCCGTCCAAGCCGAGCGCAGCTCGGCAGTTCCCCTACTCCAATTTCACCGTCCCGCTCACCACCACCCGCAACCCCTCCCCCGTCCGCACCTGCAAAAACCCACGCGGATCGAGGCCTTCTGTGACTCCCTCCACCCCGCCATTCTCCTCCACCCGCACTCTCCGCCCGCGCGCCGACGAAGAATTCTCCTCGAACCGCCGCAGAATCGAATCCCGCGCAGCCGAATCCTCGACCAGCAACCGATACTCGCGGTCGAGCGATTTTAGCAAAGCCGAGCACAACTCCACCCGCGACCACTCCGTGCCCGTCTCGCCCTTCAGCGACGTCGCAATCTCACGCAGCTCCGCCGGAAACTTCGCTTGGTTCACGTTGATCCCAACGCCCACCACTAGGTAGCGCACCCGCGTCGCCTCGGAATTCATCTCCGTCAAAATCCCGCAAAACTTCCTGCCGCTCAGCAACACGTCATTCGGCCACTTCAGATCCAGACGCAGCCCCGGAAAAATTCCCGCGACCGCTGACTGTACCGCCAGTCCCGCCGCCAGCGAAAAAATCAGCGCCTCCGACGGCGGCATAGCAGGCCGCAACACCACCGAACAGTAGATCCCCGCCGACCGCGCCGAATGCCACTTGTTCGCCCCGCGCCCCCGCCCGGCCAGTTGCTCTTCGGCCAGGAACACGCTGCCCTCCGGCGCCCCGTCCGCAGCAGCCTGCATCGCTTCTGTATTGGTGGAGCCAATCTTGTAATAGTGATGAAGATTCTTCGCGAAGATCGTACCCTTCACCATCGGCGCCACAATCTCCGGCAGCAGCAGGTCCGGCACCGCCCGCAGCTGATAGCCGGTCGCAGGATGTCCGGCGACATCCACTCCGAGCCCGCGCAGCTGCTGAATCAGCCGCCACACTTCCGACCGGCTCGTGCCAATCTCATCCGCAATCTTGGTCCCGCTGACCACGACCGTAGCGTGATCCACCATCAGCCGGACAATGCGCCCCAAGCGGGCATCCGTCCGCGTCGAAGCGCTTGCTGTGATGCGGGATTGAGCCTTTGTTCTGATGCGGAGATTATAGCGAGTCAGAGGAAAGTCGTTCGCAAAACCACAAGTACGAAAAAGCTAAGTGCCAAATGCTAAGTGCCAAGTGCTGCCTCACGCCGGCGCCACCCTCATACTCATATCCACCGCCGCCGAAGAATGCGTCAGCGCGCCGACCGAAATGAAATCCACGCCCGTCTCAGCATAAGCCCGCACGTTCTCCAGGCTGATACCGCCCGAGCACTCCAGCGGCATGCGCCGCGGCAGCCGTGAGCAGATATCCACCGCCTTCCGCACATCCTCAACGCTCATATTGTCCAGCAGGATGGCCTCGGCCCCATGTTCGAGCGCCTGCTGCATCTCCTCCAGCGACCGCACTTCAATCTCAATCGGCTGATTGCCTCGCCGGTTGTGCAGCGCCCGCTCCAGCGCCGTGACGGCGCCCCCCGCCAGCGCAATGTGGTTGTTCTTGATCAGCACGCCGTCCGACAGGTCGAGCCGGTGGTTCTGTCCACCCCCGCAGCGCACGGCGTACTTGTCAATCACGCGCAACCCGGGCACTGTCTTGCGCGTGTCGAGAATCCGGGCGCGTGTGCCCGCGACCGCATCCACAAACTTGCGGGTCGCCGTCGCCACTCCGCTCATGCGCTGCAGGAAATTCAGAATCACCCGCTCGCACGACAGAATCACCCGCGCATTGTGCGTGATCACCGCGATCTGCTGCCCCTTGTGCACCCGGATCCCGTCAAAAATCGAAGGATGGCTCGTGACCTCGAAGTGCGATGTCACCGCCCCATCCAGCGCCGCGTATGCATCCAGAATCCGCGGCACGCAGCCCACCCCGGCCAGTATGCACTCCTGCTTCGCCAGGATGGTGGCCGCCGCCCGCTGATTCGGATCAATGCAGGCGTAGCTGGTCGCATCGCGCGTGGCGCGATCCTCGTTCAGCGCGTTCTCGATGATGGCCGTAATCCGCCGTGAATTCCAGTCCATAAGAACCAGTTGTTAGTGATTAGTGGTAATTAGTGGTTAGTTGTTAGTCTTCGGGAGGGCACGGCTTCAGCCGTGCCGCAAAAGCCCCGAAAACATTGGGGCTTTAGCCCCTGAGGCCTACTCTTGACTAACCACCAACCACTAACCACTAACCACTTCTTTCAACTTCGCCACCGTCTTCTCCCGCAACACCTGCAACTCTTCCGCCCGCTTCCTCAACCCTTCCACCACATTCGCCGGCGCCTTCGCCAGGAACTGCTCATTGCTCAGCTGCCGCTGTCCGTTAGCAATCTCTTTTTCGATCTTCTCCAACTCTTTCTTCAGGCGCTCTCGTTCCGCCGCCACGTCAATCTTCTTTTCATATACCACGTGGACATCAAACCGCGCCGTGCTCCGCGCTCCCGCCACCTTTGCCAGCGATGACTCGACAAAAGTGACCTTCTCCACATTCCCCAGCCGCTCCACCGCCCCGCGATTCTCTTCAATCATCCGCCGCGTCGCTGGCTCGTGCGCGAAAACTTCGATCGGCACCTTGACCCTCGGCTCCACCTTCAACTCCGCCCGCAAATTTCGCACGCTGACGATCAAATCCTGCAGCACCGCCATCTCCGTCTCTGCCGCCAGATCGATCTGCGCTTCATCCGCCGCCGGATAAGCCGCCAGCGCAATGGATTTCAGCGGTGGCTTGCCATCGTACATCGCCTGCCAGATCTCCTCCGTAATGAACGGCATCACCGGATGCAGCAGCCGCAGCGACGCCTCAAACAAGCTGACCAGATTCCCGCACGCCAGCTTCGCGGTCTCGGGACTGGCACTCTCCATCAACCGCGGCTTGATCAACTCGATGTACCAATCGCAAAACTCTCCCCAGAAAAAATCGTAGATTCGATTCGCGGCCTCATGAAACCGATAGGTTTCCAGCGCCTCGTTTACTTCTTTCGTCACCCGGTTAAACCGCGAAAGAATCCACCGGTCTTCCAACGCCCGTGTGGGACGGACACTCCTGTCCACCGCCCTAAGAAATTCCCCCAGCGTCCACACTCCCGCTGACTCCGCCCGATCCACATTCATGAACATGAACCGCGCCGCATTCCAGATCTTGTTGGCAAACGCCCGATACCCATCCGTCCGGCTCTCGTTGAACGCAATATCCGTCCCCGGCGCCGCCATCGCCGCCAGCGTGAACCGCGTCGCATCGGTCCCGAAGCGGTCAATGATCTCCAGCGGATCAATCACATTCCCCTTCGTCTTCGACATTTTCTGCCGGTCCGCATCACGCACCAGCGCGTGGATGTACACCTGCCGGAACGGAACGCTGTCATTCTTCTTCTCGCCCCACCCGCTGACCTTCTTGACCGCCGCGTCCTGCGAGTGTCCGTCCATGAAGTGGCAGCCGAACATGATCATGCGTGCCACCCAGAAGAACAAGATTTCGTACGCCGTGATCAGCAGCGTCGTCGGATAAAACACCGCCTGATCCCGCGTCTTCGCCGGCCATCCCAGAGTCGTGAACGGCAGCAGCCCCGACGAAAACCACGTGTCGAGCACGTCGGTGACCTGCTCCAGCTTCGCCCCTCCGCACTTCGGACACGCAGCCGGCGTCTCGCGCGCAACCGTCACGTCCTTGCAGCCGCCGCACGTCCACGCCGGAATCCGGTGTCCCCACCACAACTGTCTCGACACACACCAGTCGTGGATGTTGTACATCCAGTTCAAGTAAATCTGCCGATAGTTCTCGGGTGTGATCGTGATCTCGCCCGACTCCACCGCCGCAATCGCCTTCTTCGCCAGCGGCTCAATCTTCACGAACCATTGCTCCGACAAACGCGGCTCGACCACCGTCGCGCACCGGTCGCACTTCCCCAGCGGCACGGTGTAGTCCTTCACCGCCACCAGAAAGCCCTGTTCTTGAAGGTCGGCCAGCACCGCCTCGCGCGCCTCGTAACGATCCAGTCCTTTATAAGTGCCCGCGTTCTCGTTCATCCGCGCGTGGATGTCCATCACGTCAATCTGCGGGAGGTTGTGCCGCTTCCCCGCCTCAAAATCATTCGGATCGTGGGCCGGCGTAATCTTCACCGCGCCCGTACCAAACTCCGGCTTCGCAATTTCATCCAGGATGATCGGGATCTCGCGTTTCATCAGCGGCAGCAGGACTCTCTTCCCATGCAGATGCGTGTACCGTTCATTCGAAGCATTCACTGCCACCGCCGTATCGCCCAGCATCGTCTCCGGACGCGTCGTCGCCACCGTGATGAACTCGCCAGTCCCCATCACCGGATAACGAATCTCATACAGCTTCCCCGCTACGTCCTCGTGCTTCACTTCCAGGTCCGAAATCGCCGTCTCGCATCGCGGACACCAGTTCACGATGTACTTCCCGCGATAGATCAGCCCCTCTTCATACAGCCGGACGAACACTTCGCGCACCGCGCGCGACAGGCCCTCGTCCATGGTGAAGTACTCGCGTCCCCAATCCACCGACGCGCCCAGCCGCTTCATCTGCTCCAGGATCGCCCCGCCATACTCCCGCTTCCATTCCCAGACGCGCTCCACGAACTTCTCGCGCCCCATCTCGCGCCGCTTTTTGCCTTCTTTCGCAAGCTGGCGCTCCACCATCATCTGCGTGGCGATGCCCGCATGATCCGTCCCCGGCAGCCAGAGCGTGAGAAACCCCCGCATGCGATGCCAGCGCACCAGAATATCCATCTGCGTTTGGTTGAGCATGTGTCCCATGTGCAAACGGCCGGTCACATTCGGAGGCGGCAACAGCAGCGTGAACACCGGCCGCGTCTCGCCCGCAGCAGGCGTCTCGACATGAAAGAGTTTTTCCCGGACCCAGTACTCCGCCCAGCGCGCTTCAATCGCGCCCGGCTCGTAAGCTTTCGGCAGTTCGTGCGGCATGGTTGATGTCTGTG